>NZ_JAESDL010000018.1:0-77618 GCF_019249625.1 Hydrotalea lipotrueae | reverse complement strand
AATTTATTGATTCAGCGTTATTTAAATTGAAAATAAATAAACTATTTATTTCCATAGACAGTTATTCAAATTATAATAATTGGGTGAAGACTGCTAAAAAATATTCCTTAGATGGTGCTCATTTAATTGCAAACAAAAATTTAATAGATAATATCCAGGAGAAGATATACGGTAAAAATTCATTTGAAATTCCTCGCTATATCATCGTCAACGAAAATGGAGAAATTCTAAATTTAAAGGCAGAACGACCCTCTTCAGGTGGTAAGCTAATTGCAGAATTGAATAATTATTTTAAGTGAAGCAATCAATTTTTCCCTTTATTCACCAACTCAATCAAATGGATTGCGGCCCTGCATGCTTAGCTATGATTGAATAACTTTTTACAAAATGGGGAACTGTTGATTATCAAATTAACCCGCAATGGCTAATACTCTCCATTAACAACATTACCACGACTACTACATTCCTCTATAGTCAAATTTTTAAATACAATAATACTTTACCTGCCGGTGTAAACATCATTACACAACTGGAACACTATTATAACAATGGCTCTGTTAATCATCAAAACACATTTTTTGCAGATTTACTCTTAAAAAAACAATTAAAAATAAAACAGATATTGAATGGGGCGTTCGCAATTTAATCAACAACAATTATATAGTAACTACTACCATTAACCCCTATTATACCCTGCAATCAGGAATGAATGTTCGGCCAAGACAATTTACTTTAGCCGTTCGTTTTGCCTTTCAATAAATGAATATGCTACGGAAACTTTCTCAACAATGTTAAACGCAGCAAAACCTCTAACACAATCAGCACCAACGTAGCTAATACAAACCACTGAAACTGCTCGGTATAACGTTTGTAGGTAGTAACGGTAATATTACTCTTTTCTAAACCGTCAATACTCTTGTATATATTTTGCAGTGCAGCATTATTGGTAGCATGGTAATACTGTCCGCCCGTTTCGGCAGCCAGTTGTTTTAATAAACCTTCATTAAAGTCTAACGGAATTGAGTTGTCGTTGCTCAGTGGATGATGGTTATCATCTATTCTATTGGCATTACTTCCCACGCCAATAGTGTACACTTTAATACCATATAATTTGGCCATATTCAATGCCACATCGGGTGGTATTTGCCCGCCAAAATCAACCCCATCTGTTAATAAAATAATCACTTTACTTTTATTGGTACTGTTTCGTAAACGGTCTACACTGGTGGCTAAGCCTGAGCCAATGGCAGTACCCTCTTCCTGCAAATATCCATTCTGAATATTATTAATTTGATTCAACACAGTGGCATGATCTACCGTTAACGGACATAACGTAAAACTCTGACTGCTGAAAATTACCACGCCAATTTCATCGCCGGGCCTGCTATCTACAAAAGATGTGGCTACCTTTTTAGCAGCTTCTAACCGGTTGGGCACAAAGTCCTGCTCCGTCATGCTGCCACTAATGTCAATACAAAGTATAATATCAATACCTTTTCCATCAATCTGCTGCCGGGTAAACTGCTCACGAGGGCGGGCCAATGCAATTACAACAGCACAAAGCGCCAGCATGCGCAACACAAAGGGCAAATGCTTTAGTTTAGATTTCATTCCGGCAGTACCCCTTAAAAAATGCGTAGTTGTAATACGAACCGCAGGAATTTGTTGACGATAAGTTTTTATATACCAATACACCAAATAAGGCACTACCAGTAAAAAAGGTAACACCCAGGGATAAGCAAATTCAGTATGATGTAGCCAGGCAGAGAGCATTACTATTTGGGTTGAAATGAATATTTATACATTGTTTTTACCATATCTGTTGCAATTACAAAGGCATTTTCAACTTCTTGTTCTGTGGGAATATAGCGGGCAAACTTCACGGCATCTGACAAACGCAGCAATTGAAAATAATCTGTTTGCACCGGTTCTGCCCCTATTTTATTTTTTACGGCTACCATGTATTCATCGGTTGTAAAACTATGGGTATCCTGCCGCAATTGAGCATCTGAAAAAACACGACATAAAGCAATTAATTCAGTAAAAAATGCCTGATGTTCACCAATAGAATAAGGATATTTTTCCCGCAACTTTTTGATAGCATCCAATACTTGATCATTACTTTGTGGTGGTATAACGGGAAGGGGATTGCGTCGTTTCGCCAACCTTATCCGTTTAATTAACAGTACAATCAACAGTATTGACAATACAGCTGAAACTAAGATCCACCAGGGAAAAGGTTTAGCAGGTTGCGGCACTTCAATAATATCGGTAAACCCGTTATAATCTTTCATGCCCGAAACATCGGCAGGTAATACAGTAAGTACAGGCGTATTTTTAATGGCGAAAGTTTGTTTGTTCTGAAACACCACAGTTAATACCGGTATTTTCCAGCTACCCGAATCAAAAGAAGTGAGGATAATATGTTGGGTAAGAATAGTATTGCCATTAACGGTAAAGGTATCAATAGCTGAACGGTTTACTACCTGTATATGCGCAAAAGTATCGGGTAACTGAAACCATTGCTGAATACCACTGCTATTTTGTTGTACATTTTCTACCTGCAAAGTAAGTTTTGCCTGATTACCGATTAATATTTTATCAGGATTGAGCTGAACACCGGCTTGTTGCGCAATTGCAAATACCGGCAGAATAAACAAAAAAAATAAACAATATTTTTTAAGAAAATATCTACGTAAACCATTGCTAACGGCATGGCATTGATGTATGAATTGATGTATCCTCATGCCCGTTGAATAAAAAATTGTTGTAAGGTTTTAACATAATCCTGCCCGGTAGCAATTTGCATCAAATCAGCACCTGCTGTTCTAAATACTTTTTTAGCGTCCTGCTGGATTTTGGCAAATTGGGCTGCATATTGTTGACGTATTTTTTTATTGGAAGTATCCAACCATAATTGTTCACCAGTTTCCGGATCTTCTACCACCACCAGGCCCATATTGGGCATTTGTACATCTAACAGATCATACACCTGAATGCCAATTACATCGTGCTTTTTAGCAGCTATCCGCAGTGCTTCTTCATAACCTTCATCGGCAAAATCACTTAATAAAAAAACAATGCTTTTATGCCGTGTTATATTATTTAAATATTGTAAGGCTTTTACAATATTGGTTTGTTGATGGCCGGGTTGTAACGATACCAGTTCGCGTACCATATACAAAGCATGTTGACGTCCTTTTTTAGAAGGTATATACTTTTCTACCCGATCGGTAAAAAACAACAATCCGGCTTTATCATTATTGTTCAATGCACTAAAAGCCAGTACGGCGGCTATTTCTGTAATTAGCTCCTTCTTGGTTTGTTGCCGGGTACCCATCAGGTTACTGGCGCTGGCATCTACCAGAATAAACACTTCCAATTCTCTTTCTTCTTCAAATACTTTTGTAAAAGTATCGTTCATACGGGCGCTTACATTCCAGTCAATAAACCGAATATCATCTCCGGCATGGTATTCTTTTACTTCTTTAAAAACCATTCCACGCCCTTTAAAAGCAGAGTGATACTCGCCGGTAAACAAATGGTTGGTAAGCCTTTTGCTTTTAATTTCTAATTCACGTACTTTTTTTAATAATTCGGAAGCTTCCATATTCTATGTGTTCAGGTGCCGGAAATAAGTTTCAACAATTGCAATCATTTAAGGTACCTGAATGGTAGCCAGTAATGCATCTATTATTGATTCAGTGGTACTGTTTTCTGCCTCTGCTTCGTAAGTTAAACCGATACGATGGCGCAAAACATCTTTTGCTATAGCTTTTACATCATCGGGTATAACGTAACTGCGTTTGTGTAAAAAGGCAACGGCTTTTGCTGCAAGGGCTAAGTTAATACTGGCACGTGGCGATCCGCCATAACCAATCATTTGCTTTAGTTTAGCCAATCCATATTGGTCGGGATAACGGGTGGCAAAAACCAAATCCAATATATAATTTTCAATTTTTTCATCCATATAAACCTGCCGCACCAAATTTCTCGCAACCATAATTTCGCTGATATCAACAACCGGCTGTACCTGTTGTATTTCTATACCTTGTACCTGTTGGCGTATAATAAGTTGTTCTTCCTGTTTATCAGGATAACCCACTACTACTTTCAGCATAAACCGATCTACCTGTGCCTCGGGCAACGTATAAGTTCCCTCCTGCTCTAATGGGTTTTGCGTAGCCAATACCAAAAATGGTTCGGGTAGCGGATAAGTAGTTTCGCCAATGGTTACTTGTTTTTCCTGCATAGCTTCTAATAAAGCGCTTTGCACTTTTGCAGGGGCACGGTTAATTTCATCGGCCAATATAAAGTTGGCAAACACCGGGCCTTTTCGTACCAGAAATTCATTTTTAGACTGGTTATAAATCATGGTTCCAATTACATCGGCCGGCAATAAATCAGGGGTAAATTGTATGCGGCTAAAACGGCCATTCACCGCCTGAGCCAGCGATTTAATGGTGAGGGTTTTGGCCAATCCGGGAACACCTTCTAACAGCACATGGCCATTGCTGAGTAAACCAATCAACAGGCGATCTATCATATATTGCTGCCCTACGATTATTTTAGAGAGTTCGGCTTTAATGCGGTCAATAAAACGTGCATGTAATTCAATCTGTGTATTCATTTCCTGAATAGCCTCTGGTGTCTGCATGGGTTATTTTTATTTGTGAAAGTACAAACTGCCGTGCATTTGGGGATCATATTGTACTGTTTTTGGGAATATTTTATCGGGTAACCGGTAATTCGCATGAAATTTAACCATTAATAGTCATGCATCAAACAAAAAATCATGCTATTTATTAAAATGAAACCAGGCATTTTAAAAACGAGTGGATGAATAAATGAATATCTTCGCACACTATGCCAACGCAATTTGCACACGATACAATTGTTCCTGATGAAAATAGCGATCTGCATAAAAAAGAGCAGGTAGCTGAAATGTTTAATAGTATTGCTGCGAAATATGATTTTTTGAACCGGTTTTTAAGTGGTGGTATCGATATAATATGGCGCAAAAAAGCCATTCAACAGTTAAAAACCATTCAACCCAAAATAATATTAGATGTGGCTACCGGTACTGCCGATGTAGCTTTAATGACCTATGCAGGTCTGCATCCTGAAAAAATTATTGGTATAGATATTAGTGAGCGGATGTTAGATTTAGGCAAACAAAAAATTGAAAAATTGGGCCTCTCACAAAAAATTATATTGCAGAAAGGGGATAGTGAAAATATTGAATTTGAAGACAATAGTTTTGATGCCATTACCGTTTCATTTGGGGTACGCAATTTTGAAAACTTATTAAAAGGCCTGCAGGAAATGCATCGGGTTTTAAAGCCCGGTGGCAAATTGGTAATATTAGAATTTTCAAAACCGCGTTTTAAACCCTTTCAAATCATTTATAATTTTTACCTTAGTACTTTAGCACCTGGATTTGCACAATTATTTTCTAAAAACAAAAAAGCCTATCAATACCTGAACAATAGTGTTCAAGCCTTCCCGGAAGGTAAATTATTTTTAACAATTATGCATGAAGCAGGATTTACCCAAACGTATTTAAAACCACTTAGTTTAGGTATATGCACTATTTATTGCGGTTCAAAATAATTGTATATTTTCTGCCCGTTTTTTGTGTATTGCAGGCTTCGGCGCAAAGAGAAATTTATCGCCCTTACCACGATGATATGCCCTATTATTTTGGATTAACGCTGGGTTATAATTCATCATATTTACACCAGTTAAAGTCTAACCACTTCCTGGCTAATGATAGTGTATTAACAGCTGAACAAGGCTCAACCGGAGGTATATCGCTGGGCTTATTGGCTACCGGACGATTGAATGATCATTTTCAAATTCGATTTAACCCAACGCTCATGCTGGGTGGCTCCCGTTACTTTACCTACACTTTGGGCAGCACTGCACCCGGCGAATCGAAAGAACAAAAACAAACCCTGCCTACTACCATTGTAAGTATGCCTGTTCATTTTAAATTCAACTCCGACAGAATTGATAATTTTAGAACCTACTTGCTATTTGGCGTAAAATTCGATACCGATTTATCGAGCAACTCGGCTCTGCGCAATGTGCCCAATATTATTAAACTGCGAAAAAATGATTTTGGGTTGGAAGGCGGGCTTGGTTTTAACTTCTTCCTGCCGTTTGTAACCATATCGCCCGAAATTAAATTCAGTTACGGACTCACCAATTTGCTGATACCTGATCCTAATTTAAAGTATGCCAGTGTTTTTCAGCAATTACAATCACGCATGATTATTTTTTCTATTCACTTCGAAGATTAAAAATTGCACTTTAAAAATCAAACGTTCTTCTACCCATATTCCACCGCATACCCAGCATAATAATATTGGAAGTAAAATCAGGCTGATTTACCACTTTGTACTTTCGAATGGTTCCTGTTACATCAAAAAATAAATTAGGAATTAATTCATACGTAACAGTAGTTGAAACCATGGCTGTTTTGGCCAATAACCCACTGCCGATATGAAAACCATAATCGCTGATGCGGTTAGAAGTATAAAACTCGAACGGATTGGCACCAAAATTATATCCGGCAGAATCTAACCCCTGCTCTATGTACATGGCTTTTGCCGTTAATTGTAAACGATTAACGGGCTGGTATTTAATAACACCCAAAAATTCCCGCAAATTAGCACCCAATGGATGTGCCAGGGGTTGATTGTAATGGGTAAATGAACCTACCGAATCATAATGCGAGTATACAAATGGTCTGATTAAATTTACTTCGCCCTGCACATCTAAATTCTTTACCCCAAATACATCAATTGATTTAAAGCCTAATTGCAATGCCTGTTTGTTAGCGTAGTATCCATTTTTGTAATGCAATACTTCTTTCATTACAAATTCATTGATAATAATCTGGCTATACAACTGTGTGTTTTTAAAAACATTGGCTTTAATATTTCCACCCAGCGTTACTTTATCGGGGCTGCCCAACTGCTGTTCAACCGAGCGATAAAAAATTATGGGATTCAAATAATTCAAATCAAAACCGGAAGAACGGCCAAACATCACATCTTCAAACAAACCAATATTCAACCATTTGGTGGCCTGAAAATCTAAATAATGCATCGTCATATATTTCTGTGGCCTTAAATAATCCGGACCACGTTGGTAGCTGGATACCAACTGTGCAAACAAATTATAGTACTGAAATTTCCAAAAGCGTGTATTAATTTTTAAGAACAGCATATCATTACTGCCATCGCTTAAAATAAGACTGCGAATACCATTGCCTATAAATACCTTATCATAGGCAAACTGGAAATCGATTTTTTTTCCGGCCTTAAACATAATACCACCTCTTGCATCAAAATAATCAAAACCATCGGTTTGGTAATTTTTATAATACCCCGCACCCGGAACGGCCTGGTATTTTTGCGCATATTGTTGCACATAAAAAGGATCACGCTCCTGATTGGTGGTAAAATAAGAATAATAGCCAATACCTTTTGAAAGTGTTCCCCGTAAATAAAAACCACGCCGATTCATGAATAAAGGATGATTCAGATTATTATCATGTCCTAATTCCAAATCTAATAACGGAGAAATATAGGCGGAAAAATCGCCACGCTTTACACCAATATAGGCCGGATTTTTTCGTATAGAAGATGTGAATAGATTTTTGAGCGGAATAGTGGTATCGCCCATTCCCGGTCTCCAATCGAAATTGTCTTTTAAAACAATATTCAAATTATATTTATCTACCTTTGACAAATGAATTTTTCCGGCAGCAGCCAATGCCTGAATATAATACAACCTGTCGGTAATTGTTTTACGTTCAAAAGGTTTTACGGCAGAAAAATTTAATACAGAATCAGTGCGTAACTTTAACTCTAAACGGGTTAATAAATCATACTGGCGGCTGCCTAATTCCACATAATCAGACTGTGCAAACACAGTACCAAAGGAAATAAGCAACAGGAGCAGGGTTACATAACGCAAACATTTCATAATCTTGCTGAATTAATTTGAACAAAAGTAATGGAACATGCACACATACCTTATTAAAAACGGCTATATTATTAATGAAGGCAGAAAATATTATGCCGATTTATTACTAAAGGATGGCCGTATAGAAAAAATAGCGCCCCAAATAGACACGAAAGGCGCCGTAAAAGAAATGAATGCAGAAGGCAGATATGTATTACCCGGATGTATTGACGACCAGGTGCATTTCAGAGAACCGGGATTAACATACAAAGCTGGCATCAACACAGAATCAATGGCTGCAGTTGCCGGTGGCGTTACCAGTTTTATGGAAATGCCCAACACCATTCCCCCGGCATTAACACAGGAATTATTAGAAGAAAAATACCAATTGGCCCAACAACATGCTTTGGCAAATTATTCCTTCTTCATGGGTACCTCTAATAACAATTATGAAGAAGTAATGAAAACCAATAAAAGGAAAAATGACATCTGCGGTATTAAAATATTTATGGGCTCTTCAACCGGTAATTTATTGGTAGATAATCCGTTGGCGTTAGAAAAAATTTTTAGTGGCAGTGAAGTCTTGATTGCTACCCATTGCGAAGAAGAAAAAATGATTCAAAAAAACCTGCATGATTTACAACAACAAAAAACCCTTACTGCTGCCGACCACCCCATTATCCGTAATGATGAAGTTTGTTTTGAATCGTCCCTGAAAGCCATACAATATGCACAAAAACATGGCAGCAGGTTACATATATTACATATTTCTACTGCAAAAGAATTACAGTTATTTACCAATTTAATTCCATTGAAAGAAAAAAAAATTACTGCAGAAGTATGTGTGCATCATTTACATTTTACAGCAAATGATTATAGCCTTTTAGGCAATTTAATTAAATGCAATCCGGCCATTAAAGCACCACACAATCAACAAGCTTTATGGGAAGCCTTGTTGGATGACCGGTTAGATGTAATTGCTACCGACCATGCACCGCACACTTTAGAAGAAAAAGGTTACACCAGAGATGAGTTAAGCGGCAAATTGGTTTGTAACAATGCTGATTATTTACATGCACATGCAGGATTACCACTGGTACAACACAGTTTGTTATTGATGTTACAATATGTACATGATGGAAAAATAAGTATAGAAAAAGTAGTGGAAAAAATGAGCCATGCAGTAGCAGACTGTTTTCAAATAAAAGACCGAGGCTATCTTCGGGAGGGTTATTTTGCCGATGTGGTAGTGGTTAATCCACAGCAACCCACTACCGTTACAAAAGAAAATATTTTATACAAATGCAATTGGAGTCCATTTGAAGGAAGCAATTTCCCGATGCACATAGAAAAAACTTTTGTAAATGGCCATTTGGCTTATGCTAATGGTGTACTAGATGCATCTGTAAAAGGTAAAAGGCTTCAATTTAACAGACAGTAATACAAAACCGGTAAAGATTGAAGCAAAAGCAATTGATTATTCATAACTTACAGATTGTATGCAGGTAGACGATATCACTTTACACGATTTATCTATTTTAGGTAATAATGAAACAATTGCTATCTGGCAACAACTCAACTTTACACACACAGACGGCGGAAGGCAATATTTAAAAAAAATTTTACAGAAACCACTCAACAACATTGCCGCCATTCAAGATGTACAAAATACCATACAGCAATTGTTACAAATTGAAACGGACTGGCCGGTTACCATTACCAATGGTACCATTATGGTACTGGAAAAGTATTTTGAAACACCGGTTGATAGTTTTAAACCCGTGCCCGATCCATTTTCTGCATGGCTTTATGCCACACTAAAAAAGGGGGATTATTCATTAATCAAATATTCTGTTGAACACACCATTAGTTTTTTGCAGGGCTTGCAACAAATTACCATTTTACTAGGCAATGGCAATAGCAAATTGCTATCAACCTGGATGCAAACCATTCAGATTCAATTAAGCAAACCATGGGCGCAAAAAATGTTACAGTTTAAAAAAGAAAAGCCATTAACAAAAGTTGAAGTGCTAACATATGGGCATTTCATCCAACACCATTTCAAAAGCGGTATTGAAGAACTGATTGAAATATATAATAAATTAGATGCTTATTTAAGCTTAGCCATCGCCACAAAAAAATTTAGCTTTCATTTTCCCGATTTTAAAGAATGCAATGAGCCTTTTATTAGGGCAGAAGCCTTATACCATTTACAATTAAACACACCGGTGCCATATACCATTGCTTTAGAACGCAATCAAAATTTTTTATTTTTAACCGGTGCCAACATGGGTGGCAAAAGCACTTTTATTAAAGCCGTAGGTGTTTGTATATATCTTGCCCATATTGGCATGGCAGTGCCTGCTTCAAAAATGGAATTGAGTTTGTTTGATGGTTTAATCAGCAATATTAACTTAACCGATAACATTACAAAAGGCGAAAGCTATTTTTTTAATGAGGTGCATCGCATCAAAAAAACCATTGAAAAAATAAGTGATGGAAGAAAATGGCTGGTGTTGATAGATGAATTGTTTAAAGGTACCAACCAACAAGATGCCGTAAAATGCAGCATTAGCGTAATTGAAGGCCTCAGAAAAATGAATAATGCATTATTTATTTTATCAACACATTTATATGAAATTGGTCATGAACTTAAAACCCACTCAAATATTCAGTTCAAATATTTTCAAACCAGCATAGAAAACGATCAGCTTATTTTCAGCTATCAATTACAAGATGGCATTAGTAACGACCGCTTGGGTTACTTAATTATGCGTAAAGAAGGGGTGGTAGATTTATTGAATAAATTATAGTGCTTCACAATTTTTGTTATATATTAGTTTTTGAAAAATTAACGTATAACACAAAGCAAACATTTGCAGTGTCTCATAAATATAATGCTATGCAAATGCAAATACCCTGTTAACTATGCTTGTAAAAACCTATGGAAGTGCCGTTTATGGTGTAGATGCCATTTCAATTACCATTGAAGTAAATATTAGTGGCGGCGATATCAAATATTTTATAGTTGGCCTGCCCGATAATGCTGTGAAAGAAAGTTTACAACGTATTGAAAGTGCCATAAAAACCAGTAACTACAAAATGCCGCGCACCCGTTTGGTGGTCAATATGGCTCCCGCCGATATTAAAAAAACAGGTGCAGCATTCGATTTGCCCATTGCAATAGGCATTTTAGGTGCCGGTAATCAGTTACCGGATACAGATACATTAAAAGATTATGTGATGATGGGTGAATTAAGTTTAGATGGCACCATACAACCCATTAAAGGCGCATTACCCATTGCCATACAAGCCCGTAAAGATGGTTTTAAAGGATTAATCGTTCCCAAAGCCAATGCAAGAGAGGCGGCCATGGTCAATAATCTGGATGTATATGGCGTGCAACATATTTCTGAAGTAGTTGACTTTTTTTCAGGAAACAGCAAGGCAGAACCGTTAGTAGTAAATACACGAGATGAATTTTTTTCAACCCAAAATGAATTTGAGGTTGATTTTAATGATGTGAAAGGACAAGAAAATATAAAACGGGCACTCGAAATTGCAGCTGCAGGCGGGCATAATGCCATACTCATTGGCCCACCCGGTGCCGGTAAAACCATGTTGGCTAAACGGTTACCTACCATACTGCCACCACTTACATTACAGGAAGCATTAGAAACTACAAAAATTCATAGCGTAGCAGGTAAATTACCTGAAAATGCTTCACTTATTGCTAAACGCCCCTTTCGCTCTCCACACCACACAGTTAGTGATGCTGCTTTGGTGGGTGGTGGCGGTAATCCCCAACCCGGCGAAATTTCATTGGCACATAACGGTGTGCTATTTCTGGATGAATTGCCCGAATTTAAACGTACTGTTTTAGAAGTAATGCGTCAGCCTATGGAAGAAAGGCGTGTTACCATTTCACGAGCAAGATTAGCGGTTGACTTCCCTGCTAATTTTATGCTGATTGCTTCTATGAACCCCTGCCCTTGCGGTTTTTACAATCACCCCGAAAAAGAATGTACCTGCCCTGCCGGTGCTGTTCAAAAATACCTGAATAAAGTTTCAGGGCCTTTATTAGACAGGATTGATTTACATGTTGAAGTAACACCGGTTGCTTTTAGTGAGTTAAGCACCCGACAACAAACTTCTGAAAATTCGGCAACCATACGTGAACGGGTTATCAAAGCCAGAGCCATACAGGCAGAACGTTACAAAACATTACCCGGTATTTATGCCAATGCACAAATTAGTAGCAAAACCTTACGTGAATTTTGTACAATTAATGCAACAGGTGAAGCATTACTAAAAAAAGCAATGGAAAAATTAAATCTTTCTGCCCGGGCTTATGATAGAATTTTAAAAGTAGCCAGAACCATTGCCGACTTGGAAGGCAGTAACCATATTGAAGCGCAACACTTAGCCGAAGCTATTCAATATCGTAGCTTAGACAGAGAAGGGTGGGCAGGTTAAAACAACATATATTAAGAGCGAATACTTTGTGACCACAATCATGTTTTGTAAATAAATTTGAAATAACTTTGCAGCAAATTATTGTTTGTTTGAAGCAAACTATTGCTATATTATTTCTCGCTCCTTTTCTACTGCAAACTTTCAGCAAATTGTTGATTGTGGCCGATTACTTTATAAATACCAACCGTTTTGCCATTCATTGTGAAAATAAAAACAAACCCATGCTGCATTGTAACGGCAAATGCCAAATGATGAAGCAATTAACCAAAGCTGAAAAAAGCGAACAAAAAAATCCCGAACGCAAAGCCGAAAACAGAGATGAAATTTTCTTATTAAACTACAATAGTTTTTTTACAATTGCTCAAAACAATTCCGGTTTACTACAGCAATTTATAGCCGTTATCTGTATTGGTTTTCCAACCAAAATTGTACTTTCTATTTTCCATCCTCCCGGTTAGTCATTTATCTTTTGCATTGTTCACCGAAAACAATTTCAATTTCTTTAGTTATTGATTGGTGCATTACTATGCGCTAAAGCAAACAGATCGTTCACTGTTTTCAAACAGAATTGTTGTTCAATCACTTTCAATTGAATATTGAAAGGCTGTTGTATACATGAACAATTCTGTTTCTGACTACCCGCTATTCACGAAAAAATAGCCCGGGTAAAAAATTTTATCACTATCCTACAACAGATTGTTAAATATACTAATTTAATATAATTATGAAATCAATTATTTTTTCCCTTTCTATTGCATTATTTTTTCTGGTTTCGTGTAAAAAAAATGTTGCACCTGAATACAATGCATCTGCAACCGGACAATTGTCTGTTGAGTTTGATAATGTAGCCGGCAACCAGGATTTACAATTAAATACAGGCAACTATACCAACGCAAGTGGTGAGGCTTTTAAAGTTACTTTATTAAAATATTTTGTGAGTAATTTTACATTAACCAAAACAGATGGTAGTGTTTACAGCATTCCACAAGACAGTTGCTACTTTTTAATTGATGAAAGCAAGCCTGCATCAACCATTCCTGTATTGCGTGTACCGGAAGGAGAATACAGTAAATTAACTTTTATGGTAGGTGTAGATAGTTTGAGAAATACCTTGGACATCAGTAAAAGAATCGGTATATTAGATCCTGCAGGTGCCGCCGCAGGTATGTACTGGAGCTGGAACAGCGGCTATATTTTCTTTAAGATGGAAGGCACTTCACCCGCATCTACTCAAAATGGTAATATTTTTCAGTATCATATCGGACTGTTCGGTGGTTATACCAGTACCAGTCCAACACTTAATAACATTAAAACCATTACACTCGATTTAACAGCCAGAGGTACTGCTAAAATTAAAGCCACCAAATCAGCTAACATACATTTATTGGTAGATGTAATGAAAGTATTTAATGGCACTCCCAATGTAAGTATTGCGCAAAATTCAGTGGTAATGGTTAGTCCGTTTAGTGCAACCATCGCTAACAACTACGTAAATATGTTTACACACAACCATACTGAAAACTAACTGGTATGAAATTAAAATTATTGATATTAACTTTCTTTCTTGCAGGCGTTATTGCCTGCAAGAAAGAAAGTACACAAGTGTTTGCCGGATTCACCAAACCGGATATTTTTCCAACCCCTGTATATCATTTTGAAACTAATCCGATAACGGAGAACGGGTTTGTGTTAGGAAGAAAATTATTTTATGATGCATCACTTTCCGCCAATAACACCATAAGCTGTAGTTTCTGTCATATTCAAACTTCGGCTTTTACCCAGCATGGGCATAGTGTAAGCCATGGTATTTTTGACAGCCTGGGTGTTAGAAATACACCACCTATTATGAACTTGGCATGGAGCCCATCTTTTATGTGGGATGGTGGTATTGCCGACTTAGACCTACAGCCCATTGCACCCATTACCAACCATGTTGAAATGGGTAATACCATGAATAATTTGTTGGCTACGCTGCAAAAATCTCCGGTTTACCCATCCCTTTTTCAGAAAGCATTTGGCACACCTGAAATTAATACATCCCGTTTATTAAAAGCATTGTCGCAATTTATGGTGATGTGCGTTAGCGATCAATCGAAGTATGATAGTGTAATGCATCATCAAGCCAGCTTTACAAATGATGAAAATGCAGGTTATACTATATTCAAAAACAATTGTGCTGCATGCCACAAAGAACCATTATTTACCGATTTTTCATTTCGGAATAACGGGTTATCACCAAACAATATTGATGATGTAGGCAGATACGATATCACACTACAGGATGCAGATAAATATAAATTTAAAGTACCCACCTTACGTAATTTATACTATACCGCACCCTATATGCACGATGGGCGCTTTTTAACTTTAGAGGCTGTTCTGGATTTTTACAGCAATCAAGTTCAAAACGCACCTAATCTAGACCCCATGTTAAAAAACAACGGGCATATTGGAATAGCATTATCAAGTTCAGAAAAAGAACAATTACTTGCTTTTTTACAAACACTCAACGATAAAAATTTTGTGGAGAATCGCTTGTTGAGTGAACAATAAAAATGAAAAATTACATGAAAAAAGTATTTCTCATCATTATAACTGCAGTCATTTCAGTTCAGTTCACCTATGCATGCGATATTTGCGGATGTGGTGTAGGCAATAATTATTTAGGCATTATGCCCGAATTTCACAAACATATTTTCGGAATAAGATACCAAAACAACAGCTTACGTACCCACATTGGTGTAGGAGGTACCAGCAGCTATTTAACCACTACCGAAAATTATACTACTGCCGAACTTTGGGGCGGATGGAATATAGCCAAACATGTACGCATTTTAGGTAATGTGCCTTATAGCTTTAATACCAAAACCAATGCAACCGAAAATTTGAGTAAAAACGGAATTGGCGATATTACATTTACCGGATTTTATGAAGTATTGAACCAAAGAAAATCTCTATACCAAAAATTGTTGGTACAGAACCTCTGGATAGGGGCAGGCATAAAATTACCCACCGGAAAATACAATCCGGCAGATAAGGATAACAATATGCAAAGCGCCAATTTATTTCAATTAGGTACCGGCAGTACCGATTTTCTGGCAAGCCTGATGTATGATGTTCGTTTACAAGATGCAGGTATAAACATAGCCGCTAATTATAAAATAAATGGAACCAATATGCATGAATACCAATACGGCAATAAATTTTCAACCATATTTCAGGCGTATTACAAAATTCGTATTGCAAAAGCGGTTACGCTTGTGCCTAATATTGGATGCCAGTTTGAACAGGCACAAAAAGATACTGACCATGCGTTACAGGCAGATATTTCGGGTGGCAAGCTCCTTTTAGGCACAATTGGTTTAGAAACAACATTCAAAAACATGGCTATTGGCACAAACTGGCAAACGCCATTATCGCAAAATTTAGCCAATGGATTTGTAAAAGCAAATAACCGGGTAATGGTGCATATAGCATGGATGTTCTAATAAAGCATTTACTCAATTAAAACATTTTAAATAATACAAATCCAATAAAAATAGTGCCATCCAAGATGGTTTTACAACAAAATTGCAGGCAGTAGAATTTATAAAAGCAGTAATTAGTATCTTGTAGGTACTAAAACAAATCATATGCTTAAGAAATACACTATTTTATCTGCAACACTATTGCTGATGTTTTCATTTGCAAGAAGCCAGAAAATAACTGCTATAAAGTGCGGGAAATTATTAGATGTAAAACTGGGTACCGTTGGTAATAACCAGGTAATTATTATTAAAGATAACATCATACAAAAAATTGTTCCGAAGGTGGAATTTCAAGAGAAAGTAGATAGTACTATCGATTTATCCGGTTATTTTGTTTTACCCGGATTAATTGATTGCCACACGCATGTTTTATTGCAAGGCGATATTACCAGTGATGATTATGCCGAACAACTACTGAAAGAATCCATTCCCTACCGAACCCTTCGTGCAGCTCGCAGCGCAAACATTGCATTACACAATGGCTTTACTACTATTAGAGATTTGGAAACAGAAGGTGCTATGTATGCAGATGTAGATTTAAAAAAAGCCATTAACAATGGCGTAATACCCGGGCCACGTATGTTTGTAGCTACAAGGGCTATTAATACTGTGGGGCACTATCCTATTAGTCCGAAAGAATACAATTGGGAGCTTGATTTGCCAAAAGGCATCCAGGAAATTAATGGATCCGATGATGCCAGAAAAGCTGTGAGAGAGCAATTGGCACATGGAGCAGACTGGATAAAAATTTATGCCGACAGAGGTTATTATCGCTTACCCGATGGTTCCTTCAGAAGTCTTCCCAACTTTACAGAAGAGGAAATAGAAGCCATAGGAGATGAAACACGGAAAAGCAGAAAAAATTTTGCAGCACATGCCATGACCAGGGACGGTATTTTAGCTGCTATTGCAGCAGGCGCCAGAAGTATTGAACATGGTAGTGGCATGGATGAAGAATGTGCCAATACAATGGCCCAAAAAGGTGTATTCTGGTGCCCCACCATTTTTGTAAACGATTATGTTGCAGATGGAAGAGCCAAAGAAGGCAGTTTCATTAATCAACAGTTTCGCCAAGCTGCTCCAGCTATATTTAAAACAGCTATGAAAGCAGGTGTAAAAATTGCTTATGGCACCGATATTGGCGGATATGAGTGGAATTTGCCGGAAGCAAAAGACTTTGAGTTTATGGTGCAATATGGGCTATCACCATTACAAGCCATACAAACCGCTACTACTACCGCTGCCGATTTATTACAACAAGATGGAAAAATTGGTGTTATAGCTCCGGGTGCTTTTGCTGATATCATTGCAGTAAAGGGTAATCCATTAAACAATATTCAATTATTACAACAAGTACAATGGGTAATGAAAGACGGAAAAGTATGGAAATCGCAATAAACTAAACTGACTTTTCGACATACCAGAAAATTTGCATAGTTATTGTTTCTATATGTTTTCATTTTTCACTAAACCAAATAAAAGTATGAAAACTTGTGCATTATTTGCGTAATGAATCATGCTTTTAACATTGAAACAATACATGTATGAAACTACTGTTACAATACTTAAAACATTATAAATGGCTCATTGCATTGGCATTATTATTAGCAGCCATTAATCAGGTTTTTTCCATGTTCGATCCGTTACTGTTCGGGAAATTAATTGACCGATATTCCAACCATCCACATTTTTTTGATCACGAAAAAAAATTACCCAGAACTGAATGGCAATATATCTATGGCGTATTGGTTTTTTTAGGCTTAATGGTAGGCACCGCCATGGTAAGCAGAATTGCCAAATCATTCCAGGATTATGCCGTAAATGTAATTATTCAAAAATTTGGAGCAGCATTATTTACAGATGGATTGAAGCATAGCATGCAATTACCCTATCAGGATTTTGAAGACCAGCGTAGTGGTGAAACCTTATCAATTTTAACTAAGGCAAGAGCAGACTGCGAAAAATTTATTGGATATTTTATTAATGTATTGTTTGGAATTTTAGTGGGTGTTGTTTTTGTTTCTGTATATGCCTTTCATATTCATTGGAGTATAATGCCTACTTATATTATTGGTATTGCCATTTTATCATGGCTTACTAACCGCTTAAGCAACAAAATAAAAAGCATACAAAAACGCATTGTAAAAGAAACTACCATGCTGGCAGGCTCTACTACTGAAAGTTTACGAAACATTGAACTGGTAAAAAGTTTAGGGCTCACTGACCAGGAGATAAAACGCCTAAACAATAATACCTATAAAATATTAGGACTTGAACTAAAGAAAGTAAAAAGCATAAGAACCATTGGCTTTATTCAGGGTACATTCGTAAACTTATTAAGGCAGGTAATTATGATGGTTTTGATGTGGTTAATATTTAAAGATATATTGACCACCGGACAACAAATTACCCTTCAATTTTACAGCTTTTTTATTTTCGGACCATTACAGGAAATTGGAAATATTTTGCTCAGTTATCGGGAAGCAGAAGCTTCTATCAATAACTTTCATCATTTAATGAGTAAAACGCCCGATCATTCACCGGTTACACCTACTCATATTGGCGCAATTGAAATACTAACTTTCGATCAGGTATCATTTCAACACCAAACAGCTAATTATAAAGCCATTGATAATATCTCTTTTACTGTACAAAAAGGCGAAACCGTTGCTTTTGTAGGTCCGAGTGGCGCCGGTAAAAGTACTTTGGTAAAATTATTGGTAGGATTATACCGGCCAAAAGAGGGTACCATTTTTTATAATGGTGTAGATGGCCACAATTTAAATTTTGATGAACTACGCGGACAAATTGGCTTTGTTACCCAAGATACCCAATTATTTGCAGGCAGTATCAAAGAAAATCTTTTATTTGTAAAGCCCGATGCTACAGATGAGGATATTTTAGAAGCACTACAAAAGGCAAGCTGCAATCAATTGCTGACTAAGGCAGACAATGGCATTGATACACTAATAGGTGAAAGCGGATTAAAACTAAGTGGTGGCGAAAAACAAAGAATATCCATTGCCAGAGCGTTGATACGTAAACCACATTTATTGTTATTTGATGAAGCCACCAGCGCATTAGACTCTATTACTGAGGAAGAAATAACCAATACCATTAAAGCAGTATCGAACGAAAAATCACAAATCACTGTTCTTATTGCACACCGTTTAAGTACAATAATGCATGCCGACAGAATTTATGTGCTGGAAAAAGGGCAAATTGTGGAAACCGGCAATCACCACAGTTTAGTGGCTATGAAAGGATTATATTATGCCATGTGGCGCCAGCAAATTGGCGAACGCAAATTAAATGCATCATTTGCAGTGTAAAATTAAAATTATCCACTATCTATTCTTGTAAGATAACAGAAAGGCCCTTCCGTAATAGAGTGGGCCTTATTTCTACCAAAAACAAACCAACTTAACTGCTTTTCTTTAAATTATAACTCAGCGGAAAATCTATTTTCAATGAAACATTTCTACCCATATTGTAAATACCATGTTCTCGTGGGTTATCGTTTGGACCCGGATTTTGATAATTTCCATAAAAATATTTTAACCTGCTTAAGTGATCCCAATAAGCCAAATTGAAGAGGTTATTACCCATAACATACACATTAAATAACACATCGCCTTTTTTATTGGTAATACTTCCTCCAAAACCTGCATTAAACAAACTATAACCCGGAGTTGGTGTTTCGGTTCCGTAAGCACTGAAAACATTGTTTTGGCTGGCATAATATTCCAACTGCACTTTTACAAAAGCATTCTTAATACCCGATTTTGCCAAATTAAAATTATATCGCAATTCAGAAGTTCCGTGCACAGGCGGAATAAATGGAAGATATTTTTCTGAATCAGCAACAGCCTTTCCATCTGTACCTTTATTAATGGCATTTACAACAGATACACTGTTTTCAAAATGCAAAGGTTTAATGGGATGCAGATCTACACTAAACTCTCCGCCCCACAAATTTGCTTTGGATGCAACAAATTTAAATGTCTGATTACCCTGAACCAAAACGGAGTCCTGGCCATTGGCGCCCAATAATTTCTGATTGTAGATATAATTGTTAATGGTATTATTGAATACACTTAACTGAATAACGGCATATTTTGAAGAATACACCAAACCAACATCCTGCTGTAAACTAAACTCAGGCTTTAACTGATCACTACCTATTTGATAAATGTTAGTACCCGGATGCACACCATTAGCAGATAGTTCAGCAATATTGGGTGCACGATAACCACGAGCTAAATTCACCTTTACTGAAAATTTCTCAGAAAAATTATAGGTTGCCCCTATGCTTCCGGAAAACCCTGAAAAATTATGCTTATAATTAGAAAATATTTTTTGTGCACCAATTGTATCTGTGCCATTCACCGCCATATCAAACCCTGTAACAGGATTTACATTAGTGAACAATTTTTGATTATCAAATGTTCTGCCATCTATTCTTGCACCTCCGGCAATATCTAAATTGCCAAATGTTTTTTTACCCAAAATAAACCCTCCGATATCGAATTGATGGTAATTGGGTATCACAAATTCGGTACCGTTAGTAACGGTATTGTTCTGGTACATTCCATTTACACCTGCGGTGATATCCCAATTGTCTAAAGAAGGAAAATGATATTTTACATCATAGGTGTAAGTTTGCAGTTGCAAATCAAGACCAGGGATAGTAAATAGTTCAGGATGGCTGTACTCTCTGCGCCTGCTGTTCTGAAAACCCAAATTCACATCTAACCTGCTTTCACCCAAAATAAAATTATTACTCCAGTAAATGCGGGCATGTTGCACATGTTGGTGTAATTTTTCAATGGCATAACTATTTAAATCATGGTTAGAAACAATTTGTCGTACCGTATCAATTTCAGTAATTTGCCTGGTAAACTTCCAAGTGGCACTATCGCGGCTTCCATCGGGTATTTCCTGCAAGTCATCAAACAAAACTAAATTCAGGTGTGAGTAACCCCATTTACGATGCAGACCCAATGAAGCATTTGCATCAGTTTCGCGAAAAGCCGTTCCAAACACTCTGCCATCTACTTTGTTTTGATAATCCACGGCTTGTTTGTGCGAAACACGAGCCATCCATTCAAAACCATTCTTAGTGGCACCTAACATTGCCGAACCACCTATAAACTTATTGTTGGTTTGGTAATTCAACAAAACCTCTCCAATCATTTTTCCTTCGGGTGCTGGTTGTGTAGGAATAAGATTGACCACGCCGGCAAGCGCATCTGAACCATATGATAAACTGGCAGGACCTTTTATTACTTCAACCCTGTCAACACTAAACTGATCTATTTCAATACCATGTTCATCGCCCCATTGCTGGCCTTCTTGTCGCACACCATCATATAAGGTTAAAATTCTATTGTACCCCAATCCTCTGATAATAGGTTTTGAAACATTGGGTCCGGTAGTAACAGTTCTTACACCAGGTATTTTTGCTATTGCATCAATAGCATTGGTGGCACTATTACTGAGCAGGTAACTATGATTAATGGTTACAATAGGTACCGGGCTTCTTTTAATTTGTGTTGCTTTTGAAGTACCCGTTACTACTACTTCGCCAATTTCAGTAGCACTTTCCAGCAAACTGAAATTAGCCGTTATAGTACCTTTCAATGCAACATTTTTTGTAGCAGTTGCATAACCTACATATTTTACTTCTATCAAAAAATTACCAACGGGCAAGCCCTTTATTTGATATTCACCTTTATCATCTGTAATAACACCCAATTTTAAATCAGGAATACTTACAGTGGCGCCAACTAATGGTTTTTGCGTTTGTGCGTCTAATACTTTTCCATGTAAAACCACCTGCTCCAAATCTTCATTCCCATCCCATGCAATTGCAAATTGTGGTAATAAAATAAATAAAATACTATATAATGGCAAAGCCAGTAATAACTTTTTCAACATAAAATTACATTAGTTAAATAAATAATTAAATTACAACCAGATGAAGTTATTGACGGCAGAAGGAGGCCCGCGTGTTGCAAAAGTGTGATGGCCTGATGAAAATATATTTTCAGATAAAATGGTAGTTGCATTGATAAAACTAACCGGCAGGGTAATTATTACATTTATTTGTTCGCCCATAAAAGGCAATACCACCACCATATTATTTACATCGCAACTATAACCAACTGCATGAATAACAGGCCCGTTTTTAGGTATTGCAACACTGGCAGGTATATCGGTATGTTGTGCCAACCAATAATGCAGCCATTGTTTGGGCATTATAGCCAACAACATAACCAACAAAAGAAAAGCGGCGGTAAAGGATTGTATGTTTCCCCTATTTTTCAAATAATTTTTGTTACAGTGTTGCAAATGTAACTTTCTACTCAGAAATTACAAGCTATAGCAGCTTGAATTTTGAAAAAAAATGATAAACGGTTAAATACTATGTGCCGCTCAAAAGAAAAAAAATGCCAAGCAGCATTTAAAATTTCAAAATGTCCTATATTTAAGGGTAACTATTTATCCCGTAATGACTGAACAGGCAATAATAACTGGATGTATGTACAATGACCCCATTGCACAACGTGAGTTGTATAACAGATATAGCCCTAAAATGCTATCGGTGTGTTATCGGTTTGCACATAACAGACAGGATGCGGAAGATATGTTACAGGAAGGTTTTATAAAAGTGTTTACACAAATGAATACTTTTCAAAACCGTGGTGCATTTGAAGGCTGGATTAGAAGAATTATGGTACACACCTGCATTAATTTTTTAAAAAAGAATAAAAAATTTAATGAAAGTGTTGAATTGTCGCAGGCAACACATTTGCATACCAAAGATGAAACCATCCCTTCCATATTGCAGGGAAAACAAATTATAGAATGTATCAGACTTTTACCCGTGGGATACAGAACCGTATTAAACTTATATGCCTTAGAAGGCTTTAGCCATAAGGAAATAGCCGAAATGCTGGATATAGAAGAAAGTACCAGCAGAAGTCAGTACACAAGAGCCAAAACTATGTTGGAAACTATTTTAATTAAGAAGAAAATTGTTGACAGCCCGAAGGAAGAGTACAACTGGCTGGCAGCATTTAGTAAATAAGTGCAGGAACGATGGAAAACAATTTTCATATACATGATGAATTTGAACAATTCTTGCAAGATGAGGTGAAACAACACCGCATGTACCCATCTGAGCATGTATGGGAAAATATTCGTACAGAATTGCATGGTACGGGTTCCTGGAAAGCATTAACATTTATTGCTATTTTTATTATTGTTGCATTAACGGCTACTACCATTTACAATTACCCGCCTAAAAATATTTTGATAAAGCCCCTTGCACCCATTGGTAACGTTCAAATGATTGATGCCAATACACCCGACAATAGCAATATACACGCTGATGCCAATAAAAATAATTTATTAGAGCAAACCATTAATCCTACTGCTATTACCAATAAAACCATCAATAAACTTCACCACATCAATAAACCGCAGCACAATACGTACTATGCATTTGTAAATACATCCAATAACATTACTGCCGGTAACGAGATTATTGTGAGTAGCCGCCACTTCAATAAAGGTATTCAAAATATTTCCATCATCAGCAAACATATTAACGGTAATGGTGAACCGGTTGAATTGATGAATACAGAAAGCATTAAAAACAATACCTATCCTTCAGGTAACACTACTTATTATTCCGGCAACAACAGCCTGATATTGTATCCTAATTTTGCATGGTTAGATCAGAAAAACAAAATCAGTGGTTTCAATAATGTGCTGAACAAATCAGCTTATAATACTTCAAAAAATTTATTAAAAACTACTGCTAAAATTCCAAGATTTTCTTACCAATTATATATTACACCTTCCATCAGCTACCGAAATTTAGTTGACAATCAGGAAAGATTAAATTATGCAACATTATTGAGCACCTTCGCATTAAACAGTCCGGTTAACAATACCAACAATTCAGTAAATGGCAACATTAATGCAGCAGTACACCACAAACCTGCCATTGGCATGGAAGCGGGTGGTGCTATTTTATACCGTTTAAATAAAAACCTGCAAATAAAAACCGGCTTACAATTTAATGTTCGGCAGTATTATATTGATGCATATTGGTCGCCCTATAATATTGCAACCATTGCATACGTACGTAACCATCAGTTAGATTCTGTAAATATGCTTTCCAGTTATAGCAATGCAGGCGGCTTTCAATCTGCCAAATTAGATAATAAACTATACCAAATATCTATCCCCATTGGTGTTCAATGGAGTTTCTTTCCCGATAAAAAAATTGGTGTAGATGCAGGTATCAGTTTTCAACCTACCCTTACTCTTAACAAAAACGTGTATTTGCTTTCAACCGATTATAAATATTATACCAATGGAGCTCCCTTTTTCAGAAAGTGGAATGCCAATACAGGGATTGAGTTGAATGTTACCTATAAAACCGCAAACAGAACCTGGTTTATTGGGCCGCAGGTACGGTATCAACATTTTCCTACCTATAACGATTTGTACCCCATTAAAGAATTTAGATGGGATTATGGTTTAAAAATTGGGTTTACCCAGCCCATTCGTTAATTTTTTTCAAGTATAAATCATCAGCAAATAAGTTTATACAATGCGGTTACAAGTGTTTCAAATACTTTTGTAGCATGAAGTATTTGCTTTTTATATTAGTACCCATTGCAGTAACTGTTTGCTGTTCAGGCTGCCATAGTAACCAACAAAAGGCAGCAACAACCACACAACCGGTAAAAGATACCGGTACTTATTTTCCAATAAAAGAAATATTAACTGAAGAAATAAACGATGTAAATAGCACGCCGTATTTTATGTACAAAATAGAAACGAATAATGCAGGAAAAAAAGACTCTTCAGTTATTTATGCTAAGGAATTTGAACATTTAGCCCAACCCTTTTTGGATGCTGATATTAATAGCCCTGCACTAAAACCTTTACTCAATGAATCTGTATTTCATGATTTATCAACCAACAGTTATAGTTTTACCTATGCACCAGCCGCACAAGATGATACATTCCCCATTAAATCAGTAATTATTTTATTAAATGACGCTAATAACAAATTGAAAAATATTTTTATACACAAAATACTGCATCGCGCAGATACTACCATAGATGAGGCTTTACACTGGAAACCTACCAATTATTTTACAATCAATAAAGAATACTTATTGAAAGATTCTGTAATTAACAAAAACAAAATATTTGTAAACTGGAAACATTGATATGACTGCTGCTGCTTTTCAACTCATTGCCCATACCATACCGCATAAACCGGGCATATACAAATATTATGATGTATCGCATCAACTTTTATATGTAGGAAAAGCAAAAGACTTGCACAAAAGAGTAAGCTCTTATTTTTCAAAAACTTTTACCGGCTATAAAACATTTGAATTAGTTAAGCGAATTGAAAGTATTGAGTTTACCATTGTTGATTCGGAACAGGATGCATTTTTATTGGAAAATGCACTGATTAAACAATATCAACCCAAGTATAATATTAATTTAAAAGATGACAAAACGTATCCATATATTGTTATTAAAAAAGAACCATTTCCCAGAGTATTTTTAACACGTCAAAAATTAAACGATGGCTCAGAATATCTGGGACCATTCAGTTCTGTAGGGCGTGTTCGGGAATTATTGCATTTTATTAAACAATACATTCCTTTAAGAACCTGCAAACTGGCATTAACTGCAAACAATATTCAAAAGCATAAATTTAAAGTATGCTTAGAGTATCATTTGGGTAATTGTAAAGGCCCTTGTGAGGGTTTACAAACGGATAGCGATTATAACACCGGCATTCAGCAAATCAGAGAAATTTTAAAAGGTAATTTAAGTTCGGTAATGAACCGCTTAAAACTTGAAATGCAGTTACATGCAGCAAATTTAGCTTTTGAAAAAGCGGCAGCGGTTAAAAGTAAAATGGAATATCTTGAAAACTATCAGGCAAAATCAGTGATTGTAAGTAAACACCTTACCAATATTGATGTCTTCTCAATTGAGAAGGAAGGACATGTTGCATTCATCAATTACCTGATGGTAAACCATGGTACCATTGTACAAACGCATACCAGAAAAATTGATATACAATTAGAAGAAACCGAAGCGGAGGTACTGCCGATGGTAATTTTAGATATAAGAAAAACTTTTAACAGTACTGCTAAAGAAATGGTGGTGCCTTTTGAGATGGATTACCCCGAACCGGATATCACCATCACAGTTCCCAAGGTGGGCGACAAGAAAAAATTATTAGAATTATCCATAAAAAATGTAAGCTATTTTAAAGAAGAGCTCAGGAAGAAAAAAACACTGCATATTACTACTAAATC
Source organism: Hydrotalea lipotrueae (assembly GCF_019249625.1). Classification (NCBI taxonomy): domain Bacteria; kingdom Pseudomonadati; phylum Bacteroidota; class Chitinophagia; order Chitinophagales; family Chitinophagaceae; genus Hydrotalea; species Hydrotalea lipotrueae. The sequence continues at coordinate 51,268 of NZ_JAESDL010000018.1, read as the reverse complement.
AGACGCAGATTTGATGCAGGTTTTAGAAGAAGTAAAAAATTATTTGCATTTACAGGAAACACCGATACATATAGAATGTTTTGATAACTCGAATTTTCAGGGTAGTTATCCGGTTTCTGCAATGGTTTGTTTTAAAAACGGCTTACCCAGTAAAAAAGATTACAGGCACTTTAATGTAAAAACCGTTCAGGGCATCAATGATTTTGCAACCATGAAAGAGGTAGTTTACAGGAGGTATAAACGTTTGAAAGAAGAAAACCAATCACTGCCACAATTGGTGATTATTGATGGTGGAAAAGGCCAATTAAATGCTGCTTTAGAAGCGTTGGATGAATTGGGCCTTTTGGGTAGCATGAATGTGGTGGGTTTAGCCAAAAATGAGGAAGAAATATTTTTTCCGGGCGATAACCGTTCCTTAAAATTACCCTGGGATAGTGACAGCTTGCTACTGATTCGGAGAATTAGAGATGAAGTGCATCGCTTTGGTATTACTTTTCACCGGAATAAACGTTCGGCGGGTGCTTTTAAAAATGAATTAGAGCAGATTCCCGGCATTGGTAAAACCACGGCAGATACCCTCTTAAAGCATTTTAAATCTATCAAAAACCTGCAAACGAAAGATAAATCTGCTATTGCTGCAGTTGTTGGCCCCGCAAAAGCCGAATTAGTGATACGTTATTTTAATTCCGCCAGGCAATAATAATATCAATTTGGGAAAAGTAATGGCATAAAAAAAGGGCCAGGATAAAAATCCAGCCCCGTCTTTAAAATCCAATATCCTATGAAAAACCGAGATAAAGGTACAGATTAGTTTTTAAATAACAATAATTTTTAAAAAAAAAATTCTACTGAAATTATAAAACAAATTTAATACCAAGTTAAAACAAGCCCCAGCAATGCTTAATAAGCCCACAAATCCTGTTCATAATTAAATATCTTTTCCTTAACTTTTTCGCCGGCCAGTAAACGGAATAGGGGGTCTTTAATATAATCTTTAAAATACTGATTTTTGAAGTTATCCATAGTTGTTTTAACAATATAACTGCTGTACATGTGGCTTTCAAACAAATCATCCCAACTCATTCTGGCGCCATTATTTTTTGGATTGTACACCTGCACTTTAGCAAAAGTTGCACGAATATCAGGGTAATAAACCCAGAACAAAGGATACAAATCATTACCAACTGTGGTACCATCCGATAAATATCTTTTCATCATGGGTGCAATACCAATAATACGACGCACCAATCTGGAAGCTTCTTTATCAAAAATATAATCTTCCTTAATTCTGAATTTGTAGATGGAATCTGCAACTATCTGCCGTTGTCTGATTTCACAAACACCGGTTGGCTGACCATCAATATTCCTTCTTTGAATAGTATCAATGCCACCGCCAAAAGTTTTCATAAAATCCGCTTTGCTCAGTGGTGTGGTAAAACGATCATCATTTGCATCAAAAGCGGTAACATCCCCATTCATCACAGCCTGCACAATAATTGAAATTAAACGCTGGTTGCCATTGTCTTCATTAGAGGCGTATCCAAATACCTGATTCATTTTTTCCCTGATGTCAATTTCACTCCAAACCCTTTCTTTAAAAACAGCATCATCTTCCCGAATAAAATCATAAGCCAAAGGGGTTTTATCACGCACCATTTCGTAATTGCGTGTAGGATCGTCCGGGCGAAGCGAAACCTTTACCGTATCAAATAAACCACCTTCACTGCTGCTGGGCATATTTACATATTCCCTACAGCCATTTTGAGGCTTTGGTGTATTTGCATTGGCATTTGTGTTACTGTTTGCAGCGGGTGCATTATTTGGATTGCCCGACAAATAAGGGTTGTTGCTATTCGTATTAGAATTATTATTCTGCAAATACGGATTGGCAGCATTATTGGCCGGTTGCTGTGTAGGTGGCGTTGTATTTCTTTTGGCAGTTCGCTTTTTTGCCTGCGCCAACGCAGCATTGCTTTCAAACATCAGCACAGTTACTGCAACAATCCACACAAAAATTTGAATGCTGGTTTTTTTCATAATCAAAAATTTAATATAAATAGAATGAAATGGGCGGTAATGAGGTAGTTCCATTCGGTCCTTCTACTTTAATCATATCAATTAAAACAGTAGAGTTGGGTCCTAATTTTTCAATTAAAGCACGAGTTTCACTATTAAAAACAGCGCCATTGTTTACAGAAATTCCTGGCCGCTCGGCAAAAGCTTTACCCGTCGCGATAAAAGTATAACTTAACACATTGTATTTTAAATTTTCAAAAATAAAGTTTTCCAAATCTGCCCGCACACCAGCCATTGCTTTAAATTCATTCAAAGCCATTCTACCACCTTTACTGTTACCAACTTTGGCAACGGGATCGGGTATGGTTTTTACCCTGAATTTAAAAGGTGTTATATTTTTTCCATCATTCACGGTAACAGTTGCTTCGCCGGGTGTAGTTACCTGTGCTTCATAATGACCGGGGCCGGTCTTGGTTAAAGAACCCTGACTTATAGAAACACTTACTCTTTCATCACCTACCCCTGCACCACCAATAACGGTTAGTGGGTTAGCTACACCAATATACAATACCCGGGTAGCATCAGCACTTACATTGGCACCTGTTGGTGAACCTACGGTATATTTTATATCAACATCTTTTGTTTCTTGCTTACCGGTTGCCTGGTTGAAATAACTGATATGTAATTTTTTTACATAAGAACCCGGACCACCTACTGTTGTTTTATACAATCCAGTACCATCGGGCTGTAACGGAACACTGGCACCGTCAATGGATATGGAGGGTCTTGATTCTTTATTAAATGCCCCAATACCGGCAGTAACATCCAACTCCTGTCCGGGCATTAAATATTGTGCACTTTGGCCTATTAAAGGCACATACGTGTCAAACACCATTTTCACCTCCCCGATTTTATTGTGGAAATATTCCACTGCACGGGCTTCAGAGTTCTTCACGTCATTTTGGAATTTACTTAAAATAGTAATACCTGCAATAGTAGGTGTCATATTAAAATAAGCATATGCCCAATCTTTTTTTGCAGCATCAGAAGTTGCTGTTTTAGGAATAGAAACATCTAAGGGCAAAGTAGCCGCATATTGCATAGCAAATCCGGTATCAATAGCCAGCAGATCTTTTTTAAACTGAATTAGCTTTTGCTGTAATTCATTTCCCTTCTTTTCTTCAACCATTAATCGTGAAGAAGCTTCTAAATCGTCTTCTTTAAAAGTAGTATCTTTTGGTGGGTTATATCCGGAAGCTCTTTTTAAAGAATCTTTTAATGATTCAATGTAAACATACATGTTTTCGGATAATTGCTTTGCTTTTTCAGCTTTTGGCCACCAAATGGCTGCTTTTTCTTTTGTATCGGCCTGATTTAATTTTTCCTGAAATGATTTAAAAAGGGTTTGATTTTTCTGTTCAATTACTTCATTTGAAGTACCTAAACTATTGTTCACCGTCTTAAATGCATTCAATATTTCAGAAGATACATTCAGTGCTAACAGTGCCGTTAATACCAAATACATCAGGTTAATCATTTTTTGCCGTGGCTCCTTAGGTAATGCCATAATTTATCTGCAGTTTATATAAATTTTATATGAATAGGGTTGCAATCAATCAGCATTGTATGAATTATGGTCTGCCCTGCATGGCAGTTAACATATTACCATATACCTGATTTAACTTACCTAAGTTATTGGCCAGTATGGCAATTTGCTCTTTTGCCTTCATTGCATCACCGGCAGAATTGTTCATGGCTTCAGAAGTTTGCGCTAGTTTACCATAGAATTGATTCAACACTTTTAAATGGTTATTGCTTTCCTGCAATTCCAACTCATATATTGTATTTAAAGAAGTAAGATTTTTGGTCAGCAACTGCACCTGAGTATGAAATTGTTTGGTATTTTCTGCCGCTGCATTAAAAGAAGATAATGAAGCAGTGGTTTGACTAACGGCACCGGTAATAGTACCCAAAGCACCTGCAGCTTCTTTTGCTTTTGCGCTAAAATCGCCGGTAGATTTTACTACATCGCCAATTTCGCCCATTTTTTCAACAGTAGATCCCAATTTCTGAAAACCTGCACTCAGTTTACTCAGGTTAGCGGGTGTGATATCAGCTTCCAATAACATTTTTTCCATGGTTTGTAAAGCCGGGTTTCCGGCAGGAACTTTTGCTCCGGGAATATGCACTTCATGATCATCCATATAAGGAAATATTACATAAAGTATACCATATCCTAAAAAGATTAATGCCTCTGTAGTTAAACCTACTTTCAACATTACATCTGCAATTGGAGTGTGTAAAATTTTCTGCAATGCACCGAAGATAACTACTGCTGCACCAACAGAAACACCAACATCGAACCATTTACTTACCTGAGGAGGAATTTTTGCTGCCATAATTAGGAGAATTTAAATTTTTACTGGGTTTGGGTTAATAGAATACTACCTGCGATTGCATCGCCTGTTGTATCCGTAAAGTTTATTAAAGTTTTAATCAATGAAATGTGCTGATTTTAGGGTTCTATTTTTTCATTCTTGGAGCTAAGTCAATTACACACCTGAATCCTATATAAGATTTTGCACTATCCTGGTATTCGAATGTGCGGGTACTGGTTTGCAGGAAATAACCTACATCTTTCCAGCTTCCACCTCTTACTACTTTTCTGCGCATTAATGGAGGATCAGAATCTTTAGCTTCATAGCGTACATCCGGACTCATATCAGACATAAAATTATAGGCACTTTCGTTGAAATAGGAATTGGTCCATTCAGCAACATTTCCTGCCATATTGTATAAACCGTAATCATTGGGCCAGTATGCATCTACCCGAACTGTATAGAAACCACCATCTTCAGCATAATTACCACGGCCGGGTTTAAAGTTGGCCAACAGACATCCTTTTTTGTTGCGGATATAATAGTTCCCCCAGGGGTACATTGAATTGGTTCTGCCACCGCGGGCTGCATATTCCCATTCTGCTTCGCTTGGTAATCGGTAATCGCTTTCAACAGCCATCTTTTTTCTTTCCAAAGCAGCATTTTGTATATGGGTGCGCCAGTGGCAAAATGCAACGGCCTGTTTCCAGTTAACACCTACTACAGGGTAGTTACCAAAAGCAGGATGTGCAAAATATCTTTTAGTCATCGGTTCATTGTAGGAATAGGAAAAATCACGCATCCATACCAGGGTGTCCGGATAAATGGGAACCTGATAACGCACAATAAATTTACTGCGTGGCTGCCCGGCATTTTCTCTTTTGGCAGCTTCAAATAAATTAAAAGTTTCTACCTGATACAACAATTTGTTGGGGTCAATATCCGGCTTGCCATATAATCTGTTATCCGGCGCAAGAATGAGCTTGTTGCCTAATTTTTCCAGATTTGAGGCATCATATTTAATGGTACGCGCTTTGTTCCAGTCAATGGCTATGGCAGAATCACCACCGGTAGCACCGGCAGATGATTTATAGTAACCCAACTCTTTTGCGGCAAGTGAGTCACGCACCCAATATACAAACTGCCGATAATCATTATTGGTTATCTCTGTAGCATCCATCCAAAAGCCCGGAATAGATACCTGTCTGTTACGGGCGGTATAATTAAAATTAATATCTTCATCACTGGGGCCCATGTGAAAGGTTCCTGGTGGAATGTAAACCATTCCTCTCGGTTTTCCCATACTTTTTCCGGCGCCCGGCGCTACTCCATGTAACTGGCCATCATCCAGCGGATTTTTACTTTTCCCTTTGAAACAGGCAGTAAACCCCACCGATACCAACGACACCAGCAAAATACTATAATGGTACTTCTTCATAATTTCTTGATAGAATATTGACAAATATATAGCAATAAGTAGCACACATGCTACTTTGTAAAATTAGCTTTAATTTAAATTTTAGTTCGAGTAAAGTTCAACGATGCATTTACTTAACGTTCTTTTTACTAACTTTATTTTCCGGGAGGGATAAACAGGGAGAGTGCAAATTAATGGTTTAATTGAAATTCAGAAAAAAAATTTGAAAAATTGGACTGAGGATTTTGGCAGGCATAATTTTCACAAACATGAAACATTGATTTACAGTTAAATTCTTTACCTATTAACAAAGGGAAGCCTTCATTAAATTTTATTGAAGCCTGAAAAATTTTATTGGGATAGTACTTTTTTAAAAAAGGAGCAATATAGTCTGTTGCCTCATTTCCGGTAAAAACCACTTCTTTATTGGGATAAATAAAATGTTGTACTACCAATGCCCAGTAACCAAATGACGTTGGATACTCAACAATAACTTTTTGAAGGCCTGAAATCATTTGCCTGCTTCGCGCTGCCCATTCTGGTTGATGAAAGATGATTGACAGATACCACAAGTTAAAAGCCATTATTGCATTGGCACTGGGTATGGCACCATCATATAGTTCTTTTTTTCTTACAATAATATCTTTTTGATACTGTGGTGTAAAATAAAAATAGAGTTGTTCTTCGTCAGAGTAATCGGCTATTACATGATTACAAAGTGTTTTTGCTTTTTCCAAATAATCAGCATTACCAGTAATTTCCTGCAAAGTAATATAGGCTTGAATTAAAAAAGCCTTATCATCTAAAAATGCGGGTATTCCAGCCTGATTCGACTTCCAGCTATGATACCAAATGCCATTTATATTGAAATTTGTTTCAAGAAATTGCATGTTCTGAATTGCCAAATCCCGATAACTTTCAATGCCCGTGGCAGCGTATGCTTTTCCTAATGCGTTATTCATCAATGCATTCCAACCGAGTAAAATTTTATCATCTAACCCGGGCGCAACTCTTTTTGACCGCTCTTTTCGTAATACAACCTTGCAATTTTCAAGCATGAGGTTGAAAGCATCGGGCTGAATACCTTGTTTTTCTGCAAAAACTTCTGTGGGCTCCTGTATCCATAAAATATTGCTATGCTCCCAATTACCTGCATCTGAAATTCCATAATATGCACAGAAGAGCGGTGCATCATCACCCAAAATTTGTTCTATTTCAGCTTTTTGCCATACATAATATTTGCCTTCTATCCCTTCACTATCTGCATCCAATGCACTGTAAAAGCCGCCATTTTCATGCATTAAATCTCTTTGCAGCCATTCAATGGTTTCAGCTATAGCTACCTGATAGTTGTTTTTTAGGGTGATTTGGAAAGCTTCTGACAATACCTCAACCAAAAGTGCATTATCGTACAACATTTTTTCAAAATGGGGCACCAGCCATTCTGCATCGGTACTATATCGTGCAAAACCACCACCAATCTGATCATAGATACCACCTTGCAGCATTTTATCAATACTCAATAATGCCTGCTGCAGTGCCTGTTCATTGCCGTTGTGATGATAATCACGTAATAAATTCCGTATCACCATGGTTTGTGGAAATTTAGGCGCTTTCCCAAAACCACCCCATTTGGTATCGGCTAACCGCAATATGTTTTGGGTAATTGTGATACCCATTTCTTTTTGCAATCCATCCATTTGCTGTTGCAGCTCTGATATGCCAAACTGATTGGAAACGTGAATATGTTGCGTTAGGGTTTCGGCCTGTTGCTCCACCTCTGCCCTTCTTTCTGTAAACGTTTTGTGTACAGCCACCAACACTTCATTCCAACTCATTCTGTTATATGCCCGTTCAGGCGGGAAATAGGTTCCGCCAAAAAATGGCTTTGCATCTGGTGTTAAAAAAACATTCAATGGCCAGCCGCCGCTGCCTGTTAAGGTTTGTACGGCATCCATATATATATGGTCTAAATCCGGACGTTCTTCACGGTCTATTTTTATATTAATAAAATATTCGTTCATTAAAGCAGCCGTATATTCATTTTCAAAACTTTCTTTTTCCATTACATGACACCAGTGGCAGGCAGCATAACCAATGCTCACCAAAATGGGCTTATTGTTTTGTTTTGCTGCAGCAAGGGCCGCTTCGCCCCAAGGATACCAGTTTACCGGATTATGCGCATGTTGCAATAAATACGGACTGGTTTCGTGTATTAACCGATTGGCATGTTGCATATTTGTGAATATTACCGGCAAATTACAGAAAAGAAAAAATCCTTCTGCAAACAAAAGGGCTTTTGATATGTGATTTAGGGAAAATTTTTAAATGAATCAACAACGCTTCAATGCTATTTTACCGGTTGATTGGATGCTAAAAAATGTTCAATGGCAGCAGTCATACTGGGAATATGTATATCGGGTGCTTTAATATTTAATGTAAGACCTGCTTCTTCCACTGCTTTGGCCGTATTGCCACCAAAAGCACCAATGAGTGTACCATTTTGATGAAAATCGGGAAAGTTATCGAAAATTGATCGCACCGCACTGGGCGTAAACAAACAAACCATATCAATATCATTGTTTGTAAAAAGGGGTTTGATGTTGTTACTAATACTGCGATACATAAAGCCTAACTGGTATTCACACTTATTGGTTTTTAACCAGTTTACAATCTCATTATCCTGCTGATTTTCACTGCAAACATATAAGAAATTTTCATTTTCTTTATGTTTGTTAATCACAGAAAATAAGCTCTTATTGGTACCATCAGCACCATAAAAAACCTTCCGTTTTCTGTATAAAATAAATTTTTGAAGATAGAGGGCTACTGCCTCGGTAATGCAGAAATACTTGGTATCCTGACTAATAGAAACCTTCATTTCCTCGCATATACGAAAAAAATGATCAATGGCATGGCGGCTGGTAAAAATAATGGCAGTGTAAGCAGCAATATCAATTTTTTGTTTTCGAAATTCTTTGGCAGTAATTCCTTCTAAACATATAAACGGCTCAAAAACAAATTGCACATTATATTTTCTTTCGATGTCGAAATAGGGCGATTTCTCACTTTCCGGTCTTGGCTGGGCAATTAAAATTTTTTTTACCGGTTTACTGCTAACAACGTTCGAATTTTTAGTTGCTTTTTTTACCATGCTGTTGTACTAAGTGAATACAAAATTAAAAACTATTTGTCTAAATATTGGAACATTAGCCTGTACATGCACAATACAGGTATTATTTCTACGGCGCAAATGTACAGGAAAAAATGTAAGCTGCTTATTTTAAGCTCACGCCGAAGAGTAGATAAACTAATGATAAAACGATACAACCATAAAAATGCCAGTAGGAAAAAACTAAACTGTAACGCAAATGAAGCATAGGGTTTAGCCGAAAATGCAATTAGCCAAATAACCGGAATTAAGAAAATGGCTGCCACTTTATTGATTAAAAAAACAATAAAATTGTAACCCGATGCAGCCTGTTTTACGTTAAAAATCCATCCGGCAGCCGAAAGAATTAAAAATTTACCCCCATATATAATAGCCAGCAGAACACTGCTGTACAGCACCAACAACCAGAATGAAAAAATATGAATGGAAAAATATTGTGCAATCAGCGCAATATATAATCCGCCATTCAAAAAAAACAGAATATTATAAAGCAATGATGACAATTGCCCCTGAATTAATTGTTCCCGCATTTGTTTTTGCCGGTAGGTGGTTTGAAAAAAATAAGCAAATAAATTATCAAAATATTTAGGAAACAATTGACGCAATAACCCTAAATAGAATAACACGCCACACAAAACATAAAACAATTCATCTTTGCCACCCGACTCTTTGAACCTGGTTATTTGATAAACAGGTGCTTTCAGAAATGGCAGGGTTGAAACAGGAAGCCATTGGGCGTAAGTGCTGGTATCCAAATTGCTTTTTACAACTACAGGTACTGGCACAACGATATTTAAAGCCGAATCAGTTACATTTTTAATACTGTCGGTTTTAAGCACAACGCTGTCTTTCCTAACCACGGGCCTTATTTTTTTTATCAACGGTTGTACCATTGTACTTTCTAATGCAGGCTGGGTGGTGGTAATTTTTTTTTGCAACTGTGGCAATGTGCTTTTTTCAGCTTGCTGAACCGGCAACTGATGGCCAGAATCAGTCTGTGCCGCAGAAAACCCTGGCATTAGTGCAAAAAAGAAACCCAACAAAGCAATGGCAATCCACTTCATGATGCGCAAAAATAGTGATAAGCCTTACCTGTTAATCAGATTTATGAATTTTTGAGTAGTTATTTTACCGGGCAATGTTGTCTATTACAGTAGTTCATACCTGTAACTTTACATTTTAATTGATACAATATTACCCATGGCAGGCATTTATGTGCATATACCATTTTGTAAACAGGCTTGCAATTATTGCAATTTTCATTTTTCAGTTGCAAAAAAACAGATACCCGAAATGGTACATGCTATTGCACAAGAAGCGGAATTACAAAATCAGTTTTTAAAGCAACAGATAGTTGATACACTCTATTTTGGAGGAGGAACCCCTTCATTGCTAACCATTGAACAGCTTTTGTTTTTGTTGGAAACCATACAACAACAGTATACCCTTGCCGCTGATGCAGAAATTACCTTAGAAGTGAACCCAGATGATTGCACTCCGGAAGCTTTGGTGCAATGGCGCAGTGCAGGCATCAACCGATTAAGCATGGGTGTTCAATCTTTTCGGGATGCTGATTTAGTATGGATGAACCGTTCGCACAATGCAACAGCTGCCGTACAAGCCATTCAACAAGCCTATACTGCCGGGTTTTATAATATTAGTATTGATTTAATATATGGTATACCCGGCTTAACAGAAGAAGCCTGGAAAGAAAACATAAATAAAGCCATAACACTACCTATTCAGCATCTTTCCTGTTATGCATTAACCATTGAACCCAAAACAGCCCTGCATCATTCCATTGAAAACAAATCAAAAGAAAATATTGATGCTGCTGTTCAGGCCAAACAATTTGAATTGTTAATGCAATGGTTACCGGAAGCAGGTTTTGAACAATATGAAGTTTCTAATTTTTCCAAACCAGCCTATGAAAGTAAACACAACAGTAGCTATTGGAAAGGGATACCTTATGTTGGATTGGGCCCATCAGCACATTCGTATAATGGCACATTGCGGCAATGGAATATTGCAAACAACACATTATATATACAAAGCATTCAAAAAGGAAAGATTCCTGCAGAAACAGAAGTGCTTACACCCGTTCAAAAAAGAAATGAACAAATTATGATTGCCTTACGTACCAGAGAAGGCCTCACTTTGTCAACACTTGATGATAACTGGACTGAAACAAACAAATTACGATTAATACGAGCTGCTCAAAAATGGTTATACCAGGGCTTCATGGAATGGCAGCCACAAAAAGAACAAATTCGTTTAACAAAAAAAGGAATGTTGTTTGCCGATGGTATTGCTGCTGATTTATTTGAAGTAAATGCTTAATTACAGCATTAAATTAAATAGCTTTCAATTTTTTTAAACCCTTCTTCCGGTGATAAATTTTCCCATAAAATGGCATAGATAACTGAAGCAATGGGAATAGATGTTTTAAATTGCCGGTTGATGGTAACCATACACTTTGCAGCATTATAGCCTTCAGCAACCATATTCAATTCCAGCTGAGCCGACTTTACGCTATAACCCTTGCCAATCATATTTCCAAAAGTACGGTTGCGGCTAAACAGTGAATAACAGGTTACCAATAAATCGCCCAAATAAACGGATGCAGCATAGTTAGTGGTATGATTTTTTTTATCGGGTAAATAGTTGGCAGTAACTACCGATAAAAAATGACTCATTTCATGAGAACAGTTGGCAATATATACGCTTAAAAAATTATCGCCATATTCTAATCCATGCGCAATACCGGCACCCAACGCATAAATATTTTTTAATACTGCTGCATATTGCACACCTATAATATCACTATTAACCCCGGTATTGATGTATTCTGTTTTAAAATAATTGGCCAATTGCTGCGTCATTGTTGTATCCATACCGGAAAAGGTAAGATAGGAGAGCTTTTCAGCCGCAACTTCTTCGGCATGGCAGGGGCCTAATAATGTATAATAATCAGATATTGGGAATTGAAATTTTTCTGACAAATACTCATGAAACAAATAATTCCCTTCAGGCAAAATACCTTTGATAGCCGAAATAATTTTTTTTCCCTGCAATGCATGAGCAGGCAAATCAGTGAATGCAGCAGCAACAAATGCAGATGGGATGGCCACTACAATTACTTCGCTTGTATTCACAACTTCATGTATGGAAGCTGACAAATGCAACAATTCCGGATTAAAATAAGCATTGCTTAAATAATGCGGATTGTGTTTGCGTTGCTGCATTACAGCAATGGTTTTTTCATTTCTAATCCACCAATAAATTTTGTTTTGGTTATCGGTTAAAATTTTGGCTAAAGCTGTTGCCCAACTTCCGCTTCCTACAATACCTATTTGCATACTTGTATTTTTTCGATTGAACAAACATACAATACAAAGAGTTGATCCCTGCAATTACAACATAAAAAACCGGCTACAGAACTGCAACCGGATAAAAAAATTGATACAGCAAAACTCAATTTGCTTTCACTTCATACAATTTATCTTTAGGGGTAACCAATACCTTGTCTTTGTCTTTCAATAATTTACTCACGGTTGCATAGGGCCCTGTTACCACTTCATCACCTAATTTTAAACCATTGGTTATTTGAATATAGTTTAAATCCTGAATACCGGTTTTAACGGGTACCATTTTAACGGTACCATCTTTCTGTATTACAAAAACTACTTCCCGGGTATTATCATTTGGGGTATTATTATTAACAGTAGCATCACTATTATTATTAGAAGTTGCCGTTTTTTTATTAGATGTGGAATCGGCATTCATATCGCGGGTAGTCACTGCATTCAATGGTACACTTAACACATTACTGGCAGTTTTGGTTTGTATATCGGCACTGGCACTCATACCGGGCCGGAAGGGGAAACGGCCTTTTACAATTAAATCTTTATAACTATCCTGCAACAAACGAATGTGTACTTTGTAATTGGTAACATCGGTTGAAGTAGTAGTTGAAGATGCATTGGTAACGGGGTTTGCTATTTTATAAACAACCCCTTTAAATTTCCTGTCGTTGTAAGCATCTACCTCCACTAAAGCAGTATCACCAATTTTAATTTTGGGGATATCATTTTCACCTACATCTACTTGTGCAACAATACTGCTTAAATCAGCAATCCGCATCATTTCAGTACCTACATTAAAACTGTTACCGGCCACACGTTCGCCCTTTTTAATACTCATTAAACTGATAACACCACTCATGGGGGCGGTAATAATGGTACGCGATAAATCTTCATTGGCTTTTGCCAACTGTGCCTGTGCATTTTTAATATTGGCTTTATTGGCAATAATATTTTGAAGTGCTGCATTGTAATTGGCTTCAGCAGCGCGATACGCTTGCTGGGCTGTTTCAAATTCCTGTCGGCTGATTACTTTGTCATCTAACAATTTTTTTTGGCGATTAAAATTTGCCTCAGTTTGTTCAACGGTTGCTTTTAAGCCTGCCAGGTTTGCCTGTGAATTGGCCACCTGTGCCTGTGCCTGTGCTACTACCGCAGCCACCTGATCGCGCTGTGTAACATATATGTCGGCATAAATTTTTGCCAATTCCTGGCCTTTCTTTACGGTGTCACCTTCATTTACATTGAGTGCAACCACTTCCCCACTAATATCAGGACTAATTTTCACTTCCACTTCCGGATAAATTTTACCACTGGCATTTACACTTTCAATAATGGTTCTGTTCTCGGCCTTTTCGGCAGAAACCTTAATGCCTTCATCTTTACCAATAATGCCGGCAGCTTTTAATCCCCATAAACCACCGAGTAGTATAACCAATATAATGATGGTCCAAAATAATTTTTTATTCATAATATTTTTTTATTATATGTTGATTGAGATGTTGGATGTCTTGTTGAAATATTTCGTTGCTTATAATTTTAAACCCATGCCTTTATAAAATTCTAATAATTTCATTTTGAAAATATAATCATACTCATTGGCTACCTGTTGCAATTTGGCTTTCAGTAAATTATTTTGATTGGTAATTAAATCAACCGTACCCAACATACCAATTTCATAACGTTTTAATGCAAAATCGTAAGCCTTCTGAGCACTCATTACGCTTTTTTTACCGGCAGTAAATTTTTCGAAAGCAGACTCTGCGTTGCTGTATGCTGTATAAATATTGTTTTTTAAGGTAAAATTTGCCTGTTCATTTTGCAACTGTGTGTTTTTGTAATTGAGCTTGGATTGCTGGTATGCAATTTTGCTTTGCCCATTGTTAAAAACAGGAATACTTAAACTTAAACCCAACCCCTGACCAAAGTTGTTGGTAATTTGATTACTCCATCCCTGCCACAACTGTCCAAAGTTTCTTTTAGACTGAGTAATAGAAATATTTGGACTTTGCACATAATAGGTATTGGTACCAATTTTTACAATAGGCTCTGCACCGGTTATTGGTGAATACCCATTGAAAGTGTACCCATCAATCTGATTAAAAGAATTATAAAAGTTGGTACCTAAACTTAGGCCAAACCCAAGCGTAGGATATAAAGCTGCTTTGGCTACCTGAATATTTTTTTGTGCAGCCTTTAACCGAAAGGCGTTACCCTTTTGTAAAGGCTGATTATTCAAAGCTAAAGCATACACAACTTCGGGTTGTAAATCTGCAAAGGATTCTAATGGTATCGTTGAAACATCTGGTGTATCTACTTCAAAGGGTGCAGCAGCATCCAAATTCAATACTGCTTTCAATTGTAAAACGCTTTGTAAAAAAGTGGTTTTAGCAGCAATGTAATTGCTACTATCATTGGCTAATTGTGCCTCTAGTTCAATTTGGTTCAACTCAGGCAATGCACCTGCATCTACCTGCTTTTTAGTAATATCTAACTGCGTTTGCGTTTGTTGAATTTGTACCTTACTAATATTAATTTGCTCATTGGCACTTAATACCTGTAAATAATAGGTAGCCACATTTAATGCCGCATCGTTCGATGCTTTTTCTACATCGGCCAAAGCCGCCTGTGCACTGAATTGAGCGGCAGAAACATTGCTCTTCAATCGATTCCAATTGTATAAAGTTACATTGCTATTGGCTTGTATATTTTGATACAAAGCCTGTGTATTGGTGTAAATATTGGTGGTTCTGTCAATTGACCGGCCAAATTGCACCCCAACACCCGTTCCTAACGAAACGGTGGGTATTTGAAATAATTTAGCCTGCTGTACCTGCAATGCAGCCAGTCTGGCCTGCACATCAGCCTGTTTTACAGAAATATTGTTTTTCATGGCATATTCTACGCATCGCTGCAAACTCCACTTGTCTTCTTTGTTTTGCGCATTGCTATACAAGAAGAGTAAGGAAAAACTAATCACCAAAAAATATTTCATGCATTATCGTTTGTGTCCATTAAAAAACATTCCCATACCAGTTAGATGCCTGATTCTCTATTTTATATGGATGTTTCGGAAAACTGCATTCCATACCTCCTTCAAATTGTTTAGCCCCCCGTTAACCAAAAACTATCTTCAATCAAACATCTTATTACAAAAATAACAGAATAGTTCAGGCACTCCGAAATTTTAGATAAATGGTTTATTGAGCAGGAGCAACGGCTTTTAGAAAGGCCTGTTGTAAATCGGCCACCAAATAATTGGCTTCTTCTAATCCAATATACAAACGAAGCATTCGGTGATTGGGGTTCATTTTGTTGTATTCATTTTTTGGCATACCGGCGCAACGGGGAATGATTAAACTTTCATAACCACCCCAGCTAACCGCCATTTTAATATGTTGCAGGGCATTACAAAATAATTCTATTGTTTCAAGCGCTACCGGCTTTAAAACAAGGGTACACAAGCCACAGGCGCCTTTCATTTGTTGCTGCGCCAATTCAAACTGCGGAAAACTGCTGTCGAACGGAAAGATAACCGATTCAACCATGGGCTCCTTTTTTAAATAACCAATAACCTGTTTCGTGGTTTGTGTAATATGCGCTAACCGCATGGGCAATGTTCTAAGGCCGCGAATTAACAACCAGGCATTAAAGGGCTGTATACCACTGCCTATATTCATATATTCACTATTAAAAATGCGTTGAATCATTGCGCTGTTACTACTTAAAACACCTGCTACCACATCGCTATGTCCGCTAATGTATTTAGTAGCCGATTGCAGGCTAATATCAATACCCATTGCAATGGGTTGCTGATAAACGGGTGTACAATAACTGTTGTCGATAACGGTAACAATGTTGTGCCGTTTTGCCAATGCTGCAACAGCACGAATGTCCTGCAGTTCATACGTCCAGCTATTGGGCGATTCTAAATAAAACAATGTGGTATTGGGCTGTAGTGCATTTTCCCAATTTACAATAGCTGTTCCATCAATATAGGAATGCGTAACACCAAAACGGGGTAAAATTTCTTCAAACATTTTTCTTGCCCAGGTATACACACCTGCTACACTTACAATATGACTACCTGATTTTACATTGGCCAGCACTGCTGCAAAAATAGCTGCAGCACCACTGTTAAACACCAAACAATCTTCCGCACCATCTAATGCAGCTAGTTTTTGTGTCAGCATTTTAACTGTGGGATTTAACCCACGGCTATAGAGCCAGGTATTGTATTCATCAGCAAAAGCTTCACGCAAATCCGCCACCGTTTTAAAGGAAAAATTAGAAGTTTGCACAATGGGTGGAGCCACCGCCCTGAAGTAGGCCTCATTATCTTCGCCCAGCTCATTTAAAATGTATGATAAAGAATAAGTATCTTCCATAGCAATTCAATAAATATTTAAATAATGGTTTCTTTTCGGTTTTGTTGTTTTTTATGAAACAGAAAATACAATGCAATAAATCCAGCCAATACCAAAATACCAACCAGCGCTGTATCAGGACTGTGAATAATAATGCTGATACAAACAAACACATAGGCAGCAATAAAAATAAGCGGCAGTAATGGATATAATTTCATTTTATATATTCCGGTGCCATCTAAGTGTTTTGTTTTTCTTCTTAAAATAAAAATGGTAGCACTGGAACCCACCATACCAAACGAATCTAAAAAAATAGTGAAATTTAAAATTCTTTCAAAGGTTTGGGCAAAGAATAAAATTACAATACACATTGCAGCAAATACCGTTAAAGAAACAGTTAACACCTGATTTTTATTATTTTGAACAGCAAATGCTTTAGGCAATGAACCTTCATCACTCATTGCATACATGACTCTTGGATTGCTAAGCAATAAGGCATTTACATAAGAAAGAACACCCACAAACAAAAAGAATGAAAAAATTTCAGCACCTCGAATGCCAAATACATTTTGAATTAACACATAAGCAATTTCTGTTTCATTTTTCATCTGATGAAAACCGATAACCCGATAATAACTCAGGTTTACCAATAAGTACAATACAATAATGATGGTAATGCCCATAAAAATACCACGGGGCATATTTTGGGCCGGCTTGTTGATTTCATTACCAAAATTGATGGTTTGCTGATAGCCTCCATAAGTAAACGATACAGCTATGAGACTAATCCCTAAACTTTGAATCCAGCTCATATGTGGAGTGCTATCAGCCATAACACTTGCTGTTGCTACTGCCTGATGATATGGAAAAAACAAGGCCGCAATGAGTACCACTATCATTCCTATTTTAATTAGCATTAAAATATTTTGAGCCTTTGCACTCATACGCAAACCCATTAAATTAATACCATAAAACACTAAAATAGCCCCGGCACTGATAATGGCTTTATCAATATCCGTCCACTGATGACCGGGAAACAATTTTGTAATATAACCACTTCCTATTAATGCAACGCCACTTAGTGATGCAGCATTGCTGATTAAAATGATACAGTTAATGGCAAAGGCAATACTAGGATGATAGGCTACTGAAAATATTTTATAATACCCGCCGGTAACCGGGTAACGGCTACCTATTTCCGCATATGTTAAAGCACCACAAAAAGCTATCAATCCACCCAATATCCATGCAGTAAAATAAACAGATGGCGTAATGGCATCCTTGGCAGAAGTAGCGGCGGTTCTGAAAATACCCATTCCAATTACCAGCCCTACTACAATCATGGTAAAGCTAAACAAATTCAGTTGTTGTTTTCCCTGCATGTTGCTAAAGTATGGCACTCAATATAGTAAAGAAATCAATGAAACACAGAAAAAGCTGTTCATTCTATAGGCCACTTTCTATCCATGCATAAATAGCAGGATAGATACCACCCTAAAAACCGACCCATGAATTGAACATAAAGCATCATTTTCCGGCAATAAGCAATGGCACATATCTGTTCAAAAAACAGCTCAATATATTGGTTTAGAAGTTGAGATGATTCTTTTTTCAATACGCCTGTCCGGCACAATCCAAATAACAGCTACTACCCCATATAAAAACAAAGCCACCCAGGCATTCCAAAATCCAACTGCAATGGCAATAATATAAATATAAACTGAAACTTTTCCCTTAACATCATTGTTTATGACTGCAGCTAAAGCAGCCTCTTTTCCATGCAATGCAATTAACGTACGAACCAAAATAAAGTAAGCAATGGCATTCATTAATAACACAAAGCCATACAATACCACCGGTAAACTTTCAAAATGATTTCACCATCCATCCCGACACAAATGGTACCAATGACAACCAAAAAAACAAATACAAATTTTCAATAATATTTTACCGTTTACAAGCGCAACACTTTGCATTAAATAAATGGTGGTGGTTACTCCAGTAAATTCCAATATAAATAAAACTCAAATATAACTTAGCAATACCGGCCATATTGCTTGTAATGCACTAAATGTAGCAGTATGTGGCACTTTAAACTCTAACACCATTATGGTAATAATTATGGCTATTACGCCATCGCTAAAAGCTTCCAATCTTCCTTTTCCCATGGTGAATCATTCGGTGAAAAAATGAAATTAAATAAAAAATGTACAATTCAAAGCAATTACTATTTTTGCCTTGTATTTGGTTCTTTTTATTGCATTGCAAGCCATTCTTTCAACGGTATGCATTGTGATAGAAGGATTAAAAGGGAAACCGGTGTAATTCCGGTGCTATCCCCGTAGCTGTAAGGGCCTCAGTAAAAGAGAAAGCGATAACAACCACTGTTCCTAAAACGGAATGGGAAGGTGCTAAAGCCCCAAGCCAGAAGACCTGCCAGATACAGCCTCATTGAAAAATGAGTTTGTCATTCACGGCTTTCGGGTGAAAAGCATGGAATGTAAAAGACTGTCTGCAGCAGTCGATTATATTTCTCCGTTTTTTTGTTTTCCTGAAAGCTCATTGTTTCATTTTAAAAACAATCAACAATGAGCAAAAAATTAACGCTCCTTCTTACATCCATAGCTTTGGGCTATGCAGCTTTTGCACAACAAGACTCTATGGCCACCCGCCAGTTAAACGAGGTGGTAGTAACCGCTTCTAAAACACCTATTAAAGAATCAGAAACGGGTAAAATTGTAACCGTAATTGATCAAAAAACCATTCAAAACCATGCAGGCAGCAGTTTAGCTGCATTGTTGAATACACAGGCAGGTTTTTTTATTAATGGCAGCAACAATGCATTGGGTACTAATTTAGATTTGTACTTCCGTGGTGCTTCTGGAGGCAATATGTTAATTGTGATTGACGGAGTGCCGGTGTACGACCCCTCACAAATCAACAATTCATTCGACCTGAATAATATTCCTTTAGACCAGGTAGAACGTATTGAAATTCTGAAAGGCGGACAAAGTACTTTATGGGGCAGCAATGCCGTTGCAGGTGTTATTCAAATTTTTCTAAAAAAAGAAGCCAAAAAGAAAATGGCCCTGAATGCCAACGCATCTTATGGCACTTATAACACTTTCAATAGTGGTGCCGGCATTAGCGGCTCGCTTAAAAAATGGGATTATTTGGTGCAGTACAACTACATTAAAAGCGCCGGTTTCCCTGCTGCTTATGATAGTACGGGTAAGCAGAACTTTAAAAAAGATGGTTTTGAGCAAAGCAGCGTAATGGCTGAAACCCGTTACCATTTTTCGCCTTCATTAACAGCAAAAGCGTTTGGCAATTTTAGCCATTACCAAACCGATTTACCTGCCGGTGCTTTTACCGATGAAAAAGATTATACCCTTAACAATAAAAATAATTTGGGTGGACTGGCATTAGATTTTCAACACAAAAAAGTAAACTGGATTTTACAGGGAAGTTACCAGCAAACCAACCGCCATTATGTAAACGACAGCACTTATGTTTCGAGCCCTTATTACAATTATTCGAACCAGCAATATAACGGCAATACCACTACGTTAGAAACCTTTGGCAGTATCCGTTTCCAAAAACATATTCGCCTGGTTTCGGGTATTCAGTACCAACATCAAAACACCAGCCAAAGCTATTTTAGTACCGGACCTTACGGACCCTACACTTCTGAACTGGGACAAGACAGCGCCAATGTTAACCAGCTTTCGGCGTATGCCTCTTTGCTGTTGCTGAATATTCATGGGTTTAATTTTGAAGCCGGTGGCCGCGTTAACCACCATTCCATTTATGGTAACAATGCAACTTATACCCTTAATCCCTCATTTGTAATTGATGAAAATACCAAGTTATTTATTAACATTTCATCAGGCTATAATATTCCTTCGTTGTATCAATTGTATAGCGCTTATGGCAACAAAAATTTAAAACCTGAAAGCAGTACTACTTATGAAATTGGACTCCAAACCCAAAGCACAGATAAAAAAATGAGCCTGCGCCTTGCTGCATTTAAAAGAGATACCAAAAACCTGATTATTTTTTATACCGATGCCAATTACAACAGCTACTACATCAATCGCGACCAACAACACGACTATGGCTTTGAAGTAGAAAGCAATACACAAATTGGTACAATTGGCACCTGGAGTAATAATCTTACCTATATTGACGGGCATGGCATTCAAAATGGTGTTAGTGTAAACAACCTGTTCCGACGTCCTAATTTTGTGATGAACAGTGTACTTACCCTTTCGCCCGTAAAAGGCTTTACCATTGCACCGGCCTTTAAATACGTAGGTACTCGTTTAAAAGGGCCTTATGATATTGGACCTGATTTACAGCCCGCTTATTATACTGTTGACTGTTTTATCAGCTACCGGGTTAACAAACAAATTCGCCTGTTTACTTCGCTCAACAATATTACCGACCAACAATATTTTGATATTGTAGGCTATAACAGCAAACGCTTTAATATGATGACAGGGGCTTATTTTAACTTTTAAATTAAAACAATCGTTATGTCTATTCAAAAATTCAATCCGGCAACAGCAATTGTATTGTTGTTTATTTTATTAGCCGCTGCTTTGCGTATTTGGAATGCCGGCAGTACCCTATCGCCTTTGGCCAATTTTACGCCCATTGGTGCCATGGGGCTATTTGGTGGTACTTATTTCAATCAGCCCTGGAAAAAATATGCATTTCCTTTAGGTGCTCTTTTTTTTAGTGATGTGATAATGATGCATACCATTTATGCAGGTTACGGTAACGGGTTGCTGTACAAAGGATGGATATACACTTATCTTGCATTTGCAGTAATTGTTTTAATAGGCACATTGATTAAGCATGTAAAAATGAGTACGGTAATCACCGCGGCATTTGCGGCTGCACTGGCACACTGGATTATTACAGACTTACCCGTTTGGTGGTTTGGTGGATTAGATATCAGAAACGGCCAACGCTTACAGCGCAATTGGGATGGGTTTGTTCAATGTTATGTTCAGGCTTTACCCTTTTTAAGGAATATGCTGGTAGCCAATATTGTATACGGCGCCATTTTTTACGGCAGTTTTGAATGGCTGCAAAAAAAATATCCGGCCTTATCAGTGCATGCGGTTTCAAAATAATAAACGTACAGGGCTTGCTGCAGTAGCCCTGTTTTTTCTTAAACCCATACTATGCTAAAAATTGTTTCCTTTTTGCCGGCCGCCACACAAATGATATATGATATGGGCCTCGACCATATGCTCTATGGTATTACCTTCGAATGTCCTGAACCTGCCCTTTCTCAAAAACCCAAAGTGGTTCGCTGTGTTTTAGAAGACAACCATTTAAGCAGCACTGAAATTGATACTATTTTTTCTGCTGCGAAAGCATCGGGAAAAAGCTTGTATTATGTGGATGAAGATTTACTCCAACAAATAGAACCCGATATTATTTTTACACAGGATGTTTGTGAAGTATGTCAGATTGATACGGCCTGCACTGCCGCTGCCATTGCCCGATTGAAGAAGCAACCACAGTTAATTGCCTTAACACCGCAAACACTGCAGGATGTGTATCAAACTGCCATCACTATTGCTACTGCCATAGGTAAAGAAGAAAAAGCATATCAGTACCTGGCACAACTGCAACAAACCACAAACCATATTTTAGATAAACTTCGTCAGCACCAAATGCCGCTTAAAACCGTGGCATTGTTGGAATGGATACAACCCATTTATAATTGCGGACATTGGATTCCTTACCAGATAGCCATGGCCGGTGGCATAGACATGCTCAGCCATCCCGGTGGCGATTCCATTGTTACCCCCTGGAGCAAAATTGTACGTTACAATCCGGAAATTATCATCATTGCACCCTGTGGCTTTTCCATTCATCGTGCAAAAGAAGAAATACATCTTTTAACTCAATTTCCGGAATGGAATGGTTTAAAAGCAGTACAAAACCGGCAAGTTTATCTGGCCGATTTTGATTTGTTTACCCAACCCAGTGCCGGAACACTTGTTAACGGTATTGCCTTGCTGGCAGCATTATTTCATCCCCAATTATTTCAGATTCCTGCATCATTGCAACATAAATATCTTCAGCTTTATCCCCAAACCTTTGCTTATGCCACACCATGAAGAAAAATTATGCGCCCGCTGCCAGCAACCTTTTGAATGTAAAGTGGGCGATATAACCCATTGCCACTGCACTGAAATTACATTAACAGATGCGGAAAGATCTTTCATTGAAAACCGTTACAGCGATTGCCTTTGCAAAGCATGTTTATTGGCACTAAAAAACAAATATATTTTATTTAAAGAAAAATATTTTTTACCATGATTATTTTAATAACCGGTGGAGCCAGGAGTGGCAAAAGTAATTATGCGCAAAATCTGGCATTAAATATGAGCAACAGCCCGGTTTATGTTGCCACGGCTAAGGACTGGGGAGATGATTTCACCGAAAGAATTCAACACCATAAAAATAACAGAGGAAAAGAATGGATGAGTTATGAAGAAGAATTTGAAGTGAGCAAACTGCCTATTCAGGAAACAGTTGCAGTAATAGATTGCATTACGCTATGGCTTACCAATTTTTTTATCAAAAACCAAAACAATATTGATACAGCACTAATAGAATTTAAAAAAGAAATAATAGCCATCCATCAAATGCCGGGTACTTTTATCATTGTAAGCAATGAAATTGGAATGGGTGTTCACGCAGAAACGACCATTGGCAGAAAATTCACGGATTTACAAGGCTGGGCTAACCAATTCGTTGCCTCACTGGCCGATAAAGTGATTTTTATGGTGAGTGGTATTCCTGTAATCATAAAAGAAACAAATCAATAATGGCACATCTATCTGTTTTTAACTGGAGTGGCGGCAAAGACAGTGCATTGGCACTTTATAAAGTTTTTCAAAATACTGAATGGCAGGTTGGCGCATTACTTACCTCTGTAAATCAAACTTATAATCGGGTGTCTATGCACGGTGTTAGAAGTATATTGTTAGAACAACAGGCTGCCGCCATTGGCATACCGTTAGTAAAATTATTACTGCCAGAACAACCTGATATGGATATCTATAACAGACTGCTCACCAATACCATGCAACAATTCAAAGCACAAGGGTATACCCACTCCATTTTTGGCGATATATTTTTAGAAGATCTGCGCAACTACAGGGAAGAAAAAATAGCAGCAGCCGGCTTTCAGGCACATTTCCCTTTATGGAAACGCAACACTATTGAATTGGTGCATGAGTTTATTGATCTCGGCTTTCAATCTATTATCGTTTGCACAAAGGCAGAACTGTTAGATGAAAGTTTTGCAGGCAGAATCATTGATCATGATTTTCTGAAAGACCTTCCCGCAAATGTTGACCCATGTGGCGAAAACGGTGAATTCCACAGCTTCGTTTTCAATGGCCCTATTTTTAGGCAACCCATCCCGTTTACCATTGGCGAAAAAGTATTGCGGACCTACAACGCACCTAACAATGCAAGTAACCCCTGTTCATCACAAAATCATCAACAAAACCAGATGGGCTTTTGGTTCTGCGATTTAATTCCTGCTAACCATGGAACTATTTGATGTATTCAATAAAAGAAGAGATACCCGGCATTTTACCAATGATGTTGTTCCGGATATGGTATTAGAAAAAGCACTGCGGGCAGCACACATGGCTCCATCTGTTGGATTAAGTGAAGCCACCAAATACTATTTGCTATTAGAGCAGCATATCAAGAATGCTATTCACGAACTATTTCAAAGCGAAAACCAAAAAGTTGAAGCAGAACTTTTACACAACACTGCTCTGTTACAACAGTACAAAAAATTAAAACTGGAAGCAATTAAAGAATCGCCCGTTGGATTAATTATTACAACTGATTATAGTGTACTGGAAAAATTTACCATTGGCATTTCAGGCACTGCCGATACCCTGCAATGGAGCAGTGTTTGTGCTTTACAAAACCTATGGTTATCATTAACTGAAGATGGATTTTCACTCGGTTGGGTATCTATTCTAAATTTTACGGCATTTAAAAATTTACTGAATATACCGGCGCATGAATACCCATTGGGATATTTTTGTATTGGGAAACCGGCAACCGATTATGGACAACAACCCATGCTGCAAAAAGATGGCTGGAAGTCCAAATCAAAAAATTCGGAAGTAAAAGAAATTAAACAGTTATATCCTACTGCAAGTAATGCTGCAAACTTTCAATTCAGTAAAATTGCCGGAACAAACAATACTTTGCTCAAAGAAGCACTCATCAAAAAAACAAATGGCAAAACCAAACCCGTAGGTGCATTGGGTATATTAGAGTCCATTGCAGTTAAAGTTGGATGTATACTGGAAACAACTGCTCCGGAAATAAAAAATCCGAACATGATTATTTTTGCGGCTGATCATGGTATTGCTGCAACCGGACTGGTAAATCCATATCCGCAGGTAGTTACACAACAAATGGTTCGCAACTTTTTACAAGGTGGTGCAGCCATTAATGTTTTTTGCAGGCAAAACAACTTAAAACTTACCATTGTTGATGCAGGTATCAATTGCGTTTGGAAAAATGAGGATTTAGCATATCCCAATTTTACAGTGAGCAAAATAAATATGGGTACTAAAAATTATTTGGAAGTACCTGCAATGACCAAAGACGAGTTGGTAACCTGTTTACAAAAAGGGAGGGAGTATATTCTCCAACTAAAACAACAGCAATGCAATACAATTGCCCTTGGCGAAATGGGCATTGGCAATAGTTCATCGGCAGCACTTATTATGCATGGCTTATTAAATATTCCTTTAGCAGCATGTGTGGGAAGAGGCACTGGCACAAATAATGACCAATATCAAAAAAAATTGAAAGTATTGGAAAAAGTGGCTCATCAATACCACCTCCATCATAACAATATCGACCCTTTACAACTTTTACAACTAATTGGAGGATTTGAAATTGCCATGTTAACAGGCGCTTACTTGCAGGCGGCTGCGGAAAAAATGGTGATTATTGCTGATGGATTTATTACAACAGCAGCATTGCTTGTAGCAAAAAAATTACAGCCAAATGTTACAGATTATTGCATAGCATCACATCTTAGCAACGAAAAAGGTCATCAGCAAATGTTAGCCTATCTGCAATTACAACCATTGTTGCAATTAGAATTACGTTTAGGTGAGGGAACCGGTGCAGCATTAGCCCTTCCCTTAATCCAGTCGGCTATTGCTATGCTGAATGAAATGAATGATACCGATTCCTTTCAAATCAACGGACCTTCCAACTAAATTAAATTTTTTATTTGTATACATGAAGAAGCAAATACAATTTTTTTTTACTGCATTAATGTTTTTTACCCGATTACCGGTTCCAAAAAATATTAACCACAACCAAAATTTACTGCAACAGTCGGCTCGCTATTTTACCTGGGTGGGTCTCTTGGTTGGTTGCATTACTGCAACTGCATATTATGTTTTCAGCCTGCTGCTGTCTGCACATCTTGCCATTGCTTTTTCTATGTTAACAGGTATTTTAACTACAGGTGCTTTTCATGAAGACGGCTTTGCAGATTGCTGTGATGCATTTGGCGGAGGCTGGACAAAAGAAAAAATTTTACAAATTATGAAAGACAGCAGGCTGGGTACTTTTGGAGTAACCGGCTTAACAGGAGTATTGGCATTGAAGTATTTGCTATTGGTTGAAATTAGTCCTCAAATTCATAGCAAATACTTTTTACTGCTTTTTCCATGCGCACATGCTGCCAGCAGGTTTATGGCCATTGTTATCATGCAAACAAGTAGTTATGTACAGGATACAGATACCAGTAAATCAAAACCATTGGCTAATAGAAAATTAACCGTTATTGAAATAGCAATTGCTATTGCAGGAGCCTTAATTCCATTTTGTTTTCTTCCCGGCATTTGGCTTGTTACATTAGTGCCCATGTTATGGGTAACATGGCGGGCTGACACATATTTTAAAAAATGGATAGGCGGTTATACAGGCGATTGTTTGGGCGCCACCCAGCAGGCTACTGAAGTTGTTTTCTATATTGCTGTTTTGATCATAGTTAACCACCTGCATTAAATATATAAAATGATCATTTATTTAATACGTCATACCACACCTTCTATACCAAAAGGAACCTGTTATGGTCAAACTGACATTGAACTATCCCATACTTTTGCTGAAGAAGCAGCAACCCTTGCAAAATTTATTCCACCACTTAGTTTTAAGGTATACAGCAGCCCCTTACAACGTTGCAAATTATTGGCTAAAAAATTGTTTCCGGATGTGCCCACTCAATACATACCTGAATTAATGGAAATAAACTGTGGCCAATGGGAAATGAAATTTTGGGATGATATTCCAAAGGAAGAACTCAATACCTGGATGTTCGATTTTGTAAATTGCCCCTTCCCAAATGGTGAAAGCTATATACAGTTCCATGAAAGAATATCAAAATGTTTTCAGCATATTACATCCAACCCAAACTATCCTTTGGCCATCATTACCCACGGTGGTGTAATCAGAAGTATTTTATCCTATCTTACCCAAACACCCTTGCAAAAATCATTCGAAATTTTTAATATACCATATGGTTGCATCATTCAACTTACCTTACAAAACAATCAAAGCAGCTGGCAATATTGTTACAATCCACAACCAACACAAACAGAACAACACAGACCTGCTTAATCGTTTTTTGATTGTACCTTAGCAAAAACCTAACCGAATGACGATTCATTTCGACCAGCTCATTACCGTAACATTTACCTTGTTTGCGGTGATTGATATTGTAGGCTCCATTCCACTGCTCATTTCTTTAAAAGACAAAATGGGCGATATTCGTTCGTCCAAAGCCACACTGGTTTCGGGCGGCTTAATGATTTTGTTTTTATTGGTGGGCCAACAGTTTTTAAGTATTCTCGGTTTAGATATCCGCTCTTTTGCAGTGGGTGGGTCCATCGTTATCTTTTTATTAGGTTTGGAAATGGTATTGGGCCACGAAATATTTAAAGGCGATGCCGATGCTGCCTCGGGCACTGTGGTTCCCATTGCATTTCCCATCATTGCCGGAAGCGGAACCCTTACTACCATCATGTCGCTCAAAGCCAACTTTCAACAGGGTTATATTTTAGCAGGCATCCTCATTAACCTGGTCATCGTGTATATTGTACTTAAATCATTGAAATGGATTGAGCATGCCCTCGGAAAAGCAGGCCTGTTGGCTGTTCGCAAATTTTTTGGGGTAATATTATTGGCCATTGCCGTAAAAATATTCAGCAGCAATATTGGGGCATTCGGCAAATAATACTTTTGTTACCGGCTTTGGCTATGCTATTGAGCTTCCGTTGCGTCGCACCCTTGTACGTTCTGTTCATAGCGCAGCTTTGGGTATCACCGCAACAGTTTATCAGAATTATTGACGTTTCAATAGCCGAAACATTTATTTTTGCGGCCGAACAACTACAGGCCTCGTAGTACAATGGATAGTATAAGAGTTTCCGAAGCTCCAGATCCAGGTTCGATTCCTGGCGAGGCCACAATCTACCCTTTGAAACCCTTATTTTAGCTGTAAATATACAAAATCAGGGTACAAAGAAGGGACGATTTATTATGACACTGAGCCAATCCTTAACAATACCTCAAAACAAATTTTGACCTCTCCCCAAAAAATTAAACAAGAAAAAATTATAAATATCCTGCCTTAACCCCTTAATACCCCCACCCAAATAAACGAGCGTTTTTTTGCCTACTTGTTTTATATTTGAAAGATTAAATATGCAAGTAGAATGTTTGAACAAACCTTTAAAAATATTGACGATATACTTCACAAAGACGCTGGTTGCGGTAGTGAATTGGATTATGTGGAGCAAACCAGTTGGATTCTGTTTCTCAAGTATTTGGACGACTTAGAGAAAGACCGTGCCACAGCAGCCGAACTTACAGGAAAGGCATACACGCCTATTATTGACAAAGAATATCGCTGGACAACCTGGGCTGCACCTAAAAACAAGGACGGTAAACTCGACCACCACAACGCTTTGACAGGTGACGACCTCACCGACTTTGTAAATGGCAAACTCTTTAACTACCTCAAAAAGTTTAAGCAAAGTGCCGAAAGTGCCGACACCATTGAATATAAGATTGGCGAAATTTTCAGCGAACTGAAAAACCGAATCCAAAGCGGTTACAACTTACGGGAAGTGATTAACCTCATTGACCAGTTGCGTTTCCGCACCCACGCAGAAAAGCACGAAATGAGCCACCTCTATGAAGACAAGATTAAAAATATGGGCAACGCTGGGCGTAACGGTGGCGAATACTACACGCCTCGTCCGCTCATTACGACCATTGTAAAAGTGGTTGCCCCTAAAATTGGCGACAAAATTTATGATGGTGCTTGTGGCTCTGCTGGCTTCCTGTGCGAAGCGTTCAATTATCTCAAGTCACACAAATCGCTTTCCACCAAAGAAACCGAGATACTTCAAAAGAAAACCTTTTACGGCAAGGAGAAAAAATCGCTGGCTTACATATTGGGTGTAATGAATATGATATTGCACGGTGTGGAAGGTCCTAACATCATACACACCAACACGCTTGCCGAAAACCTTGCCGACATACAGGAAAAAGACCGCTATGATGTGGTGCTTGCCAATCCACCATTTGGTGGAAAGGAACGTGCTGAAGTGCAACAAAACTTTCCGATAAAAACAGGCGAAACCGCTTCACTCTTTTTGCAGCACTTTATTAAAATTTTGAAAGCAGGTGGCAAGGCGGGTGTAGTAATCAAAAACACATTTTTAAGCAATACCGACAATGCCACTGTTGCCATACGCAAAACCTTGTTGAAAAACTGCAACTTGCACACCGTGTTGGATTTGCCCGGTGGCACTTTTACCGGTGCAGGTGTAAAAACCGTTGTGTTGTTTTTTGAAAAAGGAAAACCCACGCAAAAGGTTTGGTTTTACCAATTGAACCTCGACCGCAATTTAGGCAAGACAAACCCACTCAACGAAAACGATTTGGCGGAGTTTATTGAACTGCAAAAAACCTTTGCCGATAGCGAAAACTCTTGGACGGTAAATGTGGCAGCCATAGACCAAAGCACTTTTGATTTAAGCGTAAAAAACCCGAACAAAAAAGAAGAAATTACGCTACGCCAACCGCAAGCCATTTTGGAAGAAATGAAAGCATTGGATGAAGAAAGTGCGGAGATTTTGGAATCTATTAAAAGTCTGATCTAATATGAAAGACGAAATTGTATTATACCGGCCCGATGCACTTGCCGAGCATATTGAAGTTAGGATTGATGAAAAAACGGAAACCATTTGGCTAACCCAACAGCAAATTGCTGATTTATTTGGCACGCAACGACCCGCCATTACCAAACATTTAGGAAATATTTTTAAATCGGGCGAATTAGACGAAAATGTGGTTAGTTCCATTTTGGAACATACCACCCCTCACGGTGCCATTAAAGGCAAAACACAAAAGTCCAAAGTGAAGTATTACAATATAGATGCCGTATTATCTGTGGGTTATAGGGTAAATTCTGTCCGAGCTACCCAATTTCGCATTTGGGCAACCAGAGTTCTCAAGGATTACTTGTTAAAAGGCTATGCCCTAAACAATCGAATGAACAGAATGGAAGACAATGTGGAAGCTATTTCAGAAAAAGTTAACCAAATTGAGCTGCAAATAAATACGCACCTTATTCCTACCCAAGGTGTATTTTTTGATGGGCAGGTGTTTGATGCTTATGAGCTGGCATCAAAAATTATCCGATCGGCAAAGCAAAGCATAGTATTGATAGACAATTACATAGATGAAACCACCCTCACCCATTTGGCAAAAAAGAAAAAGGGGGTAAACGTGCTGCTGCTCACCAAAACCATCACTAAACAATTACAACTGGACGTGCAGAAAGCCAAAGCACAATACGAAAACTTTGAACTAAAAACCTTTACCCATAGCCATGACCGTTTTTTAATTGTTGACAACAAAGAAGTGTATCATTTGGGAGCTTCACTCAAAGATTTAGGTAAAAAATGGTTTGCTTTTTCGAAACTGGAAGCCAAATCGGTAGAAAGTATTTTAAACTCAATTTTGGAAATGATATGACTTTCGACAAGCTCAAGTCCCAAGAAGGACCACAAAAAACAAAGGCAGGTGCGCCAAGTCGAACCTGGGAAATAAAGAAGTTGGGGGAAGTTTCAGAAATTCTAAATGGTGGAACTCCAAAAACCAATATTGCAGAATATTGGGACGGTGATATTCATTGGATTACTCCTGCGGATTTAGGAAAGCTAACGAAACCAACAGTTAATAATACTCCTAGAAAAATCTCAAGGTTAGGTTTAGAGAAATCTTCTGCAAAGTTGTTTCCTGAATACTCAGTAATACTTTCAACGAGAGCACCAATCGGACACTTGGCAATAAATGAAGTTCCGATGAGCACCAATCAAGGTTGTCGTGGAATTGTGCCGAGCAAAAAACTTGACACTTGGTTTTTATATTATTTCTTGAAAAAGAATGTTGATTTACTTGATAGTTTAGGAACTGGAGCAACTTTTAAAGAGCTTTCAACAAAAGCACTTGCCGGAATTGAAATCCCCCTTCCCCCACTCCCCGAACAACAACGCATTGTTTCCATTTTAGATGAAGCCTTTGCCGCCATAGCCAAGGCAAAAGCCAATGCCGAACAAAACCTCAAAAACGCGAAAGAACTTTTTGAAAGCTATTTGCAGGGGGTGTTTGAGAAAAAGGGTGATGGTTGGGAAGAAAAAATGTTAGAAGAATTAGCAGACGAAAATTGCACCCTTTCTTACGGAATAGTTCAACCTGGTGAAGAATTTGAAAATGGTTTGCCAGTAATCAGACCAACTGACTTAACAAGCAGATACATAAAAGTTGAAGGATTAAAAAAAATTGACCCAAAATTGGCTGATGGTTACAAGAGAACAAAATTAATTGGAGATGAATTGTTTTTATGTGTTCGGGGAACAACTGGAGTAGTTTCAATTGCTACCCCAGAATTGAAAGATGCCAACGTGACAAGGGGCATTGTTCCTATTCGTTTCAATTCAAAAATTATCAATCAGGAATTTGGATATTATTTGCTCATTTCAAACTATGTCCAAAAGCAAATTAGAGCAAAAACCTATGGTGCAGCATTAATGCAAATCAATATTGGCGATTTAAGAAAAATTCTTACTCCTTATCCATCACTCAAAGACCAACAACCTATCGTCCGCCAATTAGATGCCCTGCGAACCGAAACGCAAAAGTTGGGAGGGTTATATCAAAAGAAAATTGATGATTTGGAAGAACTGAAAAAATCAATCTTGCAGAAAGCATTTGCAGGAGAGTTGAAAATGGATAGTGTAAAAGTTGCACAAATAGCATAAATCAATGGATAATGAATGAAATAGTCATATATACAACTGCTGATAAAAAAACTGAAGTAGAAGTTCAGTTTGATGGTGATACCGTTTGGCTCAACCAAAGGCAAATGGCTAAATTGTTCAACCAAACCAAGCAAAACATAAGCCTGCATATTAATAACTGCTTTAGAGAGAAGGAATTAAACAGAAAGGCAACTGTCAAGGAATCCTTGACGGTTCAAAAAGAAGGTAAACGGAACGTAACACGCAAGATAGAATATTACAATCTGGATGTGATTATTTCAGTAGGATATAGAGTAAAATCAGTAAGAGGCACACAATTCCGCCAATGGGCAACCCAACGCCTGAAAGATTATTTGGTAAAGGGCTATGCCATTAATCAAAAACGATTGGAAGAATTGGGAAAAATGGTGCAACTGATTGAACAATCAGGCAAAGCGGAAACCTTGCAATTGCACGAAGCCAAAGGGCTGTTGGACATTTTGAGCCATTACACCAAAAGTTTTGTATTGCTCAATCAATATGACAGCCGCAATCTACAAACAAGCAACTTAAATGAAAACATTACCTATGCAATTAGGTACGAAGAAGCCATAACCGCCATAACAGCGTTGAAAAAGCAACTCATGGGAAAAAAAGAGGCAACGGACTTGTTTGGAAAGGAGAAAGACAATGGTTTCAAAAGTTCGTTAGAAAGCATTGTACAAACTTTTGGCGGGCATTACTTATATCCAAGCATAGAAGAGCAGGCGGCTCATTTGCTGTATTTTGTTATCAAGAATCATTCTTTCAACGATGGTAATAAACGCATCGGAGCATTTCTATTTATCTGGTTTTTAGAGAAGAATAAACACCGTTTCAAACAAACAGGTGAATTAAAAGTGAACGACAATGCACTTACAGCCATTGCTTTGTTGGTAGCGCAAAGTGCCCCCGAAGAAAAAGAACTAATGATACAACTAATCATTAACCTAATTAGAGACTAATATGAACGAAGCAGAAAATAGAGCAGAACTCATAGACCCAAAGCTAAAAGCTTGTTGTTGGGGCGTTATTAAATGGACAATAAACCTCAATTAAAAAAGTAAATGAGCAGCACAAAAATATCCATACGATTTTTTGACGACCGGGAAGTACGTGCCTTATGGGACGAAGAAAACGCTAAGTGGTGGTTTTCGGTATTGGATATTGTTGCCGTGCTTACCGACCAGAACGATTATGCCAAAACCCGCAACTATTGGAAATACCTGAAAGCCAAGCTAAAGAAAGACGGCAGTGAAGTGGTTAGTGCCACTACCCAGTTGAAATTACTCGCTCCTGATGGCAAAAAACGCTTGTCTGATATGCTTGATTACAACGGTATTATTGCCTTGGGTAAAGAGTTTCCAGGCAAAAAGGCAAACCGGTTTATTGAATGGTTTACCTACAGTGATGAAAGTATTGACGGAAAAAGTAAAACCAAAGCGTATGCCTTATTTGACAGTTCATTTATCAACAGCATAGAAGTAGGTACCACTAAAGGATTGCAGCAAATACACGGCTACTTATTTGGCGGTTTGTATGACTTTGCAGGGCAAATCAGGCAGAAAAATATTTCAAAAGGTGGTTTTCAATTTGCAATGGCTCGTTTTCTTGAAGATACACTAAAGCAAATAGATGAAATGCCTGAAAACACTTTTGATGAAATAGTAGCCAAATATGTAGAGATGAATGTTGCTCACCCATTTATGGAAGGCAATGGCAGAAGCACCCGAATTTGGTTAGACCTGATATTGAAAAAACGTCTGAAAAAATGCGTGGATTGGAGTAAAATCGGGAAAGCTGAATATATGAACGCAATGGTAAAAAGTCCTGTAAACAGTAGTGCTTTGAAAAAACTACTCAAAAACGCTTTAACCACCGAAATAGATAGCAGAGAAATGTTTATGAAAGGAATTGACTATTCCTATTACTACGAGGAGAACAATTGAAAATTGATAATTGAAAATGGAAAGTTGAAAATGATGGAAAAGAAAGAAAATATCGTAATGAACAAATCGTATGTGTTTGCATTGCGGATTATAAAATTATACAAGCATTTGTTAGCGGAACAGAAAGAGTATGTGTTGTCAAAACAAATATTGAGAAGCGGAACTGCAATAGGTGCTTTAGTTAAAGAAGCTGAACACGCCCAGTCAAAAGCAGACTTTATCAACAAAATGAATATAGCTTTAAAAGAAGCCAACGAAACAGAATATTGGTTAATGCTGTTAAAAGATAGCGATTATTTAGACGAAAGAAGTTTTCAATCTATTCATTCTGATAGTTCAGAACTTATTAAGCTTTTAGCAAGCATCGTTAAAACTTCTAAACAAAACAATGGCAAATAATTTTCAACTTTCAATTATCCATTTTCAATTATGAATGAGGCAGAAACAAGAGCAGAACTCATAGACCCCAAGCTAAAGGCTTGTGGTTGGGGCGTTGTGGAAGGCTCTAAAGTCCTTCGTGAATACAACATTACAGCAGGTAAAATTCAAACAGGTGGTGGCAGGGGCAAAAGAGAAACTGCCGATTATGTGTTGGTTTACAAAGGAATCAAATTGGCAGTAGTTGAAGCCAAAAGTGATGAATTAGAAGTGGGCGAAGGTGTAATGCAAGCCAAAAAATATGCGGAAAAACTTCAATTAGAAACCACATACAGCACCAACGGAAAAGCCATTTACCAAATCTGTATGAAATCAGGCGAAGAAGGTTTGGTAACAGATTTTCTAAGCCCCGAACAACTTTGGAATAAAACTTATTCAATTGAAAATGGACAATTGACAATTGAAAATGAATGGCGAGAAAAGTTTGCGAATGTGCCGTTTGAAGATAAAAGCGGCACCTGGCAACTTCGCTACTATCAGGAAATAGCAGTGCAAAGGGTAGTTGAAGCCATTGCACAAGGCAAAGACAGAATTTTACTCACCCTTGCCACAGGAACGGGAAAAACAGCCATCGCTTTTCAAATTGCGTGGAAACTGTTTCAAACCCGTTGGAATCTTTCAGTAATTGAAAATGGAAAATGGAAAATGGAAAATGAAGGCTATGAAAAAGACAATTTTCAGCTTTCAACTGTCAATTCTCCATTATACCGAAGACCGAGAATTTTATTTTTAGCCGACAGAAATATATTAGCCGACCAAGCCTACAATTCGTTTTCTGCATTTCCTGAAGACGCATTGGTGCGTATAAAACCCAACGAGATAAAGAAAAACGGAAAAGTGCCCACCAACGGCAGCATTTTCTTTACCATTTTTCAAACCTTTATGACTTCACCAATGGAAAATGGAGAATTGAAAATGGAAAATGACCCGGACAGTGAAAATAATTCTCAATTTTCCACTTTCAATTTTCAATTATATCCGAAGGATTATTTTGATTTTATCATTATTGACGAGTGCCACCGTGGCGGAGCAAATGACGAAAGCAATTGGCGGAGTATTTTAGAATATTTCAGTCCGGCAGTGCAATTGGGTTTAACAGCCACACCCAAACGAAAAGACAATGTGGACACTTACCGCTACTTTGGCGAACCAGTTTACATCTATTCGCTGAAAGAAGGCATCAATGACGGTTTCTTAACACCATTCAAAGTAAAACGCATTAAAACCACGCTGGACGATTACTGCTACACTTCTGATGATACCATTGTGGAAGGCGAAATTGAAGATGGCAAACTCTATGAAGAAAAAGACTTTAACCGCACCATTGAAATTATAGAAAGAGAAGCCAAAAGAGTAAATATCTTTTTAGATGAAGCCAACCAAAACGAAAAGGCAATTATATTTTGTGCCAATCAAGGACATGCAGCATTGATAAGAGATTTGGTAAACCAAAACGCCAAAAGTAAAGACCCATTTTATTGTGTTCGTGTTACAGCCAATGACGGAGAAGAAGGCGAAAGATTGTTGAGAGAATTTCAGGATAACGAAAAGACAATACCAACTATACTGACCACTTCGCAAAAACTTTCCACGGGTGTAGATGCAAGAAACATTCGAAATATCGTGTTGCTTCGTCCCGTTAACTCAATGATTGAGTTTAAACAAATCGTAGGTCGTGGCACACGATTGTCTGACGGCAAAGAGTTTTTCACCATTTACGATTTTGTAGATGCTTACAAACACTTTTCAGACCCCGAATGGGACGGAGAGCCAATTAGAGAAGAACCAAGCAGTGTAAAAGAAGCAAAGGGCGAGTATAAACCAAGAGAACCAAAAGAACCGACTGAAACAGAACGCAAACAGAAAATAAAAATCAAACTGCGAAACGGAAAAGAAAGGGAAATCAAACATATGGTTTCTACTTCGTTTTGGAGTGCAGACGGCAAACCCATTTCAGCAGAAGAGTTTTTGAATAACCTGTTTGGTGAGTTGCCTAAACTTTTCAAAGACGAAGAAGAATTGCGGAAACTTTGGAGCAATCCAATTACCCGAAAAGGTTTATTGGAGAATTTAGATGCAGCAGGTTTTCCAAAAAACGATTTACTGACTTTGCAAAAGTTGGTAGATATGGAAAAAAGCGACTTGTATGATGTGTTGGAATACGTTTTCAATGGCGACTATATCGCAATGACAAGAGAAGCCAGAGCTAAAGCAGCCGAAGCGACCATTTTTGCCTTACTCAACGACAAACAAAAAGAGTTTATCACTTTCGTGTTGAGCAAATACGTTGAAACAGGCGTTGACGAACTCGACCAAGAAAAACTACCTATCTTGCTGACAAACAAGTATCAATCATTAGAAGATGCGAAAGAAATTTTGGGTGATGTGACTAACATTAGTAGGCTTTTCATCGAGTTTCAACAATTTTTGTATCAGAAGAGAATTGCATAGGAGATTACTCATTTAATATTTAACCTAAGATATTTCCAAGACATTTTAATATATATTTAAAATTAAATATAATGTGAATTAGAGAAACTCTTCAAAAAAATAAATACAAATTCATATAAACTTTTAAGCTCCCTCTAAATGAAGGCCTTATTCCATGCTTCAGAAGTATTTAGTAACATCAAAATGAGTTCTGGCGAGGCCACAACATTTCCTACACTTTAGTTTTTTTCAATACAGGTATCCTACCTTACCCATTGCATTCATACCCAATTGATGCTTATTCATGCACAATTTTAAGAACCTGAAACGAACCTGCTATCATTTTAGGGCGTCCTTTTTCACCCGGTTGCATGGGCTCAAAATTAGCGGTAGGCATATAAATGGTATGCGTTGCTTCATCCACGCAACTGGTTCTGGCACCACGCTTAGTAGGTACATTTTCCACCACTTCATATTTGTCTTTAGATAGTTCTTTTATTACCGTCATAGTGCCCGATCCATTCGAAGTGCAGATATAATGCAAAGCAGGGTCAAACACCACGCCATCACATCCATCCCCTATTGGCAAATCAGCTACTATCTTCCCATTGTTGGCATCTACTACCATTAATCGTTTTTCACAACCGGCAAATAATCGGTTGGTGTGTACATCTATCACTAAACCAGTAGGTGATTCTCCCGGAGCAATTGGCCAATGGGCTATTACAGCCATTTTCTTAATATCAATCACCACTATTTCACTTTTATCTTCAATATTTACAAATATTTTCCCTTTACCATCGCTCACTGCAGTTTCGGGTTTGCCGCCTACTGCAATGGTGCCCACTACTTTATCTGCTGCCGGGTCTATCATCGACAAATCTTTACTTCTACCATTACAAGTAATGATTTTTTTGGAATAGCCATCATAAAAAATGGCATCCGGATTTTCACCAGTGGCAATCTGGCCAATTACTTGATTATTCGATAAATTGAATACAGTTACATTGTTACTACCGCCATTGCTGATATATCCTTTCCCCAACCCATGTACCAGTGCAATACCGTGAACGCCCTTCGTATTGGGAATAACACCCAATGAATCGCCGGTATTTTTATCGAGAATATTCACCTGTGTACCATGCGATACGTATAATTTATTCGAAGCGGCATCTACTGTTATGTAGTCCCACCAACCTGTACTGGCAATCGGAAAATGGCCGCTGAGGTGATAGCCGGATTGGGCTATACAGACTTGGGCAGTCATTATACTTACCAGGAGTAGGCAACAATAAGTGATAATTGATTTCATATTGTAATTTTTATTAAAAAAAGTTGTTTCATTGCGGTCATGAAATATGGCAACAATGAATGCGCAGTAATATAGAATAAGAATTTATGGGGTGTCCAATCAAAATTATGGGTACATTTTGTAGCAAATCTGTAGTTGTGTCTTGGACATTGTAAACGGGCTTTTCTATCTTCGAAAAAAAACCGTGTGCAGTGCCGCCGGTAAAAATATGCACATAGGTACACTGCGCATAATCTGGATGTCTTCATTAATACTACTTTCATTATTCAGAAACCTTAGTATGGTGTCAGGTGCGTTCTGTTTAAAAATAGCGGCAAATACCTCATGGCCGGGTAATAATTGTTTTTGCAATACGCGTAATAACACACTGTCAAACCACCTGAATTTTCGCTGTTGCAAAGAAATGCTGAGTTTAGGTTGCCCAAACTGCAACAGACTTTTTACAATGGCTTCCGTTTGTTGCTGTATAAAATAAAAAGCATAGCCACTGCTGCCCTTAGCCTGTCCGCCGGCAATACCTATATGAATAATGTGCCCTTCTTTTGGGGTAAAATGATAATTGGTCATAGGTATTTTCCCAAATTCCTCATGCAATACATGATATCCATTGCCAACTCCATATTTTTCCTGCAAGTAAGTATCAATGGCCGCATCGTATACTTCGTATGCTAAAAGTTGTTTGGTAAATAAAGTGTATTCTACCAATGCGGTATTTGAAGTAAATGGCAATACATACATAAATGTGGTGCCGTTGTGCTGACTTACGGTAAAATCCATAAAAGTAGCCATACTCGGATCAAAAACCGGTTGGTTGGTTTCTATTAGTTTTCCTTTAAAATGCTGCCATAAAAAATATCCTTTAAAATCATCAGGTGGCCAGTTGCCGGCATTTACAATACTGTTAAACACATACTCTCCGGTATATGTGCCATGATCAGTTACAACAGTTACGCCATTGTTTTCATTACGCAATGCCTGTACCGTTGCATATACCAATTGAACATTGTCAAATCCGGCGCTTTGCTGCAGCACATACTCGTAGAAATCAATGCCACGAATCATTTTGTATTGGTAAGGTGTAATTGAAAAATTAGTATCAACAGCAGGTGCCACAAACCGAAGCTGCTCCCATCTGTGGTGAACAATTGGCTCAAATAATCCGGGTGATGCTTCCCAGAAACACCAGGTACGGTCATTATTTTTTTTAGCATCCTTGTCAATCACCAGAATTTTTTTTTGTTGCATGGCAGGCTCTTGCAGCAAGCGCATTAATAAACTTAACCCGGCACAACCGGCACCGGTAATAATATAATCAAATTGCAGGGGCAAATATTTCTATTGATGATGTGAGGGAATCATTGTATTGTTTTGCGATTGCTGAATTTGTTCATCGCGTTTTACTTTATCCCAATATTTTTTGGCAACAATCAACATCCCAAAACTTTCGCCTTCTTCTTTCTCCAAATGTTTGTGGTGCATTTTATGCGCCCAGCGAATGGCTTTAACATACTTGTTATTGCTGCGCGTAAACCACTTAAACCGCTGGTGTATAATTACTTCATGCACCAGAAAATAAGCCAGCCCATATAAAGCAATGCCAAAACCAATGGCAGCGGCAAAATAATTGACATGCTGTAAACCCAGCATAATACACAACCAACTGGGTACGGCAAATATGAGGAAGAAGGCATCATTCTTTTCAAAAAAACCTTTCCCTTTTTGGTGGTGGTCTTCATGCAGGTACCATAAAAAACCATGCATAACATATTTATGGGTTAACCAGGTAATGCCTTCCATCACACAAAAAGTAGCAATTGTAACAAATATATAAATAGCTAACATCATAAATAAAGACTTAACACCAAAAAAAACAGGGCTTGAATAATGAACAAATGTACAGCGAAATGGTTCTTTTTATAAAAATCCATGTATTGAAAAACTGTTAATAAACCGGCACTGACAAGAAACCAGCAGAGATAATTATACACGGGTACCTTTATTGCATCCCAATGCCAAAAACCTAATTTAATGGCAGTAGGCTCCATGATTAAATCAAAGCACATGGCTAAAATGGCACCATCTATCACCATTACAATGCGTACCGACCTCCGGTCGAAAAATCCGTGCATATAGGTAAAAACCCTGAACAGGCGTTCTATCACAAATCGCATAATGGTACCACTGCAAAATACCACCACAAACCAATAGACCCCAATTAGTAATGGTACACCGGCTAATTGAATGCCCATTACTTTGCCATACACATAATCACCAAATAACCAGCCGGTATGTACACCAATCATTTCTGTTACCATTCCAATTGCAAAGCACAGGGCTGCGTACATCCAAAAAGCCTTGTTGCGTTTGCGCTGATTGGCGATTAACAAAAACAACATCAACAACAAATTGAGTGGAGTGAATGCCACAAACCAATGTTTGTAACCGGTAAACAATATACCGATAGCACCACTTACATGCACCAGCAATGCAATAAATACCGACCCATTTTCTATTTGTTTATCTGTCATCCCGGGTGCTGATTTTTTTCAAATAAGGAATGGCTAATCCACTCATAATTTTAGCGCTTTGCAAACATAAGGGTATACCTCCACCCGGGTGTACACTGCCCCCCACAAAGTATAATCCTTTGATGGTTTTACTGAAATTGGGATGCCTCAAAAAAGCAGCCCATTTGCTGTTGCTGCTGGTGCCATATAAAGCACCTTTATACGATCCGGTTATAGATTCAATTTGCACCGGATCTAATATGGCTTCTGCCTCTATCAAGGGGGCAATATCGGTATGTAACATCCGGTTTAATTTGTTAATGATGGCGGCTCGGGCCTGTTGTTGCATGACAGCCATATCTTTACGTGTTGCAGCAGGCACATTGATCATTACAAACCAGTTTTCCTTATCGGCAGGTGCCTGTATGCCGGGTTCACATTTGGCCGTAATGTTGATGTATACGGTTGGATCGGGGTACAGCTTTTTTTCATTGAATATGGCAGCAAACTCAGCGGCATAATTGTTACTGAAAAATATATTGTGCAGATCTAATTCAGGAAAACTCTTTGCAATACCCCAATAAAATATCAGAGCACTGCTACTCCGCTCCTGCCGGTCAATTTTTGCTGCTGTCTTTTCGTCTTTTAATAAATAGCGATAGGTGAAATAAGTATCAACATTGCTCACTACCAGATTGGCCATGTACGGTACACCCTTGCTGT
Source organism: Hydrotalea lipotrueae (assembly GCF_019249625.1). Lineage (NCBI taxonomy): Bacteria > Pseudomonadati > Bacteroidota > Chitinophagia > Chitinophagales > Chitinophagaceae > Hydrotalea > Hydrotalea lipotrueae. The sequence goes on along the minus strand of NZ_JAESDL010000018.1, from coordinate 9,754 downwards.
AAATACCTTTTATCCGTCCATCTTCGTGGATAATGCTTTCAACAGGGGCATTAAAATGAAACTGCACACCTTTCTTCAAAGCAAGGTGATGCAATGCATGGGTAATGGCAATCATGCCTCCTTCAGGATAAAAAGTGCCTTCATTCATTTCTAAATGTGGTATTACACTTAACATACCCGGTGCCCGGTATGGGTTACTGCCATTATAGGTAGCATATCGGTTAAATAACTGTGCCGTTTTCTCCTGCCGGAAATATTGTTTGTTCAGTTGGTGTAAACTTTTAAAAAGATGTTTGAAGCGAATTGCTGCTAAAGCAGTAATGATTTTTTTTTGAAAAAAAACAGCCGGTTGATGTAACGAATAATTTAAAAATAGCGTACCCACCTTGTTGTACAAGTTGGAAGCATCTTTTAAATAATGCGCAATATTGGCCGCAGGCTCACCAAGCATTTGCTCTGCTTCTGCGGCAAACTGGCTGATATTGGTATAAGCCACTACTTTAGTGCCATCTTCATAAAAATAACGACAGGCCACCGGCATACTACGGTATTGAAAATAGTCATGGATGGGTTCACCGGCCAATTCAAATAAAGCTTCAATATTGGCAGGTTGGGTAAACAAACTGGGGCCTGCATCAAAATGATAGCCATCCAGTTCAAAATAACTCAGCTTGCCACCGGGATAACTGTTTTTTTCAAATACCTGTACCGGATAACCTGCCACAGCCAATCGAATGGCAGCCGCTAAACCTGCTACACCTGCACCAATAATAATTACGGAGGGCTGTTGCTGCATGTAACAAATTTAAAAAGAAAATGCCGGTTGCATTTGCCACCAGGCATATACTTTTGGAAAAGCGATCTGAAACCAGGTGGTATACAACTGAGCATTGATGGTTAATTCATGCTGAATGGCACCCATAGCAGCATAACGAAAATGGTGCACTTCAGTATTGCAGGGTTCTATTGCTGCATCATAATAACCCACCAGTACATGATCAAATTCATGTTCGGTTAATCCATTTTCAAAAGGAGCACGATATACAAAATCAAATATTTTATGCAAAGGCGTGGTAAATCCCATCTCTTCACTCAATCTTCTTTCTGCGGCAACTATAATACTTTCACCGGGTCGGGGATGGCTGCAACAGGTATTGGTCCACAAACCCGCACTATGGTATTTCTGCAATGCTCTTTGCTGCAATAACAATTCTCCTTTTGTATTAAAAATAAATATACTGAACGCACGATGCAGCAAACCTTTCCGGTGGGCTTCCATTTTTTCCATCACCCCAATGACTTCATCTTTTGTATTGACCAACATTACAGATTCCATAGGAGCACTATTACATTTTTAGCATGAATGATATCGATTTGTATACAAAAACATCGCAAATTGTATACAGTTATATCGAATATTATAACAGGTTAAACTGACCGCGTATTCCGGCCTTTGCTAAAATAACCATTTTGCCATAATCGGGTATGCGAATGCGTTCCTGCATAATTCTATGTGGTGCAGTTTGCTTAATTTTTTTGAACAGGGAGAGGTAATATTTGTATGCTACATATACCCCAAAACGGGCTTTCATGGGCAGTTGCAGAATACCCTGATAGGCAGCATCAAAATCATCCTGAATATCGGCCTCAATGGCCGCTTTCTGCAAAGCACTGAAATTTTTGAAATCACATCCGGGAAAATAGATGCGGTCTAACCCTTCATAATCGGCCTTTACATCGCGCAGAAAATTTACCTTTTGAAAAGCAGCCCCTAATTTCCTGGCTGCCGGTTTCAATTGCGCATACAATGTTTTGTTTCCATCACAAAATACATGTAAGCACATTAAACCCACTACTTCGGCGCTGCCATAAATGTATTCTTCATAACCGGTACGGTCGTAACATTGCCGGGTTAAATCCATTTCCATGCTGTATAAAAAAGCATCAATTAAATCACGTTCAATATGGTATTGATGTACGGTTAACTGAAAACTGTGTAATATCGGGTTCAGACTGATCCCTCTTTCCAATGCATCATAGGTTTGCTGTTTAAATTCTGCCAGCAGGGTTGCTTTATCAAAGTCATGAAAAGTATCTACAATTTCATCGGCAAATCTTACAAATCCATAAATATTGTGAATGGGTGCCCGCAAATCTTTGTGCAGCAGGTTAATGGCACTGGAGAAAGAAGTGCTGTACTGCTGTGTAGTAATGCGGCTGCATTCCTGACTTACCGAGTGAAACAGTTTCATCATAAACAAATATTTTTTTTAATATAATAATTTTAGATTTTATCACAACAACATTTAACCAAATTTTTTTACCACTTCTTTTGCCACCACTTCGCCACTAATTAAACTGGGTGGCACACCGGGCCCGGGCACGGTTAATTGCCCGGTGAAAAATAAATTCGCTACTTTTTTGCTATGACACGATGGTTTTAAAACAGCTGTTTGGAACAAAGTGTTCGCTAAACCATAGGCATTCCCTTTAAAAGCATGGTATTGTTCAACAAAATCCGATTGTGCAAATGTTTCTTTAAACAAAATGGCATCTTTTAAAGACTGGCAATAGTGTTTTTCCATTCTTTCTATTACCTTATTAAAATACATTTCCCTTAACGATGAACTATCGCCTTCCAGACCCGTTGCAACGGGTATCAGTATAAACAAATTTTCATATCCTTCCGGCGCTACAGTATTATCCGTAACAGATGGTGCGCATACATAAAACAAAGGATCTTCCGGCCATGTTTTGGTGCTGTATATTTCACGACCATGCCCTTCAAAAGAAGTGTCAAAAAACAAAGTGTGGTGTGTTATCCCTTTTAATTTTTTATTGAGCCCAACATAATACAACAAGGCACTGGGTGCCATTACGCGTTTCTCCCAATATTCCGGCGTATAAGAGCGATAGGCATTGGGTAATAATTGTGTTTCTACATGATGATAATCGGCCCCTGCTATTACCACATCGGCTTCAAAGGTTCCGGCATCTGTAATAACGCGGCGTGCTATGCCGTTTTCAATGACTATCTCTTTTACTTCAGCGTTAAAATGAAACTGCACGCCCATTGATTCGGCCAACTGATGCATGGCCTGCACAATGCAATACATGCCACCCTGCTGTGGATACCACGTGCCACCTATTACGTCGGCATAATTCATTAAACTGTACAAGGCCGGTGTATTTTCAGGAAGTGCTCCCAGAAACAATACCGGAAATTCCATGAGTTCCCGTATTTTGGGATGTTTAAAATAACGGCCAACATGTTGTTTCATATTGGTAAACACATCTAATTTAAACAGCCCTGATATCAAATCTTTATCTAAAAACTCGCCCAACGAGCGGCCGGGTTTATGTACTAATTTTTGAATACCCACTTTGTATTTATAAGCAGCTTCCTCTAAAAAAACCTCCAAATGTGACGCACTGCCGGGCTCTAAACTTTCCAGCAATGCCTGAAAAGCCGGATAGCTGGCAGGAATATCCATCGGGCCATCTTTCCAAACTACCCGGTACGAGGGGTCTAATCGTTCTAAGTAATAGTAATCGCTTACCTTTTTACCAAACTGAGCAAAATACCGCTCAAACACATCGGGCATCCAATACCAACTGGGGCCCATATCAAACACAAACCCTTCGCAGTGCATTTGCCGCGCCCTGCCACCCGGACCACTGTGCTTTTCCAATAAGGTTACTTCCCAACCGGAACGCGCCATAAAACTGGCGGCCGACATGCCTGCAAAGCCGGCTCCTATAACAAGTGCTTTTTTCTTCATGAGAGGATACTAAGATAACACCGAATTAATGCCTTTCAATTTGCTCTTTCAATAATTTACGGGCAAAATGTATTCTGCTTTTAATGGTACCCAGCGGTTCATGCAATATATCAGCTATTTCGTGGTATTTAAATCCATCATAATACAACATAAAGGGATTGCGAAAGATTTCGGGCAAGTGATGAATAGCGGCCTGTACTTCTTTCATATTGATTTTGGAAAGTGCATCATTGCTCACTGCACCCTGATTGATGTTCAATAAAAATTCATTGGGCGTGCTATCGAATATGGTTTGCTGCTTGGCTTTTCTCCGGTAATTATTGATGAAAATATTGCGCATAATGGTATACAACCAGGCTTTAATGTTGGTGCCAACATTGTATTTATCCTGATTAGCCAACGCACGGTACAGGGTTTCCTGAAACAGGTCTTTGGCCTGCTCATTGTCTTTGGTTAACGTAATGGCAAAGGGTTTTAAAAACTCTGCGTTATTAACCAGCATTTGATTGAATTCTACTATTGACATAACCTGATTGTTTAAATTATGATGTTGTAAAGTTAAACAAATATTTTTCGTACTGCCAAATATTTTGTTTAATATTTTTTGTAAAAGATAAAACAAAACAGTGCACCATTCCAGTAGGTTTTTTAAGTATAACAGAATGAGCGGGTTATACACTGTATTTACCCATTTTAAACACGGCTGCACCATTTGAAGGTTTTGTTAAATCAACATGATGCCGGTTTTTGGATGGCCGGCTACCCTGCAAACACAGTGTACCCAATGTTTTCGGTTATAGATACGTGCTGCATATCTGTTTGGATGGGTATGCGCTTCAATAAGAGCCAATGAACCCATACCGTTTGCCGGTGCAGCAGCATTATAATAGATGCATTGTTTAGGCTGTTGCAGGCAATAAAAAAGCCACTACAACGGTAATGGCCTTCAGTGCTATAGGAAACAGGATTACTCAGTTTTTCCAATGGTAGCAATGTATTCCATTACTTCTGTCAGCGATTTTTTAAGACATATATTGTCAGGTACTTTCTTCTTATACTGCTGCACCAATTGTCCGGATATTATTACCGGTATTTGAGGCATTTCCTTATGAATATGATGCAGCATTTTCTCAAGATTGAAATGATGGGTAACAGAAGTTAAATGCGTATACATTAAATTGGGTTGCTTTACCTGAACTACATAAGCCATATCTTTAATGGGCACATTGGCTCCTAAATAATAAATTTTAACACCTCTACTTTTCATTAAATAATACATGAACAATAAACCCAGCTCATGATGTTCACCTTCAGGTAAAAACAATAAGGCAGTTTTATTGAGCTGTAAATGGCTGTGTGTGCTTTCAATGCCTACTATTAATTTTTGCCGGATAACATTGGTTACCAAATGTTCCTGCGCCGGATTAATGTGATTGGTTAACCAAAGAATACCAATCCGTTCCAAAAAAGGAAAAATAATCTGGGTAATGGATTTTTCAATACCCTTGGTCATGATGTAATTATCTAATACTGCCTCAAATTCTTCTAAATTCAGATAAATCATGTGACCAATGAGTTCATTCACTATCCGTTCCTGCTGTGCCTGAATATGTGCCAGCGACAATATTTTGTCGTTGATTTCAGCGGGATTCATACGGTCAATATGCGATATTTTAAAACCGTACTTATTTAACAAAGCAATGTTTAGCAAAGTGCGCAGTTCCTCATTGCTGTACAATCGTATATTGGTTTCAGTGCGCTGTGGCTTTAAAAAATTATAGCGCTGCTCCCAAATACGGATAGTATGCGCTTTAATACCCGACAGGTTCTCTAAATCTTTTATAGTAAACGCATTCATAGTATGTACAACAAGGCCGAAAAAAAATTGTTTACTTTTTCAAATATAAATATTCAACAGTATTCCGGCCGGGATTTTCTTTTACCGGGCAGAACGGGCCACTTGCAATAAATAGGCGCCATACCCGCTCTTAGCATATTGGGCTGCCAGGGCTACCAGCTGAGCTTCTGTAATAAAGCCCATCCGAAAGGCTACTTCTTCTATACAGCCAATTTTTTTACTTTGTCTTTTTTCAATTACCCGAACAAACTCACAGGCATCGCTATACGAATCAAAAGTGCCGGTATCTAACCAGGCAGTACCTCTGTTCATAATGCCTACCTGTAATTTACCTTTTTCCAAATACACCCGGTTTACATCGGTAATTTCATATTCACCACGGGGCGAAGGAGCAATGTTTTTGGCAATGTGTACTACTTCATTATCATAAAAATATAAGCCGGGGACGGCGTAATTAGACTTGGGATGTTGTGGCTTTTCCTCTATCGATAAGGCCTTTTGCTGCGCATCAAAGGCCACTACACCATACCTTTCCGGATCCTGCACCTCATAAGCAAATACTGCGGCACCTTCCACATCATTGAATGATTGCAGCAGCTTGCTAAATCCCGATCCGTAAAAAATGTTATCACCCAATACTAATGCTACTTTATCCTGCCCAATAAAATCGGCACCTATTACAAACGCCTGTGCCAACCCGTTGGGCACTTCCTGCACGGCATACGAAAAAGCACAGCCAATTTCTTTACCATCGCCGAGTAAACGCTGGAACTGCGGACTGTCTTCCGGCGTAGTAATAATTAAAATTTCGCGAATACCAGCCAGCATTAAAACAGAAAGCGGATAATAAATCATGGGCTTATCATACACCGGCATCAGTTGTTTGCTAATGCCTTTGGTAATGGGGTACAAACGGGTACCGCTGCCGCCTGCCAAAACAATACCTTTCATATTGTAACAATTTTATTGTAAAGAATGGTTCCGGTTTTAGAGTATGGTAACTGCATTTTGGTTGCTGCCATCTGTTTAAACGACCGAAACAACAATCCGGCGTTTGCAACTATTCCTTTGCTCAAAATCCACAAGTAGCTATCGCATCCTCCCACATAGGCAAAATCCTGTCTTTTTCTGAAATAATCAATGCGTCAGCAGGTATCTGCCAGTCAATCTGCAATTGCACATCATTGTATCGAATGCCCCCTTCTGCCGCTTTGTTGTAATAATTATCACATTTATAAAAAAATACCGCCCGTTCACTCAATACTACAAATCCATGGGCAAAGCCACGGGGCACAAACAACTGCAAATGATTATCGGCCGATAACTCCACGGCAAAATACTGCCCAAAGCTGGGTGAATCTTTGCGCAGGTCTACCGCTACATCCAGTACAGAACCTTCCAATACCCGCACCAATTTGGCCTGTGCCTGCGCCCCTTTCTGAAAATGCAGCCCCCGCAAAACACCTTTTAAGGAGGCCGACTGATTGTCTTGCACAAAGCAAATATTTAAACCGGTTTGTTTAAAAAAAGTTTGCTGATTAAAACTTTCAAAAAAATAACCCCGCTCATCTTTAAACACAGTGTTTTCTATCAAATAGCAATCCCGCAAAGGGGTAGGCGTTGTCTTCATACATCCATGTTTTAATGTTGGTGTCGTTTAGTGTACATGGTTTCATAATACTGCTGATAAGCACCACTGGTTACCTGTTGTAACCATTCGCCATTGTTCAGGTACCAGTCAATGGTTTCATTCAGTCCTTCCTCAAAAGTTACGGTAGGCTTCCAGCCTAGTTCTTTGTTGATTTTAGTAGCGTCGATAGCATACCGCCTATCGTGCCCGGGGCGGTCTTTGATATGTGTAATCAGTTGTTCACTTTCACCAGGGGCACGTTGCAGCTTTTCATCCATCAGGCTACAAAGTAGTTTTACCAAATCAATATTCTTCCATTCATTAAATCCGCCAATGGTATAGGTATCATTGATTTTTCCTTTATGGAATAACAAGTCAATAGCGAGTGCATGGTCTTTTACATACAACCAGTCGCGGGTATACAAACCATCGCCATAAACGGGAAGGGGTTTGCGTTGAATAATGTTATGAATGAATAATGGAATCAGTTTTTCCGGGAAATGATATGGCCCATAGTTGTTAGAGCAATTGGAAATAATGGTATTTAAACCATAGGTTTCGGCATAGGCCCTTACAAAATGATCGGAAGCGGCTTTACTGGCCGAATACGGCGAATTGGGATGATAAGGCGTAGTTTCAGAGAACAACCCGGTTTCGCCCAGCGCACCAAATACCTCATCGGTTGAAACATGGTAAAACAAATGATTATCCCAATGAGCCACCCAGTGCTTTTTAGCCGTATTCAATAAATTAACCGTACCCACTACATTGGTGTACACAAAATCCATGGGTGAAAGAATAGAGCGGTCTACATGCGATTCAGCCGCCAGATGTATCACATCGGTAATGCCCCATTGTGTGAACAATGCCTCTAAAGCAGCCGCATCGAGTATATCTACTTTTTCAAACTGATAATTGGCGTAGTGTTCTATATCTTTCAGATTGGCTAAATTACCGGCATACGTCAACGCATCGGCGTTAATGATGCGGTACTCCGGATATTTGGTCACAAATAAGCGCACCACATGCGAGCCGATAAAGCCTGCCCCTCCGGTAATCATAATATTTTTAGTGTACATGCTATTGTAATCCTTTCGTGAAATAATACAGTTTTAAAATACAACTATGCTTCCCATGGCTCGTCTTTCACCAAGGCATACACCATTTTAATCCCTTCTTCCAATGAAATATGTGCCTTCCAGCCCAGACGGTTCAGTTTGGATACATCCATCAGTTTCCTTGGCGTACCATCGGGTTTCGAGGTATCGAACCGAATGCTGCCTTTGTAACCGGTGATGTGTTGAATATGATGGGCCAATTCGGCAATGGTAATATCTTTTCCCCAGCCTACATTCACCAAACCCGGTTCATTATAGTGCTGCATTAAAAACAAACAGGCATCGGCCAGATCATCTACATGCAAAAACTCTCTTTTGGGGGTTCCGGTTCCCCACAATACCACTTCTGCCTGCTGTTTCCGGGTAGCGGTAATGAATTTGCGTAATAATGCCGGCAGAACATGCGAGGTATTTAAATCATAATTATCATTAGGACCGTATAAATTGGTGGGCATGGCTGAAATAAAGTTGCAGCCATATTGCGCCCGGTATGCATCGCACATTTCTATTCCTGCAATTTTTGCAATGGCATAAGGCTGATTGGTTGGCTCTAAATACCCCGATAATAAATATTCCTCCTTCAAAGGCTGTGGTGCCATTTTGGGATAAATGCAGGAAGAACCCAGAAACAACAACTTGGTTACCCCATGTAAATAAGCCGCATGAATAATATTGGCTTCTATCATCAAATTCTCATACACAAATTGGGCGCGGTAGGTATTGTTGGCTACAATGCCGCCTACTTTTGCGGCAGCCAGAAAAACATATTCCGGCTTTTCCTGCGCAAAAAAATTAAATACCGCCTGCTGATTTCGCAAATCCAGTTCCCTTGAGGTACGGGTAATGATGTTGATGTACCCGCCCGCCTGTAATGCCCGAACAATGGCACTACCTACCATTCCACGATGACCTACCACATAAATTTTTGATGTACTATGCATATTATAATTGCATTCGTTTTGGATAAATATGTTTCGTTTCGGTGATTTGTTTAGCAAGATATCATCCGCTATTTTCTGTATTCTCTATCTAATATACCAAATCCCAACACGCCAAAGACCAACAACTAAAGACCAACTTGCCAAAATATAACCACAAAGAGTGCTGAGTGTTACGCAAAGGGCACAGAGTGGGTGGTAAATCTCAGCATCATCCACAAATCAGTCCATCATTCGTACAGGCCATGAACGCCTTGCAACCAGCCAAAGACCAACACCCAACTCCCTATTCAAATTCATTATTCACCCTAAAACCCTGTTCCTTTAAAAACTGTTCACGTTTAAACAATGCTACATCGGCTGCTACCATTTCAGTTACCATTTCTGCCAATGTATAGGTGGGGGTCCATCCTAATTTTTCTTTTGCT
>NZ_JAESDL010000017.1:0-81902 GCF_019249625.1 Hydrotalea lipotrueae | reverse complement strand
GGTGTTTGGAGCAGTAGTAATACTTCAGTAGCAACGATTGATAACAGTGGGAAAATCACCGCCATTGCAGCAGGCACAACTACTATCACTTATACCGTTACCAATGGCAGTGGCTGTACAACGAGTGTGAGTGCACCTGTTACAATTATTGGAATTCAAAAAGCATCCATACAATTAAAAGATACAGGTAGCACATGTTTGCCATACACTCTTACTTTAATCAATAAAACAGTACCTTCTTCAAAAACAGTATGGTACTTTAGTGATGGAACTTCGTTGTCTGGTGACAGTGTTCGTTATGCTTTTAAAAACAATGGACAGTATGCTGTAAAATTAATTACCCAAACAGCACGAGGTTGTACCTATGCTGATAGCATGCCTTTATCTGTTCATGTTCCTGAAAGAACAGTTTCATTTAATAGCGGCTATACCTGTATCAACAACAATGTTACTTTTAATGCCCATATTTTATCCGACGATTCTGTTCGATGGAATTTTGGGGATGGTAGAATCTTAACTACTACGCAAACAAGCATACAACATCATTACATAAAAGGGGGTACATATATTCCTTCTGCGCAGTTAATAGCAGCAACAGGGTGTGAAATGCCGTTATCTGTAAATGATACCATAAAAGTAGACGAATTAAAAGCAAACTTTCATTTAACTGCTCTATATAAATGTGGTAAAACCACTTATCAGTTTATGGATTCTAGTCATACACTTTTTGGTATTCAGGAATGGAATTGGAAATCTGATGAGGATATAGTCGAAACACATTCTTCATTTTCCCAAAATTACACAACAGAAGGTAACAGACACATTACTTTGGTAGTAAAAGGAAAATCTGGTTGTAGTGATACTGCTAAAGCCTCCTTTAAAGTAAAAATATATCAGTATCCAAAAGTAAGCATACAATCTATGCAGGAAGTTTGTCGTACTGCTTTAGTTAGTTTTAATGGAATCGCAATTTCACAAGATTCAATTGTTCATCGTCAATGGGATATGGGTAATGGTAACATTTCAAATGATTCGGTTAGAGAAATAAGGTATAATAATGCAGGTGATTATGTTGTGAAATATACTGTTAGTACCGTAAACCAATGTTTGGATTCAGCAATTAAACAAATTACGGTGCATGCCTTGCCAAAAGTAGCTGCTATGGCGCCACAAAGAATTTGTAAAGGTGATTCTATTCAATTGAATGTTAATGGTGCTGAACGTTACATTTGGAAAGATCAGAAGAATAATATTATATGCGAAAATTGCGCTACACCCATTGTTAAGCCTGATGCCAATACACAATATTATGTGGTAGGTTATAATGAATTTGGATGCAGCCAAATGAGTGCTACCAATATAACTGTAGTACAGCCGTTTAAATTATTGGTATCTCCCAATGATACCATTTGTGCCGGACAACAAAAGCAGATTATAGCCATAGGTGCCAATAATTATCAGTGGGTAGCACCCGATGGAAGTAGTTTGGGAACTAGTTCTTCTATGTATGTGAGTCCGATTACTACTACTACTTATTCTGTAATAGCAAAAGACAGTTACAACTGTTTTACAGATACCGGTAAAGTGAGTATTATTGTAGGAAATCCAACACAAATTACTGTTGGCAAAGACACCATTTTACAGGCGGGTGATACCTATAATTTCAGAGCTGTGGCCGAAAAACAAGATATTAAGCAATGGGCATGGAGCGGTGCCAACAATTTATCTTGTTACAATTGTCAGGAACCACAGGCCAAAATTTCTGATGATGCCTGTATTAGTTGTGTGGCTACCAACGTATATGGTTGTCAGAGTGCCGATACAGTATGTTTAAAAACATTTTGCCCCACTGCTGAAGTGTATATTCCAAATGTATTTACACCCGATGGAGATGGTATTAACGATTTACTGATTGTACAGGGTAAAGGCATAAAAGTAATTAAACACTTTATGATATTCAATCGTTGGGGTGAGTTGCTGTTTGAAAGAAGCAACTTTATGCCGGGCGATCCTGCTTATGCATGGGATGGTAAAATTCATGGCAAACCCGCAACGCCCGATGTTTTCGTATATGTATGTGAAGTTTTATGTGAAAAAGGATTACCAAATGTATATAAAGGAAATGTTGCCATATTAAAATAAAAAATATAATAAAATGAGCGGATTTGGTTAATTATTTCAGGAAGACTTTAAAAAGTCTTTTATAAAAATCCAAAAAATATGAAAAAACGCTACTCACCCTTCATCTGCTGCATATTTTTTCTCTTGTCCGGGCAATTTGTTTTTGGACAGGATCTTACTTTTTCTCAGTTCTACGAGCAGCCCTTGCTAAGAAATCCTGCATTGGCCGGGGTATTTACCGGTGATTTACGAGTGTCTACTGTGTATCGTGACCAATGGGCCAGTGTAACGGTACCCTTTAGAACAGAAGCTATGAGTGTGGAATATAAAATGCCCATGCAAGGCAATAACGACGTGTTAACATTGGGTTCTCAAATGACCTTAGATCAGGCCGGTGATATTCAGTTAAAACGCACACAGTTTTTGCCGGTAGTAAATTATAGCAAGTCGTTGAGTGATGATAAAGACACTTATTTATCTATTGCATTTATGGGTGGTCCTGTTTACAGCCAATTTGATCCTACACTAATTAAAACCGGCGATCAATACCTGGGTGGTTCTTATAATTCCAGTAATCCAACCTCACAAATGTTTACCAATACTGGATACAATTACTGGGATCTGGCTACAGGTGTAAGTTTCAGCAGCAGCTATGGAGAAAATGGCCGTTTTTATATTGGGGCGGGCTATGCACATTTTAATAAACCGGTGATACATTCTGTTACGGGGACTGTAGAAAATTTCCTGTATCCCAAACTTACTTTTAATGTTGGGGTCAATTCACCGGTTACCGACAGAAACCGCATTATTGCTTTTGCCGATTATTTTACACAAAATGGCTATCGGCAATTATTGGGGGGTATTTTATATGGGTTTGATGTTCAAAAATTTTATAATGAAGATCCATATACCATTTATTTTGGTAGTTTTTTGCGTTGGGGAGATGCGTTTGTACCAGTAGTGAAAATGGATTTTAAACACATGAGTGTGGGGTTAAGTTATGATGTAAATGTTTCTAAGTTAAAAACCGTATCGAATTATCGGGGTGGATTTGAGTTAACTGCATCTTATCATGGTTTTCTCAAAATTAGAAACAGTACCTTAGATAAGTTAAGGTGTACGAGGTTTTAATTGCAATGGCAGTGCATTTTCACATTTATATTGGGTATATACTTTTAAATCCTGCTTTTTGCAGGTTTTTTTATGCAATTATTGGCAAAATATTGCATTTTAAAAACGGATGAAATCGTTAAAATTTTTACATTGAATGTAAAATTAAAACAGTAAGTCATCCTTTGATACTAAAAATAATTAAAATTTTTTTTGGAATGTTAAATTTTTATTAATAACATTGTTTCATTAACCAAAATTAAAATCCTGCATACATGAGAAAAGTTTATTTCCTGTTACTATGCTTGTGCTTAATAGTAAGCCAGGTATTTGCACAAAACCGCACTATAACCGGCAAGGTTACGGATGAAAAAGGAGAACCGTTGGTAGGTGTTTCCATCAATGCATTAGGCGGCGATAAAAAGGTGGTTGGTACTGCAGTTACCAATGCCGCCGGTATCTATTCTATTAATGTTTCAGAAAAAGTGAAAGGGCTTCAGTTTAGCCATGTCGGTTTAGATGAACAATATATTCCTGTAGGTAACAAGGGTATTATTAACCTATCATTATCTGCCTCCAGTAAAGATTTATCAGAAGTGGTTGTAACCGGTTATGGTCTTCAGAAAAAGAGTAATTCTTCCGCTGCAATAGTGAAAGTAGGTGGCGAACAATTGGCTGATAAGCCTTATGGGTCAATTGACCAAATGTTGCAAGGCGCTGCTGCCGGGGTACAGTCGGTAGCTACTACAGGCCAACCGGGTGCCAACCAACAAATAAGAATCAGGGGGGTAGGATCTTTTTCGTTAAGTGCATCACAACCCTTGTATGTAATTGATGGTGTTGTTATGAATGGTGGTGATTTATCGAATGGTAACGGAGGTGGGTTTAACATCAATCCCAGTACTAATGTTTTAGCTACCATTAATGCCGATGATATAGAGAGTATCTCTATTTTAAAAGATGCAGCAGCTACATCCATTTATGGTTCAAGAGGTGGAAATGGTGTAATTATTATTACTACCAAGAGCGGTAAAATGGGTAAAACACAATTTAACCTAAGTGCAGAATTAGGCAACAATAATGTAATTGCACCACCGGCTGCCGGAAGAGCATTACAGGCAGCAGACTGGTTTACTTTGTTGCAGGAAGGGCTGGTTAATAATAATGCAAGCCAAACTACTATTAATAATACTTTAGCATCGTATGGTTATGGCAATGGTGTAGATATTCATTGGTTTGATTTGGTAACCCAAACAGGTATTCAAAATCAATATAATTTAAGTGCTTCAGGTGGTGATGGTAAAACCAGGTATTTTATTTCAGGTGGTTATTTTAAACAACAGGGTACTACCATTGGTGCAGATTTAACCCGATATACAGGTAATATTAAAATAACCCATGCGGCAACCGACCGATTAAGTTTTACAACAAAAGTAACGGTAGGTAATGTGGTTCAAAATTCAGTATTGGCTTCAAGCGGTATTTCCGGAGGAGGTGGTTATTTTGGAAATCCCGGATATGTATCATTGGTATTAAGGCCAACGCAAAATCCATTTAATCCGGATGGAACTTTAAATATTTCCGGAAATAATTTCGGCTTTCCTGCCCACTATAATCCATTATACATTGCCGCCAATGATAAACGCTGGTTAAAGGCATTAAGTATTTTTGGAACAGAAACTGTAGAATATAAAATATGGAAATCACTGAAATTTACCAGTAATCTGGGATTGCAGTTTAATGGTAACGAAGAGTATCAATTTAATAACCAGTTTCATGGAGATGGTTCAGGTACTGCAGGCTATGCATTATCATTGTATACGCGAAATTTTTTATGGAATTGGTATAACCAGTTAGATTATCATTTTGATTTTAATAAGGATAAGAAATTTTATGCAGATATAAAAGTAGGTTATGAAGCTACACGCAATGCGTATTTGCAGCAACAGGGTTCTGCTCAGAGTTTTCCGCCTAAATTAGATTTGTATTCTTCTCAAAATGCAGCAACCTCTACGCTGGGTATTCAGGTATCATCCGATTATGCATTCACCGGGGCTTATTCTACTGCCAATATCAGTTATGATGACCGTTACTCTTTATATGGTAGTTTTAGGAGAGATGGTTCATCCCGGTTTGGTAGTAGCAACCCTTATGGTAATTTTTATTCAATAGGATTTGCCTGGAATGTGGTGAATGAAAATTTTATGAAAAATATTCCCGCTATTACTAATCTTAAATTAAGGGCATCTTATGGCACCAATGGTAATGCTGAAATAGGCAACTACCAATGGCGACCGTCCTTTGGTTTTGGTTACAATTATAATGGTGTTGCCGGTGGTACTTTTAATAATATTGGAAACATTAATTTAACCTGGGAACAAAACAAACAATTTGATATAGGATTTGATTTGAGTTTGTTTAAAAACAGAGTAAACATTACTGCTGATTATTATAATCGAAAAACAGATGGTTCTTTATTGAGTCAGCAAATTTCCAGAACAACCGGTTTTACCGGAGTAATCAGCAACTTGGGTAGCATGGAAAATAAAGGAATAGAATTTTCCATATCTGTGATACCCATTCAAACGAAAGATTTTACCTGGCAGGTAAATTTCAATTATGCGCATAATAAAAATGCAGTAACCAATTTGCCTACAGGAGATCAGTTCAATCCGCAAAGCAGTGCATTCCTAATGCGAGCAGGCCAGCCTTTCTACTCGTTTTATACCAGAGGATGGGCAGGTGTAGACCCTAATAATGGAAATCCGCTTTGGTATACTGACAGTACCAAATCTGCTACTACTTCAACCTTTGCTTCTGCCAAATTATATTTAGTAGGTAAATCTGCCTCACCAACCGATTTTGGGGGTTTGGGCAATACCTTTACTTATAAGAATTTTTCTTTTGGTATTGATTTTTATTACAACTACGGAAATTATATTGTAGATAACTATGCACGTTTCTTTACGGATGGTAGTTTTCCTACCCGCGGCAAATATGCATTTATGATGAACCGCTGGCAGAAAAAAGGTGATATTACCAATGTGCCTAAATATATTTATGGAGACTCCAGAAATGGCGCAAGTGGTTCAGACCGTATTATCTATAAAGGTGATTATATACGCTTGAGAAATGTTCAATTAGGTTATCGATTAACAGATAAAAATGTATTATCAAAATTACATTTATCTGCACTCGCATTTTATGTTCGCGGAAGCAATTTGTGGACAAAAGTTTATGATAATAATTTAACCAGCGATCCGGAGCAGGGTGTGCAAGGATTTAACAACCAAGCCGTTGCACCTTCCAGATCATTAACCGTTGGATTAAACGTAACATTTTAAATTCATTACTTAATAAAATTTCTGATAATGAAACATTTAAAAATATACAATCATTTAAGTAAGCTTACTTTATTGGGGCTGATTTTATTTTTATCTGCCTGCCAAAAAAGTTTTTTAGATCTAAAACCTTACAATGCATCTGTTTTGAGCGATGCAATTAAATCTGAGGCCGATTTAAATGCGGCAGTCAATGGCTTATATGCCTCATTGCGGGCAACTGATTTTTATGGCAGAACCTTTGCCGTAAAAGGAGATTTAATGGCCGACCATGCTTTCCAATCCAGTCAAAATTCTGGTCGTTATACCGGTTTTAATTTGTACAATATGGTGGTTACCGATGGTTATGCCAGCAATATTTGGTTCAATGCATATCAGGCCATCAAAAATGCAAATTTGATCATCAATTCCGGACTGGCTATAACCAATGACAATATCAGTCAATTATTCTCTGAAGCATATGCCATTAGAGGTATGGTATATTTTGATTTATGTAGAAATTATGCTTTGCCTTATGCTAAAGATCCCAATGGCCCGGGTGTACCTATTGTATTAACATTCAATCAAAATGCAAAACCTGCCCGTAATACCATTAAAGAAGTGTATGCACAGGCATTGACCGATTTAAATAAAGCTTATTCTCTTGCAAAATTTAATCAGGGTGGTACCATGACATTTCTCAGTACCGGCCAAACCAGAAGTGTCAATTCTTCTTTCTGCTCTAAATATGCCATTTCAGGTTTATTGGCAAAAGTTTATCAGCACATGGGCGATTGGACCAATGCTAAAAATGCCGCTTTAGATGTGGTAAATAATGGAGGCTTTACCTTAACTCCAAGTACAGGCCTTGTAAATTACTGGAAAGGAACTACTCCAAGAACTGACAGGGTAGAAACCATGTTTGAAGTAACTTCTGACGCCAACAATAGTGTTTCAGATGGTACATTGGCGAACCTCTATGTACCCAAACCAATTGGAAGCTATGGTGATATTTTGGCAACACAAGATTTCTACAATTCGTATACTTTAACCGATGCCAGACGGCAATTGTATAATCCAAGTACCCGTTCCGGTCAATTGGGTATTGCCTATTATATAACCAAATACCCTATTGATCCGATTAATTATGATGATGTAAAAATTGTACGTTATGCAGAAGTTTTACTGATTTTGTCGGAAGCTTATTACAATTTAAACGATCCCATTAATGCACTGAAATACTTGAACATGGTAGCGATGCAACGAGATCCTGCTTTTACAGGTTATACCTCTTCCGGCCCGCAGGTGTTAGAAGATATTTTAACTGAACGGGGTAAAGAATTAGCATGGGAAGGTTACCGTTTTTGGGATTTTTACCGGTTGCAGCGTTCTTTTGTAAAACCACAGGCGCAGGATGCCACTAATGCCATTATACAAAGCTTAAATGTTACACCTGCAACCTTAAATATCATCTTTCCCATACCAAAGGATGAGGTATTAGTGAATCCCAATATTGTTCAGAATAACGGGTATTAATATTTTTTTTAATTAATTTTTAAAAAGGCTAAATTAAAATTTGGCCTTTTTTAATTATAAATTATCTTAAACTTAAATCCAAGAATATTTTTTTTAAAAAAAAGATAATTTCACATTGTTGTCCGACTAAAGTTGTAAAATAATGGTTTAACCCCCTTACAGAACCATATTTCAGTCGATTTCAAAAGATGATGGGGTGCTCCCTCCAACTTTGAAATAATCATTTTTTAGCCTGTAATTCTTTACAGCAAAAGATTACAGCGATTTTTAAGTTAAGTTTTGTCGAACAATAGTGATAATTTTTATTTTTTTGCAACTTTTTATAGAAAATTTATGTCTTTAATGTTTTGATAACTTATATTTGAAATCCTTTTTTAACTTTTTTTAAAACTAAAACACAGAGAATTATGAGAAAACTGCTATTGCTTCTCGTGTGTGCATTGTTGACTGTGGGTCAATTGTGGGCACAAAATCGTACCATAAAAGGTACGGTTCTGGATGAAAACGGCAAACCCGTTGAAAAAGCATCCATTTTGGCAAAAGGAACGAAAATTGGGACGAGTACAGAAAGTGATGGAACGTTTTCATTAGCAGTTCCTGCTAATGTTAAGGCTTTAATTATTACTTCTTTAAACTTTGCCAGAAAAGAGGTAAATATTGAAGGGGCCACTTTAATTAACGTAAAATTAGAACCATCTAATTCAAAATTAGATGAAGTAGTTGTTGTAGCTTATGGTACTCAAAAACGAAAAGAACTTACAGGTTCTGTTGCTACCATTTCAGGTTCATCGATACAAGATCTACCTGTTGCAGGCCCGGATCAGGCAATTCAGGGTCAGGCATCTGGTGTTCAAGTAAGTTCACAATCAGGTACTCCCGGTGGTGGAATTTCTATTAGAATTAGAGGAGTTTCTTCACTGAGTGCCGGAAATCAACCACTGTGGGTGGTTGATGGTGTACCGGTTATAACGAACAATTTACAAACAATCGGTGTTGGTGGTCAGGGTTTAAATCCTCTATCTGATTTAAATCCAGATGATATTCAATCTATTGAAATTTTAAAAGATGCTGCCGCGGCTTCTTTATATGGCTCAAGAGCTAATAATGGCGTTGTATTGGTTACTACTAAACGTGGCGCTAATCAAAAAACTAAAATAAGTTTTAGCTCTCAGAACGGTATTCAATCTGTTTGGAGAAAAATTCAGCCACTCACAGGTCCACAATATATTGGCTTGGTTCGTGAGGAAGTGTTTAATAGATATGGTAATTTAATTCCAAATCCATTCCCAAATTTAGATGCTTTAGTAAATGCGTTATTTGGGAGTGGAAATGGATTATTAATTGCAGATAGTGCTAAAGGTGTAAGTACCAATTGGCAAGATTTAGTGTTTAGAAATGCACCTATTCAAAATTATGAACTTAGTGCTTCCGGTGGAAATGAAAAAACTAAGTTTTATTTTTCTGGCGGATATTTAAACCAGCAAGGAACTTTAATTGGTTCAGGATATGAGCGCTATAATTTGAGAATGAATTTAGAGAACAAAATCTCCAATAATTTTACAATTGGAGGGGTAATTGCATTATCTAGATCTCAAAATAACAGACTGGTGAATGATAACAGTATTTATGGCGTACTTTCAACTGCAGTTTTGCTAGGTTCTAATACACCAGCATACAATGCGGATGGTAGTTATGGTCGTGATAGAAATTCAAGTATAGATAATCCCTTGGCAGTTGCTTACGAACCTACCATAAAAGCAATCACAAACACCTTGAATGCAAATACCTATGGAGAGTGGAAAATTAAACCCTGGTTAACATTTAAAAGCACCTTTGGTGTAAATTCAGTAAACTTAAGAGAATCCAGGTTTTATCCCACCACCACTAATTCCGGACGAGGCACCAATGGAAATGGTTATCAGGCTAATACAAACTATTATACATTATTGTGGAATGATGTATTAACTTTCAGGAAAAAAATAGATCGGGCAGGAAACCATGAATTGTCAGCCTTAATTGGTAATGAAGTACAAACATTCAATTACGAAACAATCAATGCTTCTGCCACAAATTTTCCCGGAAATACAATAACCCAGTTAGATGCAGGTGCAGTTAAATCTGGCGCAGGTTCTAGTGCTACAAGTAACGCTTTAGTAAGTTTTTTTAGCAAAGCTGATTATTCTTTCAAAGGAAAATATTTATTAGGTGCAAGTTTTAGGCGAGATGGATCCTCTAATTTTGGAGCCAATAACCGTTATGGTAATTTTTATTCAATTTCCGGTGGATGGAATATCAGTGAAGAAAAGTTTCTTCAGAATAATCGAATTATCTCTAATTTGAAATTAAGAGGCAGTTATGGTACCACAGGTAATAGAAATTTTGGAGACTTTGCAGCTTTAGCCTTAGTTTCTCCCGGATTTAATATTAATCAGTTACCTGGTTTGGCACCCAGACAATTGGGAAATCCGAGTTTAAGTTGGGAAAATCGTAAAGCTGCTGATATAGGTTTAGAATTGGGTTTGTTTAATAGGGTCAATATTACAGTAGATGTATACAAGAATATTACAGACGATTTATTATTTAACTTACCATTGCCTCTTAATTCGGGATTTACCAGTATTGCCTCAAATATTGGACAAATTACAAACAAGGGCATAGAACTTTCTTTAAATGCTAATGTAGTAAAAATAAATAATTTTAGTTGGGACTTTAATGCAAATATTACCTGGAACAATAATCGTGTTACCAAATTAAGTGGGCAGCCATTTGCTGCTGGTTTTGCTAGTTGGGTTCAGGAAGGATATGCATTAGGTTCTTTTAGAGGGTATATTGTAGATAAAGTATTTCAATCTAAATCTGAGATTTCAAGTGCCCCTTTTCAAAGTTCACTTACCTCTCCCGGCGATTTAAAGTTTAAAAGTTTAACAGGGGGATCTGCTATAACCGGTGCAGATCAAACTATACTCGGAAATGCACAACCATTATATTTTGGAGGATTTAGTAATATTTTCAAATATAAAAATTTTGAATTTTCAGTTTTTGCTCAATATCAGGTGGGCAATCTAATTTATAACAATACACGTGCATTTGCTGAAGGAATGAATAGTATATTTGGCCAATTTGCAACTACCTTAAATAGGTGGACTCCCTCCAATCCAACAACTGACATCAGGTATCCCAGAGCGGTTTTTGGTGATCCTAATAATAATAGAAGAACTTCTACCAGATTTTTGGAAGATGGTTCATACTTAAGATTAAAAACTGTAACAATTGCTTATTATTTACCTCAAAGTATTTTGAGAAGATTGACTATATCCTCTATGCGGTTTTATATTCAGGGACAGAATTTAGCAACTTTTACGAAGTATAGCGGATTTGATCCTGAAATTAACACTTTTGGTGAGACCACTACGGCCGCTGGAACAGATTTTTTAACTGTGCCTCAGGCTCGAACTGTGTCAATAGGATTAAATGTTACCTTTTAATTTATTCAAATAAAAATGTATGAAAAAAATATTTGTTATTTTGTTTATATTTGGTACTATTTTTACGAGTTGTACCAAAGTAATTACAAACCAAACCCCACAAAATGATATAGAAGCATCCAGGCTTAATGATCCTGCGAGTATTCGTGCTGCTTTACTTGGTGCTTATAGTGCATCTTTAAGTGGTAATTATATGGGATTACGTTACTTTATTTTTGCAGATATGTATGCAGATAATATAACGCATGTTGGTACGTTTCCAAGTTTTGCACAGATATTTAACAAATCAATTACTCCGGATAATGTAGAAATTACAAATATGTGGACGCAAATATATTCTGGAATAAATAGGTGTAATACTGTTATAGCTGCTGCAACAGCAAATACTGCAACCACTTTTACAGATAAAAATCAAGTTATTGCAGAAGCTAAAGTTTTGCGAGCATACCACTACTTTAATTTGTTACGTTATTGGGGGGGCAATGAAAATGGTTATAATCAGGGGCCAGATGCAAATGGGAAATCCTGGGGAGTTCCATTAAGAATAAATCCAACTTTAACCGGAAGTGATGCAACTCCAATAGCAAGGTCCTCAGAGGATGATGTGTGGAAACAAATTTTAGCTGATTTAGACCCTACTCAGGTTATAGCCAACTTGGCAGTAACCAATTCTGCCAATAGCAGTTATAACTGGCGAATTGATCAAAAATCAGGAAATGCTTTATTGTCCAGAGTTGCATTATACAGAGGAGATTGGGCAAATGCAGAAGCAAAAGCAACTGCAGTTATTTCTGTAGCAGGTCAGTCATTATTGTCTAATTATGCATCCTTATATGGCAATATTGGTCCTAAACAAGAGGTTATTTGGACACTTCCATATGACCCAACAAATCAAAATTCAGTTGCTTTCTTCTATTTTACAACTGGTTATGGTGGTAGAAATGAAATTTCTGCCAGCACAGGCTTAAATAATGCGCATGAAATTGGTGATTTAAGAAAGGGCGTAAATTACACAACCGCTGCAAGTGCTGCTATTGCTCCTCCAGCTAAAACGCTTAAATATACACGTGTTTCGACTGGTGATGATTTTATTCCTCAAATTAGATTAGCCGAAATCTATTTAATTCGCGCCGAGGCAAGAGCGCAGCAAGGTAACCTTATTGGAGCTGCCAGCGATTTAAATGTTGTTAGAAATCGTGCTGGTTTACCAAATACTTTGGCTGTTACACAGAGTGATCTTTTAACTGCAATTTTAAATGAACGAAGAGTTGAATTAGCACATGAAGGGCATCGTTTTTTTGATTTAAGAAGATACAAACAATTAGGTATTATTGGAATTAATACTTCCGATCCTAATAGTGCTTTTAAATGTAGATTCCCAATTCCTTTACAAGAAATTTTGAATAGTGGTTCCATAATGGTTCAAAACCCAGGTTATTAATTTGGTTTTTAATTTAATAAAAACAGGCTGCTCCATTATGGGTATGGGTACAGCCTGTTTTTTATTGTATACTTCCTTTTTCTCTATTCTTTAAAAATTTGCCCCATTAATTTGTAAAGGTGCATTAGCTAATTTAAGCAATCTAAAAAAGCACTAAAAAGAGGTTGTATCAAAAGTGATATGCAGCCTCTTTTTTCAGTAAAAGGGGATGGAGAAAAATTTTGTTTATGCAAAATCTCAGCTCTTTCATTTTGCTTTTGATACATCCTCTAATGAATATTAGTGCAACCTATTTTAAGAATCTACCTGTTTTTACAATAAGCTGCTTTACAATCATTTTTCTATTTTAACACTTCCGCTAACTTATCCTGCAACGCAGCTCCCCTTAATTCAACGCCAATTATAATACCCTGTGGGTTAACCAATACATTAAATGGTATACCCGTTATTTTATATGAATCAACCACACTACTTTGCCATTGTTTTAAATCGCTTACATGGGTCCAGGTAAGTTTATCCTGATGGATGGCTTTTAACCAGGCTGCTTTGTCATTGTCTAATGATACGCCTAAAACAGTAAAATTTTTATCTTTATACTTGTTAAAAGCAGCAACTACATTGGGATTTTCCTGACGACAGGGGCTGCACCAACTGGCCCAAAAATCTACTAATACATACTTACCTTTAAAACTACTCAATGATACCATTTTACCCGAAGTATCGGCTAATGTAAAATCGGGTGCCGGTTTGTTCATGAGTGCAATTTTTGGATCGGTTGCCATTTGGCCATTGATGATTTCCTGTAAACGCAATAAGCCCGCATTGTCTTTAAATTTTGCTGCAGATGCATCTGTTAATTGTTTGATTGCATCGGGTTGCATGGTTTTAAATGCTTTACCAATTACATAATAGGTGAGAGCCGGACTATTGGATGTTTTGATGGTTTGCTCTAAAAACCCATTAAAATTTTTCAATAAGGTTTCTTTGCGCAAATTAACTGCTGCCAATAATGCACTGTCGGCATGGGGTGTATTTTGTAAAGAATCTGCCTGCAGATAGGCATCGGCCAAAGGCCCAAATTTTGTACTATACTGTTCTAAAAACTGATGTAATGCAGTAGATGCAGCAGAACCATTGGTAGTATAAGCCTTGTAATTATGTGCATCCATTACTACTTTAATATCTTTACTATCATTAATAAATAAAACCTGTGGCCCATTTTCTATTGCCAATAAATAAAGGCCTTCAGTGGTGGCAGTTCCTCTTAATTCAAAATTTCCGTTCGAAGTTAATGTAGTTGAATCAACTGCTACGGGTTGTTGTGCACCAAAGGGCAATGCTTCTAATAAAATTTTATTGGAGGGTGCATTTTCAATTTTCCCACTTATAATAAAAGCTCCGTATTTTTTTTGCTGACAGGCTAATAGTGTAAAAACCAGTACAATACCTAATACAAATTGTTTCATATATTTTGCTTTGTTTTTAAATAAACGCTTTGTTTTGAAATTCTAATTGAATATGCAGCTTGTTTGCTGCAATATTATTTTGCATTTAAAGTCTTTTCTAATATTGTGGTAGTTATTTTAGGATCAGCTTTACCCTTGCTTAATTTTTTCACTTCGCCAACAAACAAACCCATTAATCCTTTTTTTCCTTTTTTATATTCGGCAACTTTTTCGGGCATTGCTGTAATAACATGATGTACCCATTCTAAAACTGCATTGTCATCTGAAACCTGAATCAGGTTCATTTTTTCGGCAGTTATTGCCGGATCTGCGTTGGTTGTGATTATTGCGGGTAATAATTTATTGGCAGCGGTTGAAAAATTAAGTTTGCCATCATCTACTAATTGTATGATGCCGGCTAATGTTTTTGGCTGTAGGGTTAATTGACTAAAATCATGGCCTTGTTCATTCAGGTATTGTTTTAAAGGTCCCAGCATCCAATTGGCAATGGCTTTGAAATGGCGGGTATGGGTTGCAGTAGTCTCAAAAAAGGCCGCTGTATGTTTATCGTCACATAACTGATGCGCATCATATACACTTAACCCATATTCATGCTGAAGCTTTTGTTTTAAGGCATTGGGTAAGGCCGGCATTGTTTTTTGAATGACTTCAATAGTAGACTGATTGATAAAAAATGGCACCAGGTCAGGATCCGGAAAATAACGGTAATCATTGGCTTCTTCTTTTTCACGTATCGCAAAGGTGGTATCGTTGTTTGCATCAAAACTTCGGGTTTGCTGAACAATGGGTTTGCCATTTTCTGTTAATGCAATCATACGTTCCACTTCATATTCAATAGCTTTTTTTACATTACGAATAGAGTTTAAATTTTTTACTTCTACCTTGGTGCCCAGTTCTGTTGCACCTTTTAAACGGATAGAAATATTGGCATCGCAGCGCAAACTGCCTTCTTCCATATTCCCATCACAAATATCTAACCAGCGCACTAATTTTCTTATTTCCGTTAAATATTGGAAGGCTTCTTCAGCCGATTGAATACAAGGTTCCGTTACAATTTCAATTAAAGGTGTGCCGGCACGGTTATAATCAATACAGGTAAACCCTTCTACCGCATCGTGAATGCTTTTACCGGCATCCTCTTCAATATGAATTCTGTTTAAATAAATCTTTTTTTCAATGCCTGCAATAAAAATGCTGATATAGCCACCTATGCAAATTGGGGTAGTATGTTGTGATATTTGATAACCTTTGGGCAAATCAGGATAAAAGTAATTTTTACGGGCAAAACAATTCAGGGTTTCAATTGCACAATGACAAGCTAAGCCCATTTTAATGGCATATTCAATAGCTTTTTTATTGATTTTAGGAAGGGTGCCGGGATGTGCCAGTGTAATAGGGTTGATTTGGGTATTGGGATGGCCTCCAAAACGATTGGCATCACCTGAAAATAATTTACTTTGGGTTTGTAATTGTGCGTGTACTTCAAGGCCAATTACGGTTTCATATTTTGAATAATCCATTCGTTAAATTCAATAGTCACTGGATGATTTTACTGCGTAAAGGTATCATTTTATAACATAGGGTAAAAGCAGCTTGTTTAAAATGAAAAAACCACACTAACTTTTTACATTAGTGTGGTGCGCTTGGATTTTCATTGGGGGCAGGCTTTTATAGCGTAGCTTTTTTGATGGTTTTAGGAAACAGGATATTGGTATTGTATTTTTTACCGTTTCGTAAATAAGATAAACTCACCTCATCGCCTTCTTTTTTGTTATTCATTACTTGTTTAATGTCCTCAATGCTTTTCACGGTACTTCCATCAATAGCGATAACAACATCTCCTTTTTGAAGTCCTGCTTTTTCGGCCGGTGAATTGGGATTAACGCTATTAATTTTTACGCCTGCATTATTGTCCATTTCTTCAATTTGTACACCCAGCATCGGTTTTTTATTCATATTTCTGAAATTGAATCCGGGCATGTCAGGCATGGGCGGCATTTGAAGATTAAAATTTTCTTTACCCCATTGATTATCATTGGCTGCCATTTCATTTTTCTGCAATAGTGCTTTTGTGGTGTTGGAGATACCGTTTCTTAAGTAAGCAATGTTAACAGTATCGCCAGGTTTGTATTGGCCAATAGCTTTATATAAATCTTCGCTGTTTTGAATGGGTGTGTTATTTATTTTTTGAATAATATCTCGTGTTTGTAACCCGGCTTTTTCGGCTGCAATACCTTTTTTTACTTCTTTAATAGCTGCACCTGTTTCGTTTTCAGCTTTTTCGGTAAGCACACCTAATTGGGCTTTATTGTAGATGGGGGCATTCACAACCGGTCCCATTCCTCTAAAAAACTGAACACCACCTCTTGATGCATTGGGGCCAAACATTTGTTCAAATTGTTGTTTAAATTCGGGGAAATTGAAGGCAATGGAGGTTGAATCTGATTGCACTATTTCAACAGTGCCATCTTTCCATTGGTCAACCGGTTTGCCATTTACAGTAATATTTTTTCCATCAATTACGATGGTTGTTTTTTGTTGTGCATTTCCTTTTCTATGAATAATAATATCATCGTTTTGTTTGGTTTGTGCTGCAATACCTGCTGTAATTGCCATTGCCAGCAGGGGCAAAATGATTTGTTTTTTGTTCATACCATTTGTTTTTGAGGTTATACGAAAAGTTTAGTAGTTCAAAAGTAATTCAATTTTTCATTTACGAAAACCTTCGGAAATGTTAAAATCATCAAGGATAAATACAAAAAAACCGGAGCCAAATGCTGCCGGTTATTATGAGTAAAATAAACTTGAATTAGATTTATAAAAGTGCCCGGATGGCTGAAAAAATGGTGTTCAGGTTACTGGCATCTTGTCCGCCAGCAGTTGCCAGCGTTTTTTGTCCGCCACCGCTGCCTTTAATAATGGGTGCAATATGTTGTTTAATGAGTTGGTTGGCATCCCATTTTTTTTCAGTAACCATTGTTTCAGATAATAGCACAGCAACATGTGGTTTGCCAGATATATTTGCAGCCAGTACAACTACATAATTTCCGGTAAGTTGGTTTTTTAATTGAAAGCAAAGTTTTTTCAATATGTCGGGTTGCATTACATTTAACAATTTACCTATAAAATGTGTATGGTTAACGGTATCTGCTTGCTGTAATAGTTGCTCCTGAATTTGTTCTATTTGTTTCAACTCTAAATAGGCTACCTGTTTTTTCAGTAGTGCATTTTCTTCCAAATATTGTTCAATGGCTTTTAACAGGTCTTTGGGGTTTTTTAGTAATGTTTTTGCTTCCTGTAAAGTATGTAATTGTTGTTGCATCCATTGTTCCGCTGCAATACCACAAACAGCTTCAATTCTGCGCACACCTGCAGCTACTGCAGTTTCGTGTTGAATGGCAAAAATTCCCAATTCTCCCGTACTGCCTACATGGGTACCGCCGCACAATTCAACGGAATAGGAGGGGTCAATAATTACCACACGTACCTCATCTCCATATTTTTCACCAAATAAAGCCATAGCGCCCATTTTCAGGGCATCTTCCTTTTTCATGGTTTGAACAACTACCAGAATATTTCCCCTTATTTTTTCATTCACCAAAGCTGTTATATTTTCTAATTCTTTATCAGTAAGCTTTGCGAAATGTGAGAAGTCAAATCGCAAATAGGCTTCATTTACTAAACTGCCTTTTTGTGCTACATGAGTACCCAATACTTTTCTAAGTGCAGCATGCAGCAAATGGGTGGCCGTATGGTGCGCCATGATGGCTTTTCGGCGGGGAATATTAATACTTGCAATAACCGGTTCATTTAACTGAGCGGGTAAAGCTTCTGTAAATTGAATAAATACATTATTTTCTTTACGGGTATCGGTTACTGTAATGGTTTCGTTTGCAATGGTAAGCCATCCCGTATCGCCCACCTGGCCACCGCTTTCTGCATAAAATGGGGTAGCGTTTAACACCACCTGGTAAGCTTGTTTTCCCTTTGCGGTAACTTTTCGGTATTGTACAATTTTTGTTTCAATACTTAAGGTGTCATAACCAATAAATTCAGTAAAGGCATTGGGTTGTAGTATTACCCAATCATCTGCATCAATTGTACTGGCAGCTCTCGACCGGTTTTTTTGTAATTGCATTTCGGTTTCAAAGCCTTTATCATCAACCTGCAAATTATTTTCAGCAGCAATGAGTTTGGTTAAATCAATGGGAAAGCCAAATGTATCAAATAATTCAAAGGCACTTTTACCATCAATGATATGTTGCGTTTGCTGTGCCTGTTCTATCAGTTCTTCCATTTTTTTAAGCCCTTTATCTAACGTACGTAAAAAGGCTTCTTCTTCTTCTTTAATTACCTTTGCCACAAAATCAACTTGCTGTTGTAATTCAGGAAATACCTGATTAAATTGTTGTGCTAATGCCGGTATAAGCTGGAACAGTAAAGGTTGTTTGTATTGAAGATACGAGAAATAATAGCGAACGGCTCTACGCAAAATGCGGCGTACTACATAGCCGGCACCGTTGTTGGCCGGTAATTGCCCATCGGCTATGGTAAAGGCAATGGCACGAATATGATCGGCAATTACTCTAAATGCAATATCCTGCTTATTTTGCGTATTCTGGTATTGTTGCTTAGTAATTTGTTCTGTTAATGCAATAGTGAGTGTAAATAAATCAGTATCGTAATTACTGGTTTTATTTTGAATAACACGAACCAGACGTTCCAGCCCCATTCCGGTATCTACATGTTTAGCAGGTAAGGGTTCTAATTTTCCGTTTTTTAAACGGTTATACTGAATAAACACATTATTCCAAATTTCAATAACTTGTGGGTGGTCTTTGTTCACCAGTGTTTTGCCATTAATGGCTATCCGTTCAGCATCTGGTCTACAGTCAATATGTATTTCTGTACAAGGGCCGCAGGGACCGGTATCGCCCATTTCCCAAAAATTATCTTTTTTGTTGCCGGGTAAAATTCTATCCGCGGCAATCCATTTACTCCATTCTATCCGTGCTTCTACATCTTCGGGTAAACCTTCTGCCGTATCGCCTTCAAATATGGTTACATACAATCGGTCTTTATCAATTTTGTAAACCTTGGTTAATAATTCCCAACTCCATGCAATGGCTTCTGTTTTAAAATAATCGCCAAAACTCCAGTTGCCCAGCATTTCAAACATGGTATGGTGGTAGGTATCAACACCTACTTCTTCCAAATCGTTGTGTTTACCGCTTACCCTAAGGCATTTTTGGGTGTCGGCAACCCGAACAGCATTGGGTTGCCGAACGCCTAGGAAAATATCTTTGAATTGATTCATTCCGGCATTGGTAAACATTAAAGTGGGGTCATTTTTTAACACAATAGGTGCCGAGGGTACTATTTTATGCCCTTTTGAAGCAAAAAAATCTAAAAATTGTTGCCTTATTTCTGCCGATGTTAACATGCCTGTTTCAAAATTTTACTAAAAGTTTAGCAATCATTACAATTACCTTTGCCAATTATTTGGCAGCGTTCAAAGGTAAGCAAACCGTATGCTTAAACATACGGTATGCAACTAAAATTTATTCGTTTCAGTTGAATATGTATTTTTTTTCATGAATACAACTGAATTTGGTTTGAATTAAAATATGGCTGTACATCGCTCACTGAAAAAACAGCTGTTGTTTTACTTTGAAATTGGTACCATGCAAAACAAACAAATTATTTGAATACATTTATCATCAAGCTGATGAAACCGAATGAAAATCCAATGTTCTAATGCCATGTGGTTATAACATGGGAAACCGTTAGCTCAAATAGTGGCTTTTTAGCGGTGTTTAAAAACAATCACATTTATGCGAAAAATAAAATATTATTATAATACACATACCCTTCGGTTCGAAAAATTGGAAGTACCTTTGCGGGTTCGAATATTGCAGGTAATTGGTTTTATCGCAGCTTCGCTTGTTACAGGGGTATTGCTGGTATTATTGGTATTTCAATTTGTTGACAGCCCGAAAGAGAAATTATTGCGTCAGCAAAATCGCGATCTTTCTGAAAATTATGCCCTTATACAAGAAAGGGTAAAACAGTTGGAAGTGCAAATGCAGGAACTGGAAGATCGGGATAATAATGTGTACCGTACCATATTTGAATCAACCCCCATACCCGATAGCGCCAGAACCAAGATTATGGAAACCAAAAATGAAATTAAATTATTAGAAGGGCAAACAGAAACCGAATTGGTGAATAACATTAAAAATCAATTGAATAATTTAACCCTTCGGGTGGCTTATCAGGGAAAAAGCTATGCCGATATTGATAACATGATAAAGAATAAGGAGAAGTTGTTATTGGCTATTCCTGCCATTCAGCCGGTAAGCAATAAAAATTTAAATAGAATAGCGAGTGGTTTTGGTTATAGAATTGACCCGGTTTATAAAGTAACCAAGTTTCATGCAGGATTAGATTTTGCTGCACCACTGGGTACGCCTATTTATGCTACTGCAGATGGTGTAGTGCAAACAGCCGGATTTAATACCGGTGGTTATGGTAATGAAGTAATCATTAATCATGGCTATGGTTACCAAACCTTATATGGGCACATGTTTAAAGTAAAAGCCAGGTCGGGCGAAGTGGTAAAGCGGGGTGAAGTGATTGGTTATGTGGGTAGTACCGGCAAAAGTACTGGTCCGCATTGTCATTATGAGGTACATAAAAATGGGAAACCGGTTGATCCTATTTACTATTTTTATAATGATTTAACACCGGCACAATTTGATCGTATTTTAAAATTAGCAGCTACAGCCAACCAAAGTTTAGATTAATATCAACCATTCAGCAACACTGATTGTTAAGCTTTAAATACAATTATATTGGAAGAAGATATCAGGACATTTTTTGTAAAAATCATCAATACCATTGCAGCAATATTACTTTGGCTGTTTGTAAATATTGCAATTGGGTTAAAGTTAAAATTTGCAGAAGTGCAACATCATTTAACTGCTGGCAATATTATATTTTATGTGTGGGTATTGTTGAGTGGTGCATTTGTTTTTTATTACGTTCTAAAAATTTGGAGAAAGAAACATCCGCTCAAATGATTTCATCAGGAACTATGATCGGAAATAATGACCCATTGCCCTTCTATTTTTTTAAACAATAAGGTATAGTAACCTTCGGCATTCCCCACTGTTCTTTCCAAATGCCATTTACCGGTTACATAGCAATAATTGCTAGATAAAGGTTGCAAACGTAAAGTAGGGGAAGTAAAATGGCCCATCTGTGCTTTAGTGGAATAATGTGCTTTATAATTGGCCAAAGTTTTGTTATAACCATATACAGACCCGTTGCTGTCAATAAATTACAAACTGTCATTTTTTCCAATACCCTTGCATAAATGCATCCAAATTGCCATTGTTCCAGGCAACTACTTGTTGTTGTAATATGTTTCGGGTGGCAGCTTCATCTTCAGAAACCTGTGCTGAAAGCCGAAATGGATAAAAACAAAGCAGTATAGCAATTCGCTTCATGTGTATTTGTATTCTAAATTTAGTAATAATGTGAAAATAGTGGTAATATAAACTTTTTGTGCATTAAACTTTTCCATAAAAAAACAGTCTAACCAGCTTTATTTCCGTTTTTTATTTAATTTCCCTGCATGCAAAGCGATGATACCGTATTGTTATATGAGTTTCGGGAACCGGCTACAAAAGAGCGGACATTTACTGCCATTGTAAAAAAATATCAGGAAAAATTATACTGGCACATCCGAAGAATGGTAGTGAATCATGAAGATGCCAACGATGTGTTGCAAAATGTATTTATTAAAGCTTGGAAAGGATTAGAAAATTTTAGGGAAGACAGCCAATTATACACCTGGTTATACCGAATTGCCACCAATGAATGCCTTACTTTTTTGGAGCAACAAAAGAAAAAAGGCACTTTAAGTTTTGATGAAATGGAAAGTGGTTTAAGCAATAAAATTCGGGCAGATGAAAATTTTAACGCCAATCAGTTAGAATGGAAACTGCAGTTGGCCATTCAACAATTGCCTGAAAAACAACGATTGGTGTTTAACCTGCGTTATTTTGATGAAATGCCTTATGAGGAAATGAGTAAAGTATTAGATACCAGCGAGGGCGCTTTGAAGGCGAGCTACCACCATGCCGCTAAAAAAATTGAAGAAGTAATTAAAAACTTATAAACTGTTAAACGATTACTCCAAAAATTAGTCTTTATACCATGATGTTGAGAAGTGAAATGATATTGCAGGAGTTGAAAGAACATTCTCCGGGGTTGATTCAGATACAACCCACGCAGGTTTATACTGTTCCTCATAATTATTTTGAACAGTTTGCAGGCAATTTATTGCTTAAAATTCGTGAAGATGAAGTAGCATCCCTATTTCCCTCTCCCCAAAATCCGTTTGCGGTTCCGAATAATTATTTTAATAAGTTGCCGCATCAAATATTACAACGGATTCAGCAACAGGATAATTCCCAGCAAACAGCTTGGGAAGAATTAGAGGAAGTGGCACCATTGCTCAATCAAATTTCAAAAATGCCAGTTTACAGTGTACCTTCGAAATATTTTGAGCGCACTGATTTTACGCCTGTTCAGGAACAAACTAAGGCAAAAGTGATTGGCTTTAGTAAAACCCGCAAATGGATAACTTATGCAGCGGCGGCTGTTATGTCAGGCATTTTGGTAACCGGTGCATTGTGGAACAATACCATGCTTACTTCATCTATCAATGCTTTTAGTTTGAATAAAGAAATTACGAATGTAAGCGATGAATCCATTCAAAATTATTTGAACAATGATATTACTGCTCCCGCTTATGTGAATGATACCGCCAGTATTGATACAGATGGTACCATGCTGAGTGTGCAGGAAAGTTTACAAAACATTAGTGATGATGAGTTGAAAGGCTATTTAAAGGCAACTGAAGATGTTGCAAACCTGCCGGTAGCTGCTGAAACCAAACAAAAAGTTGGAAGTTAAGCCCTAATCAGATATACGTTTGAAGATCAAATGCTGAATGTTTGAAGCATTAAAAATTTGCAGATGAAAAAAAATTATATATTCCTGGTTGTTTTGTTGTTTTGTGGGCTACAGGTATTTGCACAAACTACCAATAATCGTTTTGTCAATATTCAGGGTTTGAAAATTGCTTACATCACCAAACAGTTGAATTTAAGCAGTGAGGAAGCACAGCAATTTTGGCCTGTTTACTATGATTATTTAGATGCTTTGAAAGAGGCAAGAAAAAATAATCTCAATAATCCCAATATCTTGGCATTGGATGAAGCTATTTTAGAGGTTAAGAAAAATTATTACAACCAATTTAAACAAATATTGGGTACTGATGAAAGGGCCGGTAAAGTATTTCTTTGCGAAAGAAATTTTAGATTGGTTTTAAAGAACGAATTGGAAAAGCGAAGACAAAACCGTTTGCCCAATCAACGTTAAATGTTTCCTGAAGGCTACATTTGATACACTGGTGTTACAATATCGTGGTAGAATAAAAAGGTCCAATTTTGAGCTTTACCTTCCTGCCACCATTGCTGTCTTAATTGCATGGCCTTTTTCCCGTCAAAATCATATTTAGCTATAAACTTACTTTTCATTTGCTGCAATTGTGGGGCATCATCCGCACCAAAAAAAATGGTTTGCGAATTATTTTTTATGCGACAAATTTGGTGAAAAGGGCTATGAGCACCGGTAATTTCATATTCAATTTCGTAACCGATATTATTTGTTAACCTGCCATTGCCATGTAGCCATTGCACTTGCGGATGATGATGCAGCACTTCAATTTCTTCAATCATGTAAGAGGGAAATCCTGTATCCATTGCATAAGCAAATTCTTCTTCCTGAATATAATATACCGCATTAGTAAAGGTAAGGTTATAAAATCCCAGATTGTTTTTTTTACTAATGCCGCCTGCATGGTCTTTATGTAAATGACTCATCCACACTTTTGTAACCTGTTCGGGTTGTATATGTTGGGCTTGTAAATTTTGAATTAACTGCAATGTATTTTGAACCGAAAAGCCCAAACCGGTATCTAATAAAATAATATCTTTTTCCGTAATCACTACAAAAGGCTGCACTTCTACCAATAAACTGCCAATGGGCCTGTTATGTAAATTATCAGCTTCCAGATTAAAAGGAACAAAAATTTTAGATTTATCAATCGTGAAACTCCCTTCCGATAATGGTATTACTTGCATTTAACTTGCATTTAATTGATTAAAAACAAAAAGAAACAGCATTGCTGCTGCTTTCCAATTTTGCAAATATCCCTTCCTTTTTTTAATTAGCGTAAAACCATTTGCCGGTCGGCATCTAATCGGAGCATAATAAAAATTAAGATAGTAAATGTTAGCAGGGAAGATCCACCATAACTAATGAGTGGAAGTGGAATGCCAATAATAGGAAACAAACCAATTGTCATACATACATTTACTACAATATGAAAAAACAGGATGCTGGCAACACTGTAGGCATATACTCTGCTAAAAGTACTTCTTTGTCTTTCAGCAATGTTCACAATACGTATTAGCAGAAATAAATAAATGAGCAAAAAAGTTAAACTGCCTGCCAACCCAAAAGCCTCGCCCAAAGAAGTAAAAATAAAATCGGTATGTTGTTCTGGAACATATTTACCCCGAGTTTGTGTACCCTTCAAAAAACCTTTACCCCAAATACCTCCTGAGCCTATGGCTATTTTACTTTGGCGTACATTATAATCATCGGGTTTTCTGGGAGGCTTATAATTGGCTTTACTGCTATTGGTATGATGGTGGTTTTTACTGCAATCATAATCTTTACCTACCATGCTGTAAATACGTGTACTTTGGTAGCATTGAAAAACATTATTAAAAATATAAGGCACTGCAAAGCGCTGGATGCCTACACTCAATGCCCATAATACAATAATAATACTTAACAGCCTTTTATTGCGTTTCAATTGTTTTCGAACAAAATAAATGGTTAATACGGCTATAACGGTTAATGTCAAAGCAAGGGTATTGGGTTCAATTATTAATGTGGCTATGACCAGCGCTGCAAAAGAAAAACCAAAAATCAGCAAGCCGGGTGGTAGCCCTTCCCGATACATAACAATGAAGAAAGAAAGGTAAACAAGCGCCAGACCGGTTTCGTTTTGAAAAACAGATAATACTGCCGGAGCCAGCGCAAGTGCACCACCAATTAATTGTGATTTTAATTTGGAGAAATCTGTTTCTTGTCGTGATAAATATTTAGCCAATGCAAGTGCTGTAAAAATTTTACACAATTCTGCCGGCTGCAGGTTAAATCCACCGCCAATGGGTATCCAGCTTTTAGAACCATTAATGCTTCTACCTGCTACAAATGTGGCCAGCATTAAAACAATGCCCAATGTATAAGAAAGATTGGCGAATGCAGTATAAATTTTACTATCTGTGAGTAATATAAATATGGCTGCTACCAAACAAACGCCTGCAAAAATCAATTGTTTACTGTAATTGGTTTTGCCACTGATAAACGATGCCAACACATCGGTATTGGGTTTGTATTCTACCATAAAAATGCAGAGTATGCCAATGGCTACCAAAATAAGGTAAATAGCCACAATTACCCAGTCTATACCTGGAGAAATGGTTTGGGTAGAATGATGATTTCTATGCATTGAATCGGAATGTTTTCTTTTTTTTGTGATCAGTCATTAAAATAGCCATTGTAAGTTGCTGCTGTTTTCTCTTATTCGGCTGGTTGGGTAATGAATGATTGGGTTGTTGTTTTACTTCATTGGGGAATAATGCTTCAGTTGTTTCGGTTCCGGAAGAATCTAACAACTGCTCTTGCAGATTTTGTCGGTTCTGTTCTTCTTCTTTTTTTAGTTTGATAGAATCCAAACGATTCATTTCCGCTTTCATTCGGGCTGGTATTAAATTCAGTTTGGCTATTTCTTCTACTTTCAATTTTCTGTCGGGTTCGGGTATTGAGTCTTTTAAATATTGTTCAATCATTAAACTGGCAATTGGGGCGGCAGATTGTGCACCAAATCCTGCATTTTCACACAATACAGCAATGGCAATTTTAGGGTGATTGCGTGGGGCAAAAGCGCCAAAAAAAGCATGATCTTTTTGGGCCACACCATGGTAAAAATTTTGTACGGTACCGGTTTTACCGCATACTACCACACCGGGTACCTGTGCAGCAGCTCCGGTTCCATATTCCATTACACCCTGCATGCCATTTTGTACTGCTTCATAAACACTGTCGGGTATAGCACTGTCGGTTAAGTGTTTTTCTTTAAAGCGGTCTAATAAATAGTCGAATTCTTTTCCTTCAATTGAATCAACCATATGTGGGGTATAATACCAGCCTTTGTTGGCAATGGTGGCCATTACATTGGCCAATTGTAACACGGTTGTGCTTACCTCACCCTGCCCAATGGCATTAGAAATAACATTGCAGGAGTTCCAGTTTTTTCCAAAAATTTTTCTGTAATAAGAAGAGATAGGCAAATTGCCAGGTTGCTCGCCGGGTAAATCAATTCCCAGCCTGTGTCCCAGTCCGAAAGTGTATGCATAGCTGTTAAATATTTTTAAAGCACTGTCTGCTCCACCATACCGTTGTTGGTCTAGTATACGTTTGTACACTGTAGCAAAATAAGTGTTATCACTATGTGCTATGGCCGATGTTAAATTAAAAGTGCCTTTGTCTAAGCATTTAGGACGGCCATTGCCACAACCCCAAAAGGCACCATTACAAACAATGGAGAAGCGTTCATCAATTACACCTTCTGATAAACCAACAATGCCTACCACTGTTTTAAAAGTTGAGCCGGGCGAGTAAGTGGTATAAATAGCGCGGTTTAATAAAGGCAGGCGGGGGTCTTTATATAATTTATTGAAATGCCTGCTGCGTTCACTTCCGGTTAAGTAATTGGGGTCGTAACTGGGTGCACTCACCATGCATAAAATACCCCCTGTATTGGGATCGATAGCTACAATGCTGCCCACTTTGTTGGTCATTAATTTTTCACCCAGTGCCTGTAATTGGGCATCTAAACTGAGGTATAGGTTTTTTCCTGCAACAGCTGCGGTATCAAAAAGCCCATTTTCATACGATCCCTGAATGCGGCTTCGGTTGTCTTTTATATAGCGTTTTATACCTCGTTGACCCATTAATACTTTTTCATAAGTTCGTTCAAGTCCTGTCATACCGGTATAATCGCCCATTTCGTAGCCTTCATCTTTATGTTTGGAAAGAAATGCAGGATTTACTTCAGCTGTATACCCTAAAAAATTAGCGCCAATATGAAAGGGATAAATACGAACCGAACGTTCACTTAATTCAAATCCGGGAAATTTGTAAATGTTTTCATTGAGGCGGGCATATAATTCCTGTGATAGCAAGGGCTCAAAAACACTGGGTCTTACTGAAGTATTTTTAAAAATAATATCCCGCATTCTCCTTTTATATTCAGCTGTATCAATGTCTAATAAATTACATAGCGCCAAGGTATCAATGCCACGGCTTTCGGCAGGTGTAACCACCAAATCAAACATAATACTGTTTTCTAACAGGCTTTTATTTTTTCTATCGAAAATAATACCCCTGTCCGGATAAATCACTTTTCGGTAAATGGCATTATTCTCTGCCTGTAATTTATATTTTTTGGAAAAAACCTGCAGGTTGATTAATTGTGCTGCTATTATGATGAATACAATAGCAAAAATAATTTGTATAACCCTGCTTCTGCTTTGGTTAAATACGGGCATTGTTTTCTAAAATATATCAATAAATAATGAAATGAATATACAAAGATGCACAAAAGCTACAGACAACCGCACAAACTTTTCCAAAAACAAATCATTAAAATATATTTATTGCTTTTTGCAATAAGCAGCAGTTTTATGCAGCGTTTGTTCTGTACTTTGCTTTTCTGAAAAAAAGCATTTCAGTTATAAAAATAAGCAATAAATTAATGGCGGTGGTGCCCAGCACTTTACCCATAAAATACAAAAAATTTCCAAATTGCAACCACTCTATCAATACCAGATAAACATTATGAGTAAGCGTTAGCAACAGCACATAAAGGCTATAAGGTGCCCAACCCATACTTTTAATAGAGGGTTCTAAATAACTTTGTTCTGTAGTTTCTTGTGGAATTAAAATGTTGAGCAAAAATGGTCGGAGATAAGCAATAAGCGTGCAACAAGCGGCATGCAGGCCGGGGGTTTCAGTGAAATAATCTAAACTAATACCAAACAAAAATCCTGTAAAAAGTAGCACTAAGCGGTTGATGGAAAAAGGTAACCAAAGAATAAAAAGAAAATAAACGTATGGTACAATAAACTGATGAATAGGTGGAATACGGTTTAGCACAAATACCTGCACCAAAATAAATAGTACGAAGCGGATAATATTTCGGATGAGGTTACTCATTTTTTAATTTGGCGTTTTCTAAATTGGTTTGTTCGTTAAAATATTTGTTTGCTATAATATATACATATTGTAAAGTATAAAAGTTAGTGGCGGGTTTAACTTTTAAAGTATAAAAGTTAGAGGCTGCTTCATTTTCTGTTCCACTTACTGTCCCAATCATTAAACCTGGTGGGAAGTTAGCAGAATAACTACTGGTAACTACCGTATCTCCTTTATTTACTACTGAACCTTTTGAAATATTGCGTAAGGTTAGCTCGTTGGGGTTATCGCCATCCCATTCAATACTACCAAAGCTATTGTCTTTTTTTAGCATGGCACTTACTTTGCTGTTGCGGTGCAGCAAACTCATAACCCTGCTGTAATTGGGGCTTACATCAATTACTACGCCAACAATACCTTGTGGCCCCATCACCGCCATTCCTTTTTTGATATCCTGATTGGCACCACGTTGTAAGGTGAGATAATTGGTTTGTGAACTAACTGAATTCCCCACCACACGGGCAGGCAGAAAAATATATTTTCTTGTTTTTTGAAGTGAATCAATGCGCAGCGTATCGGTGAAAATTATTTTTGAAGTATCTGGTATTTGGAAATCTGCTTTTAAGCGATTTCTAAGTGCAGCATTTTCTTCTGCCAGTTGCTGATTAATTTTACGAAGCGAGAAATAACTGTTTATATCATTAAACTGTGTATATATTTTTCCAGTTATATCACCTGTAACTGCACCGAAAAAAACTTCATGGGTTTTACTATATTTGGATAGAAATACCATACTGGTTATCTGCAATACAATAAAGCAGATAAATACAAAAAAACGCCTTATAAATAGAAAAATATTTTTCATTTTCTAAAAAGGGAAGCTACTCTAAAAACCTGACAAAGTTATTATCTTGGCATCTGTTTTTAGTAAACTGTAAAGATTTTTTTAATACGGCTATCGCATAATGAAAGGAAAGCGTTGATAATTTTTAAGCGCCAGTCCGGTACCTCTTACCACACTTTTTAATGGGTCATCTGCTACATGTACGGGAAGTTTAATTTTCGCACTCAATCTTTTATCGAGTCCTCTTAAAAGGGCACCTCCACCAGTAAGGTATAAACCTCTCCGGTAAATATCGCCGGCTAATTCAGGAGGTGTGGTTTCCAGTGCTTTTAAAATGGCTTCTTCAATCTTAAAAATACTTTTATCCAAGGCTTCTGCAATTTCCTGATAGCTCACCATAATTTGTTTGGGGATACCTGTTACCAGGTCGCGGCCATTTACGGGCATATCATCGGGTGGATTATCTAAATCTTTCATTGCAGCGCCCACATTTATTTTAATTTGTTCTGCAGTTCTTTCTCCAATTAATAAACTGTGATAGCGGCGTAAGGCTTCCATAATGTCGGCTGTAAACTCATCTCCTGCAATACGAATCGATTGGTCGCAAACAATACCGGCCAAAGCAATTACTGTAATACCGGTGGTACCACCGCCAATATCAATAATCATATTACCTACAGGTTCTTCTACATCAATACCAATACCTAATGCAGCGGCCATTGGTTCGTGAATCATATACACTTCTTTGGCGCCTGCCTGTTCAGCGCTATCGCGTACGGCTCTTTTTTCTACTTCAGTGATGGAAGACGGAATACAAATAACCATCCGCCAGCTGGGTGGGAAAAGCGGTTTTTTAGGATATACCAACTTAATTAATTCCCTTATCATTAATTCGGCAGCATTAAAATCTGCAATTACACCATCTTTCAGGGGTCTTACCGTTCTAATGCTTTCATGGGTTTTTTCGTGCATGAGCAAGGCTTTTTTGCCTACAGCCAGCACTTCTTTCGGATTATTTCTGTTCAAGGCAACAATACTCGGTTCGTTTACCACAATTTCATCGTTGTGAATAATTAAAGTATTCGCTGTGCCCAGGTCGATGGCAATTTCCTGGGTTAAAAAATTAAAAACTCCCATGTAAATGATGATTCTCTAAAGATGAATAAATTAGTTGCAAAGGTGTATGAAAAATAGCTAACTATCAAAGCCAATTATATTTTTATTGAAACTGAATATAATTTGTAAGTGAATATTTTGTTTGCCGGCCACATGCAGTTATCGATGAACCCATAATTGACTTAGATATTCTGTAACTCTAACGCAAAAACTATTTTTTTATTGGCTCTGAACATTCGAATAATCGTGCCAGAGTTTATAAAAATTCGTAACCAATATCATTTCTGTAATACATTCCATCAAACGAAATAGCAGATAATGTTTGTTTGGAAAGCCTTACTGCTTCCTGCAGTAGAGGGGCTAATGCTGTTACTGCCAAAACCCTACCCCCGCTGGTAACAATTTGGTTGTTATCTAAACAGGTGCCTGCATGAAATACCATTACATCTGCTCTTTTAGGCATTGTATCCAAACCATGAATGGGTTTGTTTTTTTCATAGGCTTCCGGATAACCGCCACTAACGGCAACAATGGTAGCTGCAGCGCGTTCATCTACATTAATATTTACATCGGCTAATGTGCCATTGTGCATAGCTGCAAACAGGGCTACCAAATCGGTTTGTAACCTGGGTATTACTACTTCAGTTTCCGGATCGCCCATACGGCAATTGTATTCAATTACATAGGGTTTATTACCAACTTTCATTAATCCAAAGAAAATAAAGCCGTTGTATTCCAATTGTTCTTCCTGTAATCCTTTTATAGTGGGCTGAATAATGGTGGTTTCTACTTCTTGCATAAATGCATCATTGGCAAACGGAACCGGACTAATACAGCCCATGCCGCCGGTGTTTAAACCGGTATCACCTTCTCCAATTCTTTTATAATCTTTTGCATGGCCAATTATCTGATAATCTGTGCCATTGGTTAATACAAAAACACTCAGCTCAATACCGGTCAAAAATTCCTCTATTACAACTTTTTTTGAGGCTTCTCCAAATTGCGCATGTTGAATCATGTTTTCGTAAACAGAGAGAGCTGTTGCATGGTCTTCGCAAATTACAACACCCTTTCCGGCAGCCAGTCCATCGGCTTTTAATACAATGGGTAAGCTATGTTGTTGAATATATGCTTTACCTGCTTCAAAGTTGGTTGCAGTAAAACTGGCGTATGCAGCAGTTGGAATGTTGTGCCTTTGCATAAACAGTTTTGAAAATGCTTTGCTACCCTCAAGTTGTGCTGCATTTTTGGAAGGGCCTACTAAAATACCATCCCAGTATTTGATTCCTTCCTTATTGGTTTCCTGCATAAAATCGTAGATCCCGTTTACCAAAGGTTCTTCGGGGCCAACCACCAGCAAGCCTATTGTTTGTTCTACACAAAAATTTCTGATACTGTTAAAATCGTTGAGGGATAAAGATACATTGGAGCCGTATTGTTGTGTACCTGTATTGCCGGGTGCAATAAATAAAGCATCGCAATGATAACTTTCCGATAATTTTTTGGCCAGTGCGTGTTCACGACCTCCGCTACCTAAAAGAAGTATTTTCATTAGAATTTGTTTGTTGATATGATGCGAATCAGTTCAATGGTTTTTGATGAAAAAAACAGAAAAACCGGCAGATTGGGGTTTATTAAAAAATGTAACCTGTTTTCCGGATGGCTGCGAAATTAGCGCCTTATTTTTAACTGAAAATATTAGTTTGGGTATTGGAAGGCATAAAATAAAAAGCAGTACTTCAAACAGACTGCTTTTTTAATGTTATTGAGTTGGGTTACCCTGCTGAAGCTGCATCTTCCAAAACATAGTTTTTTTCGGGCAGCATTTTGGCTATTAACATATATACAATCAAAAACCCTGATAAAATTGCCACAAATAACCAAAAATAACTGGCACCTGTAAATTTGGCAAAAATACCTCCGCTTGCAATGCTGCTGTTTACAAATGCAGTGAATAAATTACCTACGGCAACAGTTAATAACCAAATAGCACTCATGGTACTTTTCATTGATTTGGGTGAGTTGGTATAAGCGTACTCCAATCCGGTGATAGAAACCATTACTTCCGATGCAGAAAGTATGGCATAGGCCAAAATTTGCCACCAAACACTGGGGTACCCGCCATGATCAATAGCTGTTTGAATGAGCGCTATAATAATAAATGATGCACCGGTTAAAAATAAACCTGCCCCAATTTTTCTGAGTGGTGTTACCTTAATACCCAGTTTTTCAACCAATGGATAAATGCCATAAGTAAAAATGGGTATCATCATTAATAGAAATAACGGATTTACTGTTTGTATTTGTTCGGGTAAAAAGGTTTTACCAAAAATATTGAGGTTTAATTTTGTTGCTTGTAAAACCCATTCTGAAAGGCTTTGGTCCCACATAGCCCAAAATATGGGTACAAAAGCAAATACCATTAACACCCGGTTTACTGCCTTCACGCCATCAATCGACTCGGCACTGTATTTTTCACCTACTGCTTCCCAAATGGTTTTGCCATTGCGATTACTGAATGCTTTCATTATGTAATACGCCATAATAAACACATAATTTTCTTTTTTAATGCCGGAAGGAGGTACCCTTACATAGTATTTACGGCCTAACCAGAAAATAAGTGTTGCCAGCAACATTAATAAACCCGGTACGCCAAAGGCAACAGATGGGCCAAAAGATTTATACAATACAGGAATGAGCATGGTAGAAAATACAGAACCGGCATTAATACTAAAATAAAACCATCCATACACTTTACTCATCAGGCTTTGGTTCGATTTATCGAACTGATCGCCTACATTGGCCGATACACATGATTTAATACCGCCGGCAGCAACAGCTATAATGACTAATCCGGTACTAAACAATGGAAGGCTATGGGTAGATAAGGCCAGCGTTAAATTACCTATGGAATATAAAATAGATACATAAAAAATAACTAAGTATTTACCAAAAAACCAATCTGCAATAATGCCACCCACTAATGGCATTACATAAGCCAATGAAACAAAAATATGGGTTTGTTCATTGCTTTTGGCTTCAGCAATAGCAGTAAGTACCGGATTGTGTGTGGGGTTAAAAAATTGTGCAACCAGAAAAGTTGCCAAAATAGACCGGATGCCATAAAAACTAAATCGTTCTGCAGCCTCGTTGCCAATGATGAATGGAACGGCTTTGGGCATACGTGGCTTAGGTGCAATCGTTTCTTTTAATTCACTCATAATGCATTTTTAAAGTTTTAAAGATATTGGAATTATGTATTTCTGTTTCAAAAAATTGTAAATTAATGGTGGAATGTTGCACTGGTTAAAATTTACTACCTCATTTATATTGTTTTTACTGGCTTATATGGCATTTACGCATACAGGCTGGTGGTGCCTGACTGCACTGATATATGCCTGGCTGCTGATTCCGCTTATTGAATTATTAAGCAGCCCAGATATCACGAATCTTTCAGAGTCGGAGGAAAAGGCTGCAAAAAATGATTTTCATTATGATGCGGTTTTGTATGTGGCAGTAGTGTTGCATATTTTATTATTCATTGTTTTTTTAGGTAGTATGCAAACAATAGGATT
Organism: Hydrotalea lipotrueae; assembly: GCF_019249625.1. Taxonomy (NCBI): domain Bacteria; kingdom Pseudomonadati; phylum Bacteroidota; class Chitinophagia; order Chitinophagales; family Chitinophagaceae; genus Hydrotalea; species Hydrotalea lipotrueae. The sequence goes on along the minus strand of NZ_JAESDL010000017.1, from coordinate 47,482 downwards.
GCCTTTTACCACTGTTATAGCTCGAATTGCAACCATGGGCTTATTATGCAGCACATTTGGTATTAATATGGCGCATGAGTTGGGGCATTGGCAAAAAAAGTATGAACAGCACTGGCAAAAATTGCTCTGTTAACCAGTTTGTATATGCATTTTTTTATAGAGCATAACCATGGGCACCATAAATGGGTGGCAACACCAAAAGATCCGAGTAGTGCGCCTTTGCATTTATCGGTATATGGTTTCTGGGTTAGAAGTGTAACCGGCACATATCAAAATGCCTGGAGAATAGCCAATAAAAGTATTCAGCAACAAGGCCTCCCTGTTGTGCATTACAGGAATGAAATGATACAAATGCAATTCATTCAAATAATATGGATGGCAGGCATTTGGTATTGGATAGACTGGTTAATTACCTGTTATTATATAGCAGCCACAGTAATTGGGTTTTTGTTGTTAGAAACCGTGAATTATATTGAACATTATGGATTGCAGCGAAAAAAATGGCTGATGATAAATATGAACGAGTTATGCCCCGGCATAGTTGGAACAGCAACCATGTTATAGGGCACTTAATGTTGTTTGAATTAAGCAGGCATAGTGTTATTATTATTGGGCATCCAGAAAATATCAGTTATTAAGGCATCAGCCAACATTGCCGCAAATGCCTACCGGCTATCCTGGCATGATGATGCTGAATTTTTTCCCACTTTGGTTTTATATGTGCATCGGCAAATGGCTTGATGCCTTCATAAAGAATACTGCCTGGTTGAACGGTGTTAAAGACGTTTTCGTTTTGTTTTGAAACGCAGATTATAATTTTCCTCTTTTTATTTCATCTACAACACCAGGATCTAATAATGTAGTGGTATCGCCCAAATTCTCGGTTTCGCCTTCGGCAATTTTTCTGAGAATGCGGCGCATAATTTTACCACTTCTGGTTTTCGGTAAGCCACTTACAAACTGAATTTTATCTGGTTTGGCAATGGCACCAATAATGCGGGTAACGGTTTGCAAAATATCTTTTCTTACCAAATCGCCGGTGCCATGTGTATCCTGACCATGTGAACCTTGATAAATGACAAAAGCATAAATGCCTTGCCCTTTTACATCATGTGGGTAACCTACCACGGCACTCTCTACCACGCCGGCATGCATGTTAATGGCATTTTCTACTTCAGCAGTACCAATTCGGTGCCCGCTTACGTTGAGTACATCATCCACTCTTCCGGTGATGCGATACATACCTTCTTTGTTTCGCATAGCACCATCACCGGTAAAATACATGCCGGGGTAAGTGGCAAAATAATTGGTTCGACAACGTTCATGATCGCCATAAGTGGTTCTTAAAATACCAGGCCAGGGTGCTTTAATACAAAGATTGCCTGATACAGTTGCGGCATCACCCTGTTCAATTTCTTTACCATTTTCATCTACTAAAGTCATTTGCACACCAGGTAATGGCAAGGTAGCCCATCCGGGTTTGGATGGTGTAATACCGGCAATGTTTGAAATTAAAATACCTCCGGTTTCTGTTTGCCACCAGGTATCAACAATGGGGCATTTTCTCTTTCCAATATGTTCATGATACCAATGCCAGGCTTCTTCGTTAATGGGTTCACCAACCGTACCCAATACCTGTAACGAAGATAGGTTTTTGCCTGCCAGCGGCCCTAAACCAAAACCCATTAAACTTCTGATGGCAGTAGGTGCGGTGTACAAAATATTTACTTTGTATTTGTCTACAATATCCCAAAAACGACCGGCATCGGGCCAGGTAGGTATGCCTTCAAACATTAGCGTGGTGGCACCGGCAGATAATGGTCCGTAAACAATGTAGCTATGCCCGGTAATCCAGCCAATATCTGCCGTGCAAAAATGTATTTGTCCCGGTTGGTATTGAAAAACATTTACAAAACTGTAATTGGTGTATACCATGTATCCGCCACAGGTATGCACAACACCTTTTGGTTTGCCGGTTGAGCCGGAAGTGTATAAAATAAATAAGGGGTCTTCTGCATCCATTTCTTCGGCTACAAAATCTGTTAGCCCCAAGGTTTCTATTTTTTTAATTTCCTCTTCCCACCAAACATCACGCCCTTTTATCATAGAAACCGGTGTTCTCGTGCGTGTACAAACAATTACCCTTTGTACGGTTTTATTGCCAATTAAAGCATCATCAATTACACTTTTTAAAGGAATGTCTTTGGCACCTCTAAAAGCGCCGTCGCAGGTAATAATGTAAGTTGCTTTTGCGTCTTCTAACCGGTCGGAAATACTTTGGGCCGAAAAGCCACCAAATATTACTGAATGTATGGCGCCAATTCGGGCACAGGCTAAAACTGCAATGGCTAATTCAGGAATCATGCCCATGTAAATACAAACCCTATCACCTTTTTTAACGCCATTATTTTTGAGTACATGCGCAAATAAACAAACTTTTTCATGCAATTTTTTATAGGTAAGTACCCGGTGGTGTTCGTCAGGGTCATTGGGTTCCCAAATAATGGCCGGCATATTGCCCATTTTTTCTAAATGTCGGTCTAAACAGTTTTCTGTAATATTGAGTTTGCCGCCTTTAAACCATTCAATTTTTGGTTCTGTAAAATTCCACTCTAAAGTTTTATCCCACTTTTTACGCCAGGTAAAATTTTCTGCAATGTTATTCCAGAAAGCTTCCGGATTTTCAACACTGTTTTTGTAATCGGATTGATACTGTGCTACAGTTTTAATTTGATAAGGATACGACATGGCAATCAATGTTTTGGCAATAAAATTAAGATTATTGGTTGGCATGCAGTGATGGGCATGTTGTTTTTTGTTGCAAAATGCAAAGGTTTGCGCCATAATGGTAACATGGTTTTCTGCTTTCCATCATTTTTTAGGATAGTTTAATTTAAATGGTAAGCATCAAAAATAAACACAAGTCTGTCTTTGCATTATTATTTCAGGACAAGACACAATATGTTTCGTAGCTGTCGGGTATTTTTCTTTTAACATTTTCTATTCATTGCAAAATAATTTTAATGAAGTAAAAGTGATTGCCCAAAAACAATTCAAATTTATTTTGCTCAATTTCCCTGTTGAGATTGGTGTGGTAATCTGGTTTAGGTTCTACAAACCATCGATTTAATAGCCAATGTTATTTCAATTACTTTCTGTTTGAACAGATGAAAATATGAGGTTATTTTATGTTTTTATTGCAATCTGCTTAGGTTTAAAGTAGTACTTTCGGGCAAATTAGCAACACATGTCGGTAGAAGTGCAACATTTACTGAAACAGTATGGTACACAATTGGCAGTAAACGATATAAGTTTTAAGCTGAATAAAGGAGAAATTACCGGTTTTCTCGGGCCAAATGGTGCCGGTAAAAGTACCACCATGAAAATGATAACCGGCTATTTAAAGTCTGATGCCGGAACCGTTTTAGTGAATGGAATAGATGTGCAAAGGAATCCAATTGACGTAAAAAAAATGATTGGATATTTGCCCGAGTCAAATGCATTGTACTATGAAATGTATGTGAGTGAATACCTTTATTTTGTTGCTGGCATTAAAAAAATAGATCAAAAATGGAAGCACATAAAAAACGTAATTGCCCTTACTGGTCTGGAACTTGAAAAAAATAAAAAAATAGGGCAGCTTTCAAAAGGATACAAACAAAGGGTAGGTCTTGCTGCAGCATTAATTAATCAGCCTAAAGTACTTATTTTAGATGAGCCAATCAGTGGGTTAGATCCCAATCAAATTGTTGAAATTAGAAATGTTATTAAACAGCAGGGAAGTGATAAAACGGTATTGTTTTCTTCCCATACTTTACAGGAAGTGAATGCAGTATGCGATCGGGTTATGATTATTCATAAAGGACAAATAGTAGCCAATGATTCGTTGCAAAATTTACAACATCAAAAAAATGAAGTGGTAACTGTTATTGTAAGTTTTCGGGAGCAGTATTTAACTCCAGAGCAATTAAAATTCAATTTTGTTGATCGTGTAGAAATGATAACGCCGGGTAATTTTAAATTACATACCAAACAAGAGCAATTGGTAAGAAAAAACCTGCTGGCTTTTGCCTTACAGGAAAATTTGAATATACTTTCTCTACAAACGGAACAAAAATCGCTGGAAGAAGTATTTCGCCAGCTAACACTTGGTAGTTAAATATATCAGAAAAAATTCCACAGATAAATTAATTTCGCATCCAATAAATTAAAAATAAGCAACCATGAGTTACATTGTAGAAGTACATGCCCGCCAAATATTAGATAGTCGCGGTAACCCAACGATTGAAGTAGATGTTTTAACCGATGAAGGTATCATGGGCCGTGCAGCAGTACCCAGTGGTGCCAGCACCGGTGTACATGAAGCCGTTGAATTGCGGGATAATGATAAAAAAGTTTATCAGGGAAAAGGTGTTTTACAGGCTGTAAAAAATGTAAACGATACAATAGCAGAAGCAGTAGTGGGTTATGATGTTGCCCAACAAGTGGCCATTGATGAGGCGATGATTGAATTAGATGGCACGCCCAACAAAGCTAAATTAGGTGCCAACGCAATTTTAGCAGTTAGTATGGCTGTTGCAAAAACTGCTGCCGAAGAAGCAGGATTGCCCTTATATCGCTACATAGGTGGTACCAATGCAAAAACATTGCCCATTCCTATGATGAATATTTTAAACGGTGGTGCACACGCCGATAATAAAATAGATTTTCAGGAATTTATGGTAATGCCTATTGGCGCCCCATCTTTTAGTGAAGGATTGCGCTGGGGTGTTGAGGTTTTTCACGCATTAAAATCAGTATTAAAGAAAAAAGGTTACAGTACCAATGTGGGCGATGAAGGTGGTTTTGCACCTAATATTCAAAGCAATGAAGAAGCCATTGATACTGTAATGGCGGCAATTAGCGCTGCCGGGTTCAAAGCCGGAACACAGATGGCCATTGCCATGGATCCTGCAGTAAGTGAAATGTTTAATGCCGATAAAAAAGTATATCATTTTCATAAATCAGATGGCAAAGAACTTTCCATTGAAAAAATGGTAGATTATTGGGCTAACTGGGCAAAAAATTATCCCATTGTTTCTATTGAAGATGGTATGGCTGAAGACGACTGGGATGGCTGGAAATTATTAACACAAACATTGGGCAGTAAAATACAATTGGTGGGCGATGATTTGTTTGTTACCAACGTAAACCGTTTACAAAGAGGTATTGATGAGCATATTGCCAATGCATTATTGGTGAAAGTAAATCAAATTGGATCAATTACTGAAACAATTAATGCCGTTACTTTGGCGCAGCACAATGGTTATAATACTATCATGAGTCATAGAAGCGGTGAAACTGAAGATGTAACCATTGCCGATTTAGCTGTTGCATTAGGTTGCGGACAAATTAAAACCGGCTCCGCTTCCCGTACAGATAGAATTGCCAAATACAACCAGCTGCTTAGAATTGAGGAAGAACTGGGTTCAACAGCCATCTTCCCGACCGGTAAAATTAAGTTTGCTAAGTAGTGATATTTAATTACTTATTGAATGAAAGAAGAAGGCATGGCAACATGTTTTCTTCTTTTTTTATGCTTTTTTCAATAAAACAGCAAATATTCCGTTTAATAAAAAAAATAACTTTCAACTCAAGTAATTTTGGCATGAGGCTGCTCAAATCAATTTGAAATATTCTTTTGTGTTCTTGATATGAATCAATCAGTTGAAAAAAAATGTTACACTACAATGCATTTGGTTGTTTAAAAGGTTGAAATAAAAATGTTCTCTTACGCATGAAAAAAATTCCCTCATTTTTTTACAATAAGTATGTGCTGGTCACCGCATTTTTTGTGGTTTGGATGCTATTTATTGATCAGCGCGATGTTTTTTATGTATTGCAGCAAAAACATCAATTACAATCACTGCAATTAAAAAAACAATACTATGAGCAGCAAATTAAACTGGTACAAATAGATTTAGATAATTTACAGCATAATCCCGCCGCAATTGAAAAATTTGCCCGTGAAAAATATCTGATGAAAAAGCCCAATGAAGATGTTTTTATTGTGGAAGGCGATGTTTTCCACAATTAATGCACTACTGCAATAATTGAAATAAAAGCTCGTTTAACTGAGGTCGTCTTGTTTGATTAAAAAATGAAACAACAAATCACCAATAACACTGCAAAAAATATCCGGTAACAATGAAATCATTTACAGAAGAAGCACTATTATTATACCTTTATCAGGAAACCGATAAAAATCTAACTAAAGAAATTGAAGCAGCATTAGAAGAAGATATTCATTTGCAAGAAAGACTGAAAGTACTGCAACGCAGCATCAAACAATTAGAACGGTTAAAAAAACAATCAAAACATCCCCGCGAAGAGTCTGTGAACAGTATTTTGGCGTATGCTAAAAAATTGGCTAAAAAATAACGTATTTTTAGTTTGCTATTTTTCAAAAACACATGTTATGAAATCATTTTTATTGGTATTGGTGCTTTGCACCACAGGTTACTTTGCAGTAGCTCAATCGCACGGTACAGTAAGTGAACATGAAGTAATTAAAAGTAATATTCTGCATAAAGATGTAGCGTATGCAGTGTACCTTCCTTTCGATTATACTACTTCAAACCGCAATTATCCTGTTGTTTATTTATTGCATGGGTATACTGATGATCAAACCGGTTGGTTGCAGTTTGGTGAAATAAACCGTTATGCAGATAATGCTATTGCCCATGGTATCATTCCTCCTATGATTATTATTATGCCGAATGCTGACTCAAGCTGGTATATTAATTCATTTGATGGGAATGAAAATTATGAAGACTTTTTTATAAAAGAGTTGATGCCCACAGTTGAAAAAAAATACCGTATTAAAGCTGAAAAAAAATTCAGAGGTATTGCTGGACTATCGATGGGTGGTTATGGCACTTTAATATACGCTATGAAATATCCCGATTTGTTTGCAGCAGCAGCCCCACTCAGTGCCGCCGTTTTTACCGACGATGAGATGGTAAATATGCCACAAAAAAGCTGGGATATAACATTTGCCAGATTATATGGTAATAACTTAACAGGTAAACAGCGTTTAAATAATGCCTGGTATCAAAATTCTATTTTAAAAATGGTAGAGAATACACCGGCAGATAGTTTGAAAAAAGTACGTTACTGGATTGATTGCGGCGATGATGATTTCTTAACAAGAGGAAACTGCATGCTGCATATTGCATTAACCGATAAAAAAATTCCACACGAATATAGGGTGCGTGATGGGGCGCATAACTGGACATACTGGCGCACCGGAATTACAGATGCACTTCAGTTTATTGGAAACAGCTTTCACCAGTTTTAGCCACTTTTCTTTGTTGTATTCTATTTGAAGCAGGTGTATGACCAAAAAAGAACGTTATAAAATTGTATTAGATTATTTTGAACGTAGCATACCCAATGCGCAAACAGAACTAATATACCATAATCCGTTCCAACTGCTGGTTGCTGTTATTCTTTCTGCACAATGCACTGATGTTCGGGTTAATCAAACCACACCGGCTATTTTTAAAAGGTATCCTAACGTGGATGCATTGGCGAAAGCTACATTTGAAGAATTATTACCATTAATAAAAAGTATATCTTATCCCAACAATAAAACCAAACATTTAATAGGCATGGCCAATATGCTCATTCAAAAGTTTGGGGGCGAGGTACCCATGACGGTGAATGAATTGGTTCAATTACCCGGAGTAGGCCGCAAAACAGCCAATGTAATTACCAGTGTTATTGATCAGCAACCCAATATGGCGGTAGATACACATGTTTTTAGGGTAAGTGCCCGTTTGGGTTTAACTACAAAAGCTACTACGCCCTTAGCAGCCGAAAAGCAATTGGTTCAATACATACCCGAAACATTGGTGCACAAAGCACATCATTGGCTTATTTTGCATGGGCGATATACCTGTTTGGCACGCAATCCTAAATGCAGTGCATGTGGTTTAACCGAAATATGTTTGTATTATAAAAAACAAATGAAAAGTAAAACCTTAAAAACAACCGCATAGCTTACTGATTGGCCATTTTTGCAGAGTTTTCTGCCAATTGCAGTGCTTCAATAAATTCATCTATTTCGCCATTCATTACTGCATCTAAATTATATGAAGTTAATCCAATTCTGTGGTCGGTAACCCTTCCCTGCGGCCAGTTGTAGGTGCGAATTTTTGCACTTCTGTCGCCGGTGCTTACCAAAGTTTTTCTTTGCCGGGCAATTTCTTCTTCCTGTTTACGCACCTGTTCTTCATACAATTTTGTACGCAGCATTTGCATAGCTTTTTCGCGATTGCCTAACTGTGTTCGCTCTGTTTGGCATACCACCACTGTTCCGGTGGGTATATGGGTTAAAAATACCTTGGTTTCTACTTTGTTTACATTTTGTCCGCCGGCACCTCCACTTCTGGCAGTTTCCATTTTAACATCACTTTCTTTCAACTCAAAATCAACTTCTTCTGCTTCCGGTATCACTGCAACAGTAGCCGCCGAAGTATGCACACGGCCCTGCGTTTCAGTAGCGGGTACACGTTGAACACGGTGTACACCACTTTCAAATTTTAAAGTTCCATACACATCTTCGCCGGTTACTTCTACCACAACTTCTTTGTAGCCACCTGCTGTGCCCTCACTTTCACTCACAATAGCCGTTTTCCAACCCTTTTTGGCACAATAACGTAAATACATTCCTAATAAATCGCCTGCAAAAAGGCTCGCTTCATCGCCACCGGTACCGGCTCTAATTTCCAAAATGGCATTTTTATCATCCTGCGGATCTTTCGGAATTAATAATTGGGTTAATATTTTTTCTAATGAATCTTTCTTCATTTCTAATTCCGGTAATTCCATTTTGGCCAGGTCTTTCATCTCCTCATCGTTGCTATTCAGGTTTTCTTTTACAAATTGATAGTCGTTGAGTACCTTTTTGTATTCCTCAAATGGTTGTACAATTTTCTCTAAGGAACGGTATTCCTTGCTAAGTTTTCCAAACTCTGCCTGGTTATTAATAATCTCCGGGTTGGTCAGTGCAACACCTACCTGGTCAAATCGCGCTTTAATGGCTTCTAGTTTATCCAGCATATCCACAAAAAATTTTGAGTTGGCAAAAGTACTGCTTTGCAGTAAGATTAAGTTTCCTTAATTTCAATCACCCCAAAACAGCACACATGAGAAAATTAATTTGGCTTTTTATTGTTCTTTTCCCCGTTGCACTAACAGCCCAAACTGCTGATATACTTATAAAAAATGGGAAAATTATCAATGGAACAGGTAATAATTGGTTTTATGGTGATGTGGCTGTTGTGAACAATAAAATTGCAGCGGTAGGTAATCTCTCTGCCTGGAAAAGCGCCAAAGTAATCGATGCCGCCGGAATGATAGTAGCACCTGGTTTTATAGATGTACACACGCATATTGAAGGCGATGAAGTCCGAAATCCTACAGCAGATAATTTTATTTATGATGGAGTAACCACGGTAATAACGGGTAATTGTGGCCTTTCTAAAGTAGATATTGGAAATTATTTTAAGTGGTTAGATAGCTTGCATCTTTCTATTAACATTGCATCATTAGTAGGGCATAATGATATACGGAAAGCCGTAATGGGCACTGCCCGAAGAGCGCCCACTGAAGCTGAAATGTTGCAGATGGAAGCTATTACCCGAAAAGCAATGCAGGATGGAGCAGTAGGTTTGTCAACCGGCTTAATTTATATTCCCGGCACCTATGCTGCTACCGATGAAGTGGTGGCTCTAACAAAAATTGCTGCAGCCTATCATGGTGTATATGCCACCCATATGCGTGATGAAGGTGATAGTGTAGTACAAGCCATTCAGGAGGCATTGCATATTGGAACAGTTGCAGGACTGCCTGTTGAAATTTCGCACTTTAAATTAAGTGGCCAGCAAAACTGGAGAAGAAGTAAAGAAACACTTGCTTTAATAATAGATGCCAGAAAAAAAGGGATTGATGTTACCATTGATCAATATCCTTATACCGCCAGTAGTACCAATTTAGGAACATTGTTACCTGATTGGGTATTGGCAGATGGCAAAGATTCAATTAATGCCCGATTGAATAATCCTGTTATCCGTGAACAGGTAATTGCTTATATGCTACAACGCTTAAGTAAGCGAAAATTAAAGCATTTCAGTTACCCGGTAGTAGCCAATTATGCTTTTGATACTGCTTTTAATGGGAAAAGTATCGAAACAATAAACCTGTTAAAAGGCCGAAAACATACGGCCAAAGCTGAAGCTGAAACCGTTTTAGAAATGATGCAGCACGGTGGTGCAGGAATGGTTTTTCATGGCATGAGTGAAACAGATGTACAATACATTATGCAGTATCCTTTCTGCATGTTTGGGTGCGATGCTGGTATCAGGGTTTTTGGCGAAGGGGTGCCACATCCCCGAGGCTATGGCAGTAATGCTAAAATTTTAGGAAAGTATGTTCGTGAGGAACATTTGTTTTCTTTGGAACAAGCCATCCGGCGCATGACCAGTCTGCCAGCTCAAAAATTTCACTTACAAAACAGAGGATTATTATTGCCGGGGTATGCGGCAGATATTGTAGTGTTTAATCCGGATACAGTAACCGATAAAGCTACCTATGAAAAACCACACCAGTATTCAGAAGGGTTTAAATATGTGGTAGTGAATGGAACCATTACATTGAAAAATGGGCAGCATACCGGCGCACGAAATGGTATTACACTAAAAAATAGTGCATCATTTTAATGGTTTCATAAAGGAGGAGTACCATTTTGAAAATAGCTTGTTGTATTGCATTAATTATAAACATTCATATATGAAAATATTTTTTACCCTAATCGCTTTGTGTTTTGCTATCAGCTTATCTGCACAACGTTACCAACGCATTACACAGCAGGCTATTTTAGTAGATACCCACAATGATATTTTAACCGCCTGTATTGAAAAGAAGGTATCGTTAGATCAAGACTTGAAAGGTATTACCATGTCTGATTTAAAAAGATTTAAACAGGGTGGAGTAGATGTACAATTTTTTTCTGTGTGGTGTGATAGTGACCAACGGAACCCATTTGACTTTGCGAATCGTGAAATGGATACATTGTATGCCGTGGCTGAACGAAACCCTGATAAAATGGCTATCGTAAAAAATTATAGCCAGTTAATGCAGGCGGTAAAAGCACATAAACTGGCAGCATTATTTGGCGTAGAAGGTGGACACATGATTGAAAATGATGTATCCAAACTCGATAGCCTGTACAAAAGAGGTGCCCGCTATTTAACACTCACCTGGAATAATTCAAACCCCTGGGCAAGTTCGGCAATGGATGAAACCCTTCACCCCGATGCATTGCAACAAAAAGGACTGTCTGATTTTGGAAAAAAATTAGTACAACACATGAATCAATTGGGAATGATGATTGATGTATCGCATGTAGGTGAACAAACTTTTTGGGATGTAATGCATGCCACAACCAAACCTGTAATTGCTTCGCACAGTGATGTTTATGCGCTTTGTCCGGTTTTTCGAAATTTAAAAGATGATCAGATAAAAGCGATTGGTAAAAATGGAGGTGTTGTACAATTGAATTTTTATTCCGGATTTTTAGACAGCACTTTTATGCAAAAACAAAAACTGTTTGGTGTGCACCATCGCCATGAATTAGATTCAATGATTCATGCAGGAACACAACAAGATTATGCCCTAATCATTTTATTTGAAAAATATGCAGCAGAAGTAAATAGCTGGCGGCCTCCATTATCCTTACTGCTCGATCATTTGGATTATGTGGTACATTTAATTGGTGTAGACCATGTTGGCATTGGATCTGATTTTGATGGCATTAACGCTGCACCGCAGCAATTAAATGATGTTACAAATTATGCGCTCATTACCAAAGGTTTATTGCAAAGAGGATACAGTAAAAAAGATATCAATAAAATTTTAGGCGGTAATTTGTTACGTGTTTTCAAACAAAACGAAAATTAAAAATAAAAGTATTGTTATGAAATATGTATGGATTGCTTTGCTTTGGCCGATACAGCTTTTTGCACAATCACCTACCCATGAAATGGTTGCAAGATGGGAAGACATGGCAAATAATGTAACCATCATCAGGGATAATTGGGGCATACCACATATTTACGGAAAAACAGATGCGGCTGCTGTTTTTGGTTTGTTGTATGCACAATGCGAAGATGATTTTGATAGGGTTGAAATGAATTATATTGAAAAATTAGGCCGTATGTCTGAGATAAAAGGTGAATCTGCTTTGTATGATGATTTACTGATCAGGTTGCAAATTGATTCAGCAGATGCCCAAAAAGATTATGCAGCGGCGCCGCAATGGTTAAAAGCTTTACTCAATGCGTATGCCGATGGCATCAATTTTTATTTGTACAAACATCCGGAGGTAAAGCCCAAATTGCTATACTGCTTTAAACCCTGGTATCCACTTTTGTGGACGGATGGTAGTATTGGTGCCATAGATATTGGAGGGCTAAGTACAACTGAAATAAAAAATTTTTATGACAAGTTAAATGAGCCTGTAGCTAAAGTTGATACTGAAAATAACATCTTAACATCAGGTTCTAACGGCTTTGCCTTTGCGCCATCCCGAACAGCATCGGGTAATGCGATATTGTACATTAATCCGCATGTTACTTTTTATTTTAGATTTGAAGTGCAAGTGGCAAGTGATGAGGGGTTAAATGCATATGGTGCAGTAACTTGGGGGCAATTCTTTGTCTATCAGGGTTTCAACGAACATTGCGGCTGGATGCATACCTCCAGCTACGCAGATGCAGCTGATTTGTATGCTGAAAAAATTGTTCAAAAAAAGGGGCAATATTTTTATGAATACGAAAAGAAATGGTTGCCGGTAAAAGAAAAAAGTATTACCATTTCCTACACAACTGATAATGGATTGTCCTCAAAATCATTCACTACTTTTTTTACACAACATGGTACTGTAATGGCTGAGCGCAATGGTAAATGGATATCCGTTAAGGCTATGAACCGATCTATGACCAGCCTTATTCAATCCTGGGAACGCACAAAGGCCAATGGGTTTGAATCGTACAAAAAAATTATGGAGTTGTATGCCAATACCTCTAACAATACCGTTTTTGCAGATGATAAGGGCAATATTGCCTACTGGCATGGAAATTTTATACCACGCAGAGATACAGCTTATAACTGGGCATTACCTGTTGATGGCACTACTGCCGCAACTGAATGGAAAGGCTTACATACTTTAGATGAAATGGTGCATGTATATAATCCTGCCACCGGCTGGATAGAAAATTGTAATTCAACCCCTTTTACCGTATCGGGAAGCAGCAGTCCCTTGAAACAAAATTATCCGCGTTATATGGCACCCGATGGTCAGAATTTCAGAGGAATATTGGCCGTTAAACTTTGGAAAAATGCAACACAATTAACCATTGATAAGGTTATAAAAACAGCATATAATACACATTTAAGTGCATTTGATATTTTAATTCCTGCTTTGCTGAACGCATATGACGCTGAAAAAAATAATTATGCAAACCTGCAGCAGCCTATAGAAATTTTACGAAACTGGAATCGTGATGCCAATGCTACGTCGGTTGCTACTACATTGGCTATTGAATGGGCACAGCAATTATTACCTGCTATTATGCGCAATAATGGAGATGATGATGATCAGGTACAAAAAACTGAAAAATTTGTACAACAAGCCAATGCCGCTACCTTATTACAGCCACTTGAAAATGTGATTCAAAAATTAATTGAAAATTTCGGCACATGGCAAGTTGCCTGGGGCGATATGAACCGTTACCAGCGGTTAACCGGAAAAATAAATGAGCAATTTGATGATAGCAAACCCAGTCTGCCTGTTGGTTTTGCAGCTTCTACCTGGGGTTGTATTCCATCGTTTGTCAGCAGAACATTTAATGGAACCAAAAAAAGATATGGGTATAACGGCAATAGTTTTATTTGTGCGGTTGAATTTGGAAAAAGAATAAAAGCCAAATCATTGCTCACCGGTGGCGAAAGTGGTCATTTGTCATCTGCGCATTTTTCCGATCAGGCAGCCATGTACACCAATGGCATTTTTAAAGATGTGCTGTTTTACAAAGAAGATGTATTGCAACATGCCGAAAAAACCTATCATCCGGGTAGTTGATTCCATTTAATAATGCATTAGTTTTTGAATAGCAGCTTCTAATCTTGAACTGGCTAAAAAATTTTGTTCCAATGCCGTATTAAATGGAATGGGTGTATCTAAACTGGCACAGCGCAACACGGGTGCATCTAAATGCTCAAAACAATGTTCAGTGATCCATGCACTGATTTCAGCACCAATACCGCCTGTTAAGGTATCTTCATGCAGCACCAATATTTTACCTGTTTTATGAACCGTAGCACGAATGCTTTCATAATCAAAAGGCTGTAAAGATCTTAAATCAAGAATTTCAATATCTGTTTCAGTATGTTGCGCTGTATATTGTAATGCCCAGTGAACACCGGCGCCATAGGTAATAATACTCATATCATTCCCGGGTTTTATTACACGTGCTTTTCCGATAGGAATTTCATAGTACCCGTTTGGGACATAGCCACTAATACTCCTGTACAAAGCTTTATGTTCAAAAAATAAAACCGGATTGGGGTCTTTAAAAGCTGCAAGTAATAATCCTTTTGCATCAAAAGGGGTAGCAGGGTATACTACTTTTAATCCGGGTACATGTGTAAACCATGCTTCATTGCTCTGAGAATGGTATGGGCCAGCACCAACACCGGCACCTGTAGGCATGCGAATTACTACATCAGCATTTTGTCCCCAGCGGTAATGGATTTTTGCAAGATTATTTACAATTTGATTAAAGCCTACTGATACAAAATCGGCGAACTGCATTTCAACCATACTTTTAAATCCTTCTAAACTTAGCCCCAGTGCTGTTCCTATAATTGCGCTTTCACAAAGTGGTGTATTGCGTACCCGATTTTTGCCAAATTTTTCAACGAACCCTTCTGTAATTTTAAATGCACCGCCATATTCTGCAATATCCTGCCCCATCAATATCAGGTTAGGATATTTTTCCATTGCCTGATCTAATCCTTCTTTAATGGCATCTATAAGTCGATGTGGTTTTTGTTGAGATGGATGATGGCGCAATGATTCATCAGGTTCATCAATAGCTTCCACTGGGGCATATACATCCGCTAATTCTAGTGCTGTATTGGGTATAATGGCCGGTGCCTGAAATGCGATTTGCAATTCCAGCTCAATTTCTTTCCTGGTATTTTGTCTGATTTCATCTATTGCCTGTGCAGAAAGTATTTGCGCATCTAATAAATACTGCTCATAATTTTTTACCGGATCTTTTTCGCCCCATATCTCAAATAATTCATGCGGAACATATTTTGTGCCGCTGGCCTCTTCATGCCCTCTCATTCTGAAAGTCATGCATTCAATAAAATAAGGCTTTTGCTGTGTGATGCAATAATCCCTAACCCCACGAATGGTATCATACACTTCCAAAATATTATTCCCATCAATTTGAACGGCTTCCACGCCATAACCTATGGCTTTGTCAACCAAATTTTTGCAACGGTACTGCTCATTTACTGGCGTGCTAAGTCCATAACCGTTGTTTTCAATCAAAAAAATAACGGGTAAGCTCCATACTGCCGCTACATTTAATGCTTCATGAAAATCGCCTTCGCTGGTTCCGCCATCACCACTAAAGGCTAATGCTACTTTTTGTTTTTGTTGTAGCTGATTGGCTAATGCCACACCATCGGCTATAGCCAATTGTGGGCCAAGGTGCGATATCATTCCGCAAATAAAATGTTCTTTGCTTCCAAAATGAAAACTTCTTTCTCTTCCTTTTGAGTAACCTTCATTATTGCCTTGCCATTGCATAAACAATTTATGCAGGGGCATTTTACGGGATGTAAACACACCTAGATTTCTATGCAGTGGCATTATCCATTCATCGGGTTCTAATGCCATGGTAGCGCCTACAGCAATGGCTTCCTGACCAATACCACTAAACCATTTACTGATTTTTCCCTGACGCAGTAACAACAGCATTTTTTCTTCTATCAATCTGGGTAATAACAAATGCCGGTAAAGGTTTATTAAGTCGGTATCAGTAAGCGATTTTCTGTTAAATTCCATGGCAGCTCTTGTTTTAAAGTTCTAAATTACCGGTTATTCGCTGCAGGTATATCAATCTGCAAAAATGTTTTCAAAGTTTTTTAAAAGGGTATAAAAAACCCCATACTGTTTGGGTATGGGGCTATCAAAAATAATTGGTTTATTAGTTTCTGCTGCTGGCCAAACGGCTAAGCAGTTTTAATATTTCAATGTATAACCAAACAATGGTAACCAGCAAACCAAAAGCGCCGTACCATTCCATAAATTTAGGTGCTCCTTGCTCAGCGCCTCTTTCAATCATATCAAAATCCAATAAAAGGTTCAAGGCAGCAATAGCTACAACAAACAAACTGATACCAATGCCAAGCATACCGCCATTGGTAATACTCATAAATGGCATATTCACTCCAAAAAGGCCCAAAACAAGTGTAAGGCCATAAAAGATAGCGATGCCTAAAGTAGCAGTGAAAATAATGCTTCTTAATTTGTCGGTTACTTTAATAATCCTGAAACTGTACAGCAAAAACATAGCAAGTGCAACACCAAAAGTTAAGCCCACTGCTTGTAGTACCAAATTTGGATAATTTTTTGCAAACATGTCATTGATCATTGCTGAAATGGCACCAATAAATAATCCTTCCAATATGCCATAGGCCGGGGCAATATAACCTGCCCACATGGGCTTAAACATAATTGCAATAGCGGCAATTAAGCCACCAAAAACACCCACCATCATTAAAGTGGTAGTGGTGCCGGGTTGTCCGCTTTGGTAAGTATGCCAGGTATAAAAAGCGCCACCAATTACCATCAGCATTAAAAAACCGAATTTATTTAAGGTGCCTCTAACACTCATAATGCCTTGTGCATTGGCTTCGGCAGTAAGGCTGTTATTAAAAATTTTTTCTGTTAAAGTAGGGTTACCAGATTTAAAAATTGCCATAATTTAAATTGTTTTAATTCTTGTGTAAAGTTACTGCAATAATGTAAAAAGAGTCGTTAAAGTTATAATGGTTTTTTAAGATTGGGGTAATGGTCAACTGTTTCAAAAACGTAGTTGGAGTTTTGTTTTAACAGGCTAATAAATTTTTGCAATGAATCTGTAAAATTAGCATTTCTGAACATCCGGTCGTGTGAAAGAATCACCAGATGGTTTTTAGTATGGGTATAATTTTTTTCGAATGCATGATTGACCAGTTCCAACATTGTTTCCGGAGTTTGAATGGGGTTTGCCGTTTTATGGTTAAAGCTCCATTCTACATCCCAGCCAATTACATTGTAACCGGCACTATCTAACATTTTGCAAACAGGCCTTACCAGTGGTGATGTTTTTATTGAATTGGCGCCAATCCATGCACTGTTACCCGGCAAACGAATAATTTTGAATGGAATATTGATTGTTTCCTGTGCTTGAATAAAGTCATTAAACGCCATTTGTGGATGATGATAAAAATAAATGTATTTATTGCCGGCATGTGTAAAACTGTGATTGGCCAATAGTATTTGCGGATAATCATTGCGAATAGATGCCACTAATTTTTTCAGGTATACATCGTTTATCTGATTGCCTATCATAAAAAAAGAAGCTTTTACCTGTTCTTTTTTGATGGTTTCTACGCAGGCAGTTGTGCCATGTTGCGGGCCGTCATCAAAAGTCAGATAGATGTATTTTTTTGTTGTATCATATTGAATGGGCGTGCTGATAATGGTTTGCTTTTGTGCATGCATGGAATCCGCCAGTGCCACTATATCAGGTATTGAAAGAGCAAGAGAAGATAATTTTGCATTGGAAGGCTTTTCATTGCATGAAATGCTAAGCATGAATAGCAGCCCCATTAAACTTTTTAAGGATAAATTTTTTAGTAAAGAATCAGTCATATGTTACTTTTATACCCTGCAGGTGGTGCAAGGTAATGCGGTAATGTGTAATAAATGTTTAAAATGTTTCTAAATTGCTGCAAAACTGCTCAAATATGAACGGGTATTATGCTTAACTTCGTAACCAATTTTTTATAAAATGAACAGAAATGAGCAATTACTGCAGGATGTAGTAATCAAGTTCGCCGGCGATAGCGGCGATGGCATGCAATTAACCGGTCAGCAATTTACCAATAACACCGCTTTATTAGGAATTGATTTAGCAACATTTCCCGATTTTCCTGCTGAAATCAGAGCCCCCATTGGAACACTGCCTGGGGTAAGTGGGTATCAATTACATTTTTCTTCCAATAAAGTATATACACCCGGCGATATTGCTGATGTGTTGGTAGCAATGAATGCGGCTGCATTAAAAGTAAACTTGAAAAGTATTAAACCGGGTGGAAAAATTATTGCCAATATTGATGGGTTTGATGCAAAAAATTTACGCTTAGCCAATTATCCGGATGGCGTTAATCCTTTAGAGGATGGTAGTTTGGATAGTTATGAAGTAATTAAAATTGATGTAACCAAACTGACAAGAGAAGCACTTAAAGATTTTACCGATTTAGGCACCAAAGAGCGTGATCGTGCCAAGAACATGTTTGTGTTGGGTTTTATTTATTGGATGTACAACCGCACACTTGATAATACCATTGCGTTTCTGAAGGAAAAATTTGGTAAGAAAGAAAGCATTTTACGAAGTAATATTAAGGTATTACAGGCGGGTTATAATTATGGTGATACCACTGAAACATTTACTACGCGATACAAAGTAGAAAAAGCCAAACTTCCTGCAGGTACTTACAGAAGTATCATGGGTAATCAGGCATTGGCATATGGTTTAATTGCAGCCAGCCAAAAAAGTGAGTTGCCTTTGTTCTTAGGTTCTTATCCTATTACACCTGCATCTGATATTTTGCATGAACTCAGCAAGTATAAAGGGTTTGGTGTAAAAACTTTTCAGGCAGAAGATGAAATTGCTGCCATTAGCTCCAGTATAGGTGCCAGTTATGGTGGTTCTTTGGGTATTACCACAACCTCAGGTCCTGGAATGGCTTTAAAAGCAGAGGCGATGGGCTTGGCAGTGATGTTGGAAATTCCTTTGGTGATTGTTGATATACAACGTGGCGGCCCCTCAACCGGATTGCCTACAAAAACCGAGCAAAGCGATTTAATGCAGGCATATTATGGCAGAAACGGGGAATGCCCTATGCCCATTATTGCATCAGCTACACCCAGTGATTGTTTTGATGTGGCTTATGAAGCTTGCAGAATTGCCGTACAGCATATGACGCCGGTTATTTTATTGAGTGATGGTTACATTGCCAATGGTGCTGAACCCTGGCGTTTTCCAAAAGCAGCAGATTTAAAACCAATTGAAGTGGCTTTTGCTCCTGCTAAAACTAATGCTGATGAAAAGTTTCAGCCGTATGTAAGAGATGAAAAATTAGTGCGTCCCTGGGCTGTACCCGGAACTGCAGGATTGGAGCACAGAATTGGTGGATTGGAAAAACAGGATATTACCGGAAATGTGAGTTATGACCCCGATAACCACCAACACATGGTAAAAATCAGACAGGCTAAAGTAGATAAAATTGCCGATCATATTCCATTACAGCATTTAGACAGTGGTGCCGAAACAGGCGATTTGCTTGTAATTGGATGGGGTTCAACGTATGGGGCTATTAAAAGTGCCGTACTCGAATTGCAACAGCAAGGCTATGTCGTTAGTCATGCCCACCTTCGTTATGTACGCCCTTTCCCAAAAAATCTTGGACAAATTATTAAAGGATTTAAGCAGGTATTGGTACCAGAAATTAACAATGGACAATTGGTTAAAATTTTGAGAGACATATACATGGTAGATGCGAAAGGTTACAATAAAATAATGGGTATTCCAATTACTAAAACTGAGTTGGTAGCTGAAATGAGTGCCATGCTGAAAAAATAAATGAATAACTAAAATATTAAATATATAAAAAATAAAACTTTTAATCCCCCTCTCTTAATCCTATATCAAAAACCAAAACCCTCTTTTATTCGGAGGGTTTATTTTTATGATATGCAATAAGCTTATCAGTAATTTTAGCCATATCATAGGAAACATTGTGTATAAAATAATACTGATCAGTAATTGATTTTAAGGTAGAAAGATATGGCCTGGTTTCACTATTCAATTGTCCGGCATTAATTTCATTGGCTCTTATTTGCAATAAATCATTAATTTTTTGCTCGATGGTGGTTGTTTGAATGATTTTATTTGAAAAATCTGTTTGCTCAATTATCTTATCAGATTGCAATTGCTGAATGCCGCTATCAAAATATTGTTCAATCAATATTCCGATATCGTTTAATTCAGGTGTGATATATTGGTTGGTTAGTTGCTCCGCATAAAAATTTAGGGTAGCCAAATGCGCATTGGTAATATGCAACAACACCACTAATTGGTGTATTTGTGTAAGGTGATGTTGCTGATTTTTAGGTTCAGATAGCATTCTGTTAAAGCTGTCTGAAACATTGGCTATTGCAACCCAACTTTTTTTTCTGGAAAGGCGCATATCTGCCTTGTTGTATATTGCCCTTCCTGTAAAAATTTCATTTAAAGCTTTAAAATAATTACGTGTATCAGCTAAAGCCCGCACTATAATGGTATCTAATTGAACACTTTCCCAAACCGGAGGTAAAACATAACTAAAAATGAAAGCTAAGGCAGAACCAATGGCCGTATCAATTAATCGGTCTGTAATCAGTAAGCGATAATTATTGAAATTTAAAAGGTGATACAGCAATATAACATATAAAGTAATGGCAACAACGCTTAGCCGGTAATTGGTGCGCATAAAACTGTAGGCTACCAGCATACTGGCAGAAAGTATCAGTAATAAAATAGTATCGTTATGAATAAAGTAAAGTGCTATTGCACCAATCATTGCACCAATGATGGTGCCGGTTAATCTTTCTTTATTTCTTTTTTTGGTAAGATTATAAGCCGGTTTTAAAATTACAATTACAGTTAATAAAAGCCAGTAACTATGCCCTAGTAAAAAATATTGCGCTATGAAATAGGCTGCCAGGGCTGCTAAAGCAATTCTGAGTGAGTGCCTGAAAATATTTGAATGGAAAGTTAAATTATCTAAAACTACGTTAAATGATATCCGTTGGTGTGAAATGAAATCTTCAGGATTTGTTTCCTGAAAAATTTTACCGGGTATTTTAGTTCTGTAAGATGTATATAATTCGAGCGTTTTTATTCTTCCAGCTACTGCTTCTATACTGTCTAAAATATGTTTCAGGCTGATTAAAATTGGAATAGAATCTGCTGCGATATTTTTAGCATGCAACTGGCTGTATTCATTTCTAAGTGAACGAATGGTTGCACTAAAATCAGTGGGTGATTGAATGGCAGTACTACTTTTTAAAGCAATTCCCGCTTCATCTAAGTAATTTGCCAGATCGCTAATTGCATTGGCATAACCTTTTAGTAAATTTTGTGCAGGAAGATAGGCATGCAATGCCTGATAATTCTGATGCGAAGTCATTGAAATTTCCAGTAAATCGGTTGCATCTAAAAATGCCATCATTAAAATGTGGCTAACCGGTGTAGATTCTTTTACAAAATTTCTGGTTTTAAAAATTAGTTCGGCTGTCAGGTTTTGTTTTTCCAGAACGGTTGTTTGCAATTGCAATAGTTGTGCGTAAGTATGCTCTAGATTTGTTGCATCCTGAAAAAAAGATCCTTTTAAACGCAAATATCTGCTGATGGATTCCAGATATTCTCCTAATGCCTGTTGCATGATTTTGTAGGGACGAAGATTATACAGTGCCAGGCTTAACAGGCTATACCAAACAGCACCCATTCCAATATAAAAACTTACGGTTACAACATCCCTCCAATTATTGTAATGGTGTTCTGCCTGTAATACTAAAATCAATAAAGCTGCAATTCCAATAGAAGCGGCCCTTGTTCCAAAAACACCTAACATGGAAAATATAAAACACAATAAGGGTAATATGAAACCATATAACCAGTGGATTGGACTGGCGAAACCAATGATTAACGACACCAAAAACAGGATAATACTTCCGGCTAAAAATCCGTTTTTGCGATGGGAAATTGGGCCGGGATTGTCGCTAATGGCTATACCCAATGCGCCCAGCGACATATTAATGCCAATAGGCAAAGCATGAAAATATCCTGCAACAAGTGAAGGCAATAAAATGCCAAAGGTAATTCTTACCCCTTCGCCAACATAATAACTATTAATAAAACTGCGGAATTGTTTTAAATAATCCATACAGGTATAAAGTTATTCCCTTCACCTGCAAATCGTAAATTTTTTATTACTTCAATAAATGCGGAATAGTACAATAGTTTGATTTTCCGGGTGCTATTTAATTTTTTTTGTCGTAAACTGTTTTTGTTCCCAAGCCCATGCAGTGCGCATCATATCTTCTAAGCTGTATTGAATGTTCCAGCCTAATGTTTTTTTTGCTAATTCGTTATTGGCATAAATGACTACTACATCGCCCGGCCTTCTTGGGCCAATTTCATAATTTAATTGAACACCACTTACTTTTTCAAATGCATGTATGGCTTCCAAAACGGAAACTCCATTGCCGGTGCCTAAATTAAAAACATCGCAATAGCTTTTGTTTTTTTGAGCAATTAAATATTCCAAAGCAAGGGTATGTGCATGTGCAATATCACATACATGAATAAAGTCTCTGATGCAACTACCATCTCGTGTAGGATAATCGTTGCCATACACCATTAGTTTGGGTATTTTACCGATAGCAGTTTGGGTAATAGCCGGCACAAGATTCATGGGTTTACCAATGGGCAGTTCGCCCAAATGATTGGAAGGATGGGCACCTACCGGATTAAAGTAGCGTAATAAAATTGAAGTAGTTTCAAAAGCATTACTGCAATCTCTTACAATATCCTCACCCATTTGTTTGGTAGCTCCATAAGGCGATTCAGCTTTTTTGATGGGAAAAGATTCTGTAACAGGTATACTATCGGGATTACCATAAACAGTGCAGGAAGAAGAAAAAACAAAGTAAGGAATAGAAAATTCCTTTACACATTTCAGCAGATTGATTAATGAAAACAGATTGTTTTCATAGTAAAACAAAGGTTGTTCAACCGATTCACTTACGGCCTTATAAGCTGCAAAATGTATAATTCCTGTAATATCATGATGTTCTTGAAATACCGCTTGTGTTTCATCAAAATTCTTCAAATCAACTGTATAATTTTTTATTTTTTTTCCGGTAATCAATTCAATGCCATTTAAAGCAGTAATGCTTGATCTTGAATTATCATCAATAGAAATTACTTCATATCCGTTTTCAATTAAATCAACAATGGTGTGTGATCCAATATAGCCGCATCCACCGGTAACTAATATTTTCTTCATATTATTCAAACTATTTTGAGATTCTCAGTTATACTAAGCTGTTGTGTAATATTATTTTCATTCATTTCAATGAAAATATAAACCGGTATAAAGTTATACCCTGATTGTGTAAATATGGAAAGATAGCCGTATAAATTTATGTGCAAACGTTAGAATAAAAAATTTGCGCCATAATAGAACAATGCAGCCATACCTGCTGAAACCGGGATGGTTAGTATCCATGCCCAAACTAAATTGATAGTGACCCCCCAGCGCACTGCACTTAAGCGTTTGGTGGCTCCAACGCCAATAATGGCACCGGTTATGGTATGGGTAGTACTTACCGGGATGCCAAAAAATGTAGTTAAAAATATGGTTAATGCACCACCACCTTCTGCACAAAATCCTTCTAACGGGGTAACCTTTGTAATTTTTGTACCCATGGTTTTAACAATGCGCCAGCCGCCAAACAAAGTACCCAAAGCTATTGCCGTATAACATGCAAAAGGCAGCCATTCGGGCATGGCAAAATTGTGAATAGAACCAATATTTGGGTTAGAAGATTTTTCAAAAAACCATAAACCGGCTAAAATTAAACCCATGGTTTTTTGTGAATCGCCACCGCCATGCGCTAAGCTTAATGCACCAGATGATACCAATTGCAAACGTTTAAACCATCCTTCAGCTTTAGAGGGGCGGGCATTTTTTGCCACATTAACAGTAATAATGGTGATGATAAAACCAAATATTAATCCCAAAATAGGGGAGAGTACCATGAAAACTAATGCAGTTATAATGGGGCTGCTGTTTACGCCATCTAATCCGCCACCGGCTGCAATGGCTGCACCGGCTAAACCCCCAATTAAAGTGTGAGATGAGCTGGAGGGGATACCAAAATACCAGGTAATTAAATTCCAGATAATAGCAGCAACGGTTGCAGCCATTAATACATGAAAATTAATTATATTTTCTGCAATGATGTTGGCAATAGTGCCGGCTACTTTGTGTTCTTTAAAAACAAAATAGGCAATAAAGTTAAAAGAAGCTGCCCAAACTACTGCCTGTAAAGGTGTGAGTACTTTTGTAGAAACGATGGTGGCAATGGAGTTGGCAGCATCATGAAAGCCATTAATAAAATCAAATATCAGCGCAAGTACAACAAGTGTAACCAATAAAATCATCATATCTCCTGATTGCTGTTAATAAGTTTAGTTTAAGCCATCAATGCCGATTAAGCATATTTGATGATAATGGATTCAATTACATTAGCGGCATCTTCGCATTTATCTGTAGCAATTTCCAATACCTGATAAATTTCTCTCTTTTTAATCACTTCTTTGGCATCATTCTCTTTCTGAAAAAGCATTTCAATGCTCATATCAAAAACATCATCGGCCTGATTTTCTATGGAATTTACTTTTACTAATGCTTCAGTCATTTTTCTCAAATCTTTCATATCGCGAAGGCCATATACTGCTTTTTTAATTTCATTGCAACCCTGGTAAATTAATTCAGCCATTTTTTGGATACCGCTGTCATTAGGGTTAATATGGTAGAAATTAATTTTTTTGGAAGAGGAATAAATATAATCTGCAATATCATCTAATGCAGTGGCCAAATAGTGAATATCTTCCCTATCGAAAGGGGTTATAAAATTTCTGCCTAATTCGGTAAAAATTTTGTGGGTATGGTCATCATTTTTGTGTTCTAAATCTTCAATTTGTTTAATAAGTGGTGCCCTTTTATCATGTTCCGGTTCTGCTACCACTTTTTTAAGCATATCTGCCATCTCACAAACGGTATCGGCTACCTGCTCAAAAAGTTCGTAGAAAATTTTGTTTTTGGGCATGAAAATCCTGCCAATCGTGTTTAATCCCATAATCGAAAAAATTTGGACAAAAGTAAAGCTATGGATTTGAAGCCTTGGGTAAAAAAAAGAATTAATAATTTGTTAATACAGCCATTTAAACTTTGGCTCCAAAATGTTAATGATTTGGTTGCATTGAATTTACATTGGCTTCACATTGGGCTCTTTATTTTGCATTCAGAATTTAGTTCATAGTTAAAGCGCAACAAGAGTACAGTAGATTTTCTCATGACCGGCCCTTATTTTCATAGGGGCTTTTTTAATTTCTTTTGGTAGAAAGGGTAAACCCAACCGATGTACCTACATCAATTTTGCTTCTTATATGTATGGTTTGGCCATGTGCTTCAATAATGTGTTTGCAAATGGCTAATCCTAAACCTGTACCGCCTACATTTCGGCTTCTTCCCCGGTCGGTTCGGTAAAAACGTTCAAACACTCTGGGTAAATGCTCTTCAGCAATGCCAATCCCATCATCACTAATTTCAACTAAAACATGCATGCCATCGGTTTTATAAATACTGGCTATAATAGTACCATTGTTTTTACCGTATTTGGTGGCGTTTATCACTAAGTTATTGAGCACCTGCCTTATTTTTTCTTTGTCGGCAAATACAATTATGGGTGCTTCACATCCTTTTTTAATGATTGTTTTTATTTGTTTGGCTGCAGTTTTTATGGAAAGGGCTTCAAAAACTTCCCTGATTAAATCCTGAATAATAAAATTTTCTTTATACAGGGGTTGTTCACCACTTTCTAATTTCGAGATCTCATCTAAATCTTCCACTAAATTTACCATTCGGTCAATATTTTTAGAAGCATTTTCCAAAAACTTTTTATTGACTTCCGGATTTTCAATGGCACCACTTAATAAAGTATCTATATAACCCTGAATGGCAAAAATGGGTGTTTTAAATTCATGTGCTAAATTTTGAAGAAATTCTTTCCGGTAAGCTTCATTTTGTTTCAGCAATTCTATTTCAGCACTTTTTTGTTCTGCCCATTTTTCTACATCTTCTCGTACCTCATCTATTCCCTTTTGTGGTAATATATATTTATAATAGGTTTCTTCCCTTTTACTGGCTTTGGTTTGATAAATGAATTTATAAATTAGCTTGATTTTTCGGTAAATGAACGATTCCAGCACAAACCCGATGAGATAATAACTACCAATAAAAGTGAGTACAAATGCTGCTGCACCAATCCATACATTTTCAATTAAAAAAAATGTAAATCCAATAGGAATGGCCAGAAATAATGCGGTTAAGGCAGATAGTTGCTGGGGCGATAAATTTTTGGTTTCTAACATAGTGGCTAATATGCATAAAGCTAAGCAGCAAATACTTTTATAACAAGCATGGGAGGAATTATTTTCAGTTCGTAAACTTATATATCAAATTTATAGCCTACACCTTTTACAGTGGTAATACAATCTAAATTTAACTTTTGCCTGATTTTTCTAATATGCACATCAATGGTTCTGTCGCCAACAATTACTTCATTGCCCCAAACCTGCGAAAGTATTTCATTCCTTAAAAATACCCTGCCCGGTTTAGCCGCCAGCAGAAATAGTAATTCAAATTCCTTTTTTGCCAGCATTATTTCACGGCCATCTATTTCAACCACAAATTTTACAGGATCGATGGTAAGATTCCCCACTTTCAGTGGTTTGCCATCTTCTTTTTGTACCCTTCTAAACAGCGCATTTACCCTGCTGATGAGCATTTTGGGCGATATGGGTTTGCTTACATAATCATCTGCGCCGGTTTCTAAACCTTTAATGTGCGATGGTTCATCACTTAATGCAGTCAAAAAAATGATGAGGGTATGTTGAAACTGTGGTTGCGCTCTTAAAATAGCACATACTTCAATGCCAGTTTTATGCGGCATCATAATATCTAAAATAATTAAATTCGGTTTAACCAATTTGGCTTTTTCTATGGCTTCATCTCCATCTTTGGCAGTAGTAACTGCATATCCTTCTTTGGTTAAATTGTAACTGATAATTTCTAAAATATCGGGTTCATCGTCTGCAATTAAAATTTTTTTAGCTGCTGTTTCCATGATAACATCAAATTTACACAAATTTAACTTACAGTTTTTGCATTCATCTACAAGGCCCAGATTATCTAATTGTTAACTCCATTAACGAAAAATTTGCATAATTGCATTTATTTTTGATGATTATGCGAATCATTCAAAAGGTTTACCTATCCGTTTTATGTTTGCTGGGTGTAATGGTCTTGCAGGCGCAACCCGAATTAGCAATGCCGGTTATACCGCATATGCGCCAGTTAATTCACGATAATATAAAAACGGCCGAACAAAATATTATTAACCTTACGCCGAATAAGGATCATTTATTTGCACCAACTAACAACATTGATGTTAATTTACAAATTACCCAATTGCTGCATACCACTGTTCATAATATGGCTGCAGCGGTTGAATTAGACAGCACTATTAGCAATAATGATAAATACAAATGGTTAAGAGGTATTTACAGCCTTTTAGAAAGTTTTACTACAGCTTATAAAGCCGGATTAATAAAAGGAATTATGCTGGGCGATTTGATGGTAGTTTACGAAAATGCAATAGCCTTTGAAAAAAATCACCAATCTATAGCCCCGATTGTTAATGCTAACGATATGGCAATTGGAAATCTACTGATCAGCAATTTTGCCTTGCAGGATAATATTGGGCTAAATGATGCTAAAAATATTTTAGTACTAAAAAACTGCCAACAAAATCCGGATAACATTTTAAATATTATAGGAAATCATTTGAATTTGCCTTTTGCCGATAGCCTCATAACTGTTGTGGCGCACAGAAATCCGGATATGATTTATGATTATCTCGGTGCAGGAAATGAACTTTCGCAAAAAATAAAAAAAGTAAATGATGCATTGGTGCAAACCATTTATCAAATAGAAAAATTGCCCGGTGGCCGTATTTATTTCGCTTTTCTGGATGAAATTTATCACAAACAAATTACTATTGATTCAATACAGAAATTAAAAGATACCGACGACCCCTTTTATAAATTATTGGTGAATACAGAAATAAAATATGCAGCCCGTATGCAAATGGGTGATACACCTTATGCCAAACAAGTGTTAACCGATAAACTGAAACAAAAAGCTGTTGAACATTATATTAATGAAATTAATGGACTGCATGAAGAACCACGCGATGCTGTTCGGTTTAAAGTATTAGATAATTTGGCGCCTCAAGATTTATACTATTTATGTGTTTTGGGTGAAGATGATATTTATACCAGCAGCTATCTGGGTGTGTACAACCGAATTTTTCCACGCATGGCCATTCCCCGATCAGATACTTTATTGGCATGGGTACATGATGATTTTTACAAGAAGTTTATTCGCATGGCCGCTGCGTATAATGAGCTGGATGATTTTTTAAAGCGAATGGATAAATCAACCGCTCAAAATTTAATTAAGCGCTTTGTAAACGGTCTGGAAAAAACCACCACATTGGAAGATGCGGTAGATGTTGCTGATTCTTATGCCAGCATCAATGATCCCGGAATAAGAAGCCTGATGTTAAAGCAAGTGCAACAGCAACTGCAATACAATCAAAAAAAGCGAAATGAAAGAGGCATTGTAATTTATAACATATTGAATACCATTTTTTTATCGATGGATCCTGCCAATCACATTGATGTTTCAGCAAAATTGGGAATTATTCCGGTGTATGAAATGCCTTTATCATTATTGAAAGATGCCTCAGGTAAAGTAATTATTCAGCAGTTTTTTTACGGAGATAAAGACGGTAAAAATATATTTAATGCATTTTTGGCCAATTTTAATAATGGATATTGGCGTGTTGTAAATAAACCGGAATGGGTAGAAGTAAAATCAATGAAAGGCGCACCTATTGAAATTTATGCCAACAAGCCTTTAGATGCGCAGCAGGATTTAGATGATGCTGCTCAGCAGCACCTGTATAGTTATTTAGATTCAGCCAATATAGAACCTACGGTAGTGATTCATCGTGGCCACAGTTATTATGTAAATTCTACCATCAAAAGGTTGTTCCCTTCGGCAAAAGTGGTATTATTGGGCAGTTGTGGTGGTTACAATAGTTTGAATGATGTTTTAAAAATTTGCCCAGAGTCACATATCATTGCATCTAAACAAGTGGGTACGGGTGTGGTGAATATGGCATTGATAGAAACTATTACAGAAACTTTGCGACAGGGTAAAAATTTAGACTGGGCTAAAATCTGGAGCGGATTGCAAAATAAATTTACCGGCGGTTATAAAGAAAAATTTGATGATTACGTGCCACCGCAAAACAATTTAGGAGCCATGTTTATTATGGCATATAATAAAGCCATTCAAAAAGCTAAAAGTCAGTAAGATATTATGATTGCAGGAAGGGGTTGTAGCGCAACTCATGCCCAATAGTAGTGGCAGGTCCGTGCCCCGGGTATGCCACTGTATCTTCTGGTAAAACAAGCAATTTTTCTTTAATGTTTTTAATGAGTTGATGGTGGTTGCCTCCGGGTAAATCAGTTCTTCCAATACTTTCTTTGAAAAGCGCATCGCCTGCAATTAAAATTTTTTGCGGTGCATGATATAAGCAAATACTGGCAGGTGAATGACCTGGCACTTCAAAAATTTCAAATTCATCCTCATCTAAATATATTTTATCTCCTTCCTGCAATAAATTAATGTTTCCACTATAGTTTTCAAATGGCAAGCCCCATTGCTGGCCCGAAATGGGTGCCATTTCTAACATGGGTATTTCATCTTTATGTGCCCAAAGTTCAATTTTATAATGTTCATGTACCCATTTATTTCCAAAAACATGGTCTAAATGGCAATGTGTATTAACGAGCAACGAGGGTGTTAATTGTTTTTTTTGAATATAATCGCTAAAAACCTGTTGTTCTGAAGAAAAATAAAATCCCGGGTCAACAATTACAGCGTTTAAAGCATCATTATAAATAAGGTAAGTATTTTCCTGTATGGGGTTAAACGTAAAAACTTTAATGTGCAACATGTACTTATTTTTAAATTGATAATGGGTAATTACTTAATTTTAACAAGTATTGAGGAATTAGAAATTAATTGACCAATATCTTCACTTTAAAATTTTGGACAAACGTTTCTGATGCCCCGAATATTTTTAAATTCTGACTGGATATGCAAATGAAATCAATCATTCATAAAGTTACAATCTTATTATTTATCATTTTACCGGTAGCGGTTACGGCACAGGTAAATATGGTTGAATTTGGTAAAAACAGGGTACAGTTTAACAAATTCAAATGGAAATTTTACCAGTCACCTAATTTCAATACCTATGTTACACAAGGTGGTACTGAATTGGGAAAATTTGTAGCACAGGTTGCAGAAGATAATTTACCTGAGTTAGAAAAATTTACCGAGTATAGTTTGCAACGCCGCGCCAATATTGTGGTGTACAACAGCTATAACGATTTTAAACAAAGTAATATTGGAATTGGCATTGATTGGCAAAATGCCGGTGGATTAACCAAATTGGTGAACAATAAAATTGTAGTTTTTTTTGATGGCAATCATAATCATTTAAGAAATCAGATCCGAGAAGGAATTGCCAAAGTATTAACCGATAATATTTTGTTTGGAGATGATATTGGTGAATTTGCCAGTAATCAGGCTTTATTGGATTTGCCGCAATGGTTAACAGATGGTTATGTAGCTTATGTTGCACAGAATTGGAGTACAGAGAAAGATGATCAGTTAAAAAGTGCCCTGTTAAGTGGTAATTATAATAATTTTTACCAGTTTGCATTCGATAAACCGCTTTTAGCCGGCAACGCGTTCTGGTATTACATAGCCGAACATTACCGAAAAGAAAATGTAACTTATTTTTTATACTTAGCCCGTATCTACAAAAGTTTGAATAGTGCTTCTGAAAAAATTTGTAAGAAAAAATTTAAAGAGGTATTAGATGATTTCATGCAGCAAATGCAAGACCGCTATTATAAAGATATCCGGCAAAGAAGAAATGCGCCAAAAGGTGTTTTAAGTGTATCGGAAGATGTGAGCAAAAATGATTATTTCCGTTTTCAGGCAAATCCCAATCCACGCAATAATAACTATGCCGTAGTTGAATTTAAGAAAGGTGTTTACAGGGTTAAATATGTTGAAAATTTTTACGACACAAAAATATTATTAGATTATGGCGTTCGTACCAACGAAGGGGACATTAATCCAAATTATCCCATTTTAGCATGGGATGGCAAAGGAACCCGGCTTTTAGTAATTTATTGGGATAAAGGAAAAATTAAAATGTTTGTATACGATGTATTAGCCCGTTATAAAAGGTTTAAACAGGAAATTACAGGATTTGAGCAGATTAATGATGCGTCTTTTATGCTCGATGCCAATACCCTTATTTTAAGTGCAGTTAAAAATGGTCAGACAGATTTGTTTATTTATAAAATTGATGACCAGAAAATAGAGCAGGTAACCAATGATGTGTATGATGAATTGTATCCCAATTTTGTATCTTTCCCCAACAGATCCGGTATCATTTTTTCCTCTAACAGACCCAGCCCTTCTGCCCCCAGTAATGATACCGTTTTGCCAAGCCGTTACCGTTTCAATATTTTCCTGATTGATATTTTAAACAAAAGCAAAACCAAACAAATTACACAACTTACGAATTTAAAATATGGTAATGCTACTTTCCCGATGCAATACAATACCAATCACTTTACTTTTGTGAGTGATGAGAATGGAATTGGTAACCGTTGGGCCGGTTTTTTCTCTACCAAACGGGATGGGCTTGACACATTGTATTATATTGGTACCGAAATGTTGAGAAATCCTTCTGTAAAAGAGTTGGATTCTACCTTAGCCGCCTGGCGTAAACCCGAAGCCGATAGTATCAGTTATTTTCAGGTGTATAAAGATTCTACTTATACTTTCCCTATTACCAATTACCAGAGTTCTTTACTGGAATCAAGAGTATCGGGCAATAACGGCCAGGTAAGCGAAACCCGACAGGAAGGTGACTTTAAATTTCTTTACAAATTAAAAGTAGATGAAACAGCATTGAACAGAAGAAACGTGAATGCCCGGCCTACACAATACATACAAGAGCAAATGAATGCACAAAAAATTGCACGGGGTAATCCGTTAAATTACACCAATAATTCCAAAAAGAAACTGCCTGTTGCATTAGTTGATACGGTAAAACCAGCACCAAAAAACTTTTTTCAAAATGAATTTTCAAGTGAAGCCGATACTGCTACCTCCCAATCAGGTATTTCGAACACCAATATTTCAGGAAACAATGCCACAGGAACTAAAAATCAACATAACTATTTACAAGAAACCAAACTGTTTAATTATCGTTTAAAGTTTAGTGCCGATTATTTGTTGGCCGGTGTTACTAATAACATATTGGTAAATCGTTATCAACCTTATGCAGGTGGTGCCGGCCCTATTCAGTTGAACAATGGAAGTGCCATTAACTGGAGCTTCCGCGCAGGTGTCAGCGATTTGATGGAAGACATTAAATTTATTGGAGGTATTCGTTTCGGCACTTCTTTAAAAGATAAAGATTTCTTTTTCTCCTTTCAAAACTTGAAAAAACGGGTTGACTGGGGTGTAACTTATTACCGTAGTACCCAAACTAATTTCTTTAATACCAGCCCTTATGATAATCAGTTAATTACCAACTTGTATCAATTTAATGTGGCCTATCCATTTGATGAGGTAAGAAGCCTGCGAGCCACATTCGGCTTACGTAAAGACCTTGGCGTTATAAAACCTGCAGATCAGTTTTCACTCAAGGTAAATGATACCAGTGCACAATATTTAGTGGGGCATATTGAGTACGTTTATGATAATACCATCAACCCGGCACAGAATATCTGGAATGGTTTGCGCTGGAAAGTATATGCCGATATTAATGAGCCCATTGCCGGAACTACCGGTGGCAGTGGTAATCAAACTTATAACTTAGGCTTTGATGCACGTAACTACTACAAAATTTATCGCAATTTTATTTGGGCAACAAGGGCAGCAGGCGACTTTAGTTTTGGCAACCAAAAAATTATTTATTACTTGGGTGGAACAGATGGCTGGGTAAATCCAAAGTTCAATAGTGCCAATCAGCCTGCACCCGATCAAACCTATGCATTTCAATCGTTGGCTTTAAATATGCGGGGTTATAATCAAAATGTTGCCAATGGTAATAATGCAGTGGTGATTAATAGTGAACTTCGGTTTCCTTTATTTTCAACCTTGTTTAACCGCCCCATTAACAATGCCTTTTTAAGGAATTTTCAATTGGTTCAATTCATTGATTTAGGTACCGCATGGAACGGAAAATTTAATGGCATTAAACGGCCTACTGAAATATTTCAACCTGCCAATCCGGCTATTAATCCTATTACAGTACGCTTAGATGCCGGTGGTTTAGGCCCATTTGCCGGTGGTTATGGATTTGGTGCAAGAAGTACTTTGTTGGGTTATTTTATCCGTGCCGATTTGGGTTGGCCAATGAAAGGCTTATTTAGAGGACCATCTGTATTTTATTTATCACTTGGGTTAGATTTTTAATGAAATGAATATGATATGCTTCAATAAACCGGTGTACATCCATTGCATCGGTTTTTTTATTCCCAATTGAAAATATAGTGAGTGATTTTTGGAATAAAAATAATGCAACCAATTATTACACTGCAACAGGCTGCCCAAAGTACGGCACCAGCAGCAATATCTTTAATGATTTTAATATTAGGATGAAAATCCGGTGTGATGTGATTGCAGATTTTTTCAATAGCTGTATTCATCATTTCTAACCCAATTACCAGCATCATGCAAAGCAAAACCAGTATCCATTCTATGTTTGAAATATGTAACCACCAACTGAGAAAAAGGGTAAGAATGGCTATAAAGAACTGTATTTTTGCATTTCTTTCCTGTATAAAAAATGTATAAATGCCGATAGCAGCATATTTCACAGCAATAAAAAATGAGGTCATTCCCTTGTTTGAATTGTAGTTTAAAGTTATTGTTATTGGGAAATATGTAGCAACCATTTTTGAAAAATCTTGTTATACATTAATTTATTTTAAATAATAACAATTGAAAGCTGTGTTTTTTCCATTCATTTTCACAAAAGCAGCATTTCATAAAAAAGGGCTATCTAACCAAAAGTCATTGGGCATGATTTAAAATAAATTAAATTTAATTGTGACTTATGTCTCTATTTACATTCCCCTATCCTTTAATTTTGCGCTATGATATGGCATACAGTTAAGAAAACCCTTTTGAGTGTTCTTTTGGTTTGGATGTGTAGCGCAGTAACTGTAGCGCAGGCAATTAAAATTAGTGGAGTCATAGTAGATAAACAAAGTGATGAGCCTATTCCCTTCTCTACTGCTGTTTTTAAATTGAGCGGGCAGGGTGTTTTAACCGACTCTTCCGGCCGCTTTGTATTTACTTCCGGCCAATGGAGTCACAATGATACCTTGCAAATCAGTTCAGTTGGGTATAAAAATGTTTTAATACCCAGTGCTTTATTTAAAGACTCGGCATTTTTTACTGTTAAAATGGAATTGTTGCCCAGTAATGATGTGGTGGTTAAAAGCAAATACAACCGGGCATTATGGTTTTGGCGAAAAATTATGCAGCACAAAGCCGATCATGAGCGTACCCACTGGAATAATTTTTATTATGAGGCTTACAATAAATTAGAATTAGATATTGCCAATATCAACACTGCCAAACTTTCCAAAAACTTTTTGGTAAAGCCTTTGAATTTTGTGTTCAATTATATTGACTCTACTTCAGAAGATAAACCATTTTTACCGGCTTATTTAACCGAAACCATTTCAGATTATTATCATCAAAATAATCCCGTACGTTCCCGCGAAATTATTAAAGCAACCAAAACCAATGGCATTGATAATGAAAGCCTGATAAAACAATTGGGTAATATGTACCAGATTGTAGATATTTATGCCAACACCATTCCTGTGTTTAACCGAGATTTCATTGGCCCTTTTAATGAACGTGGCGATAAGTTTTATAATTTTAAATTATTAGATACACAGTACCTGAATCATCGGAGATTGGTGCATTTTAAATTTACACCCAAACACAAAGGTGAAGATGTATTTGAAGGAGATTGCTGGGTGAATGATACCAGCTTTGCCATTCAAAAAATTACTTTACGGCCTGCCGTTGACGTAAATTTAAATTTTATCAGTGGGCTTACTTTAATTCAGGAATATAGATTAATAGATGATAGTATCTGGTTTTTATCGAAAGATAAATTTGTGGTAGATATTTCGCCCCTTGGGAAAAATAAACTGGCTTTTAAAGGACGAAAAACAACCACTTACCGAAAGGTATTGCTGAACAGCCCTTATGTTACCCGCATGCTCGATTCGGCCAAAACACCGAGTGAAGTTGATCTATTACCCAATGTTACCAATTTGCCCGATTCATTCTGGGCCGATCATCGGCATGAAGAACTGAATAAAAGTGAAAAAACGGTGTATGCATTGTTAGATACATTGGAAAATAATAAAACTTATATTCATTATCGAAATACATTAGAGTTTTTAGCGAAAGGGTATAAAGATGTGGGCAATGTACGTATTGGCCCCTGGTGGTATTGGTTAAGCGCCAACCCCTATGAAGGTGCAAGGGTTCGTTTTGATGTGGAAACCAATCGTGGATTTAATGAGCATTGGTTTGCACATACCTATCTGGCTTATGGCTTTAAAGATAAAGGGCTAAAAGGGTTGGGTGAAATACGGTATCAGTTTAGCAGGCAACCCTGGAGTTACATCAACTTAAAGTATCGAAATGATTTGGATAATGGCCAGATGTATGCTGATCAGTTAGGTACCGATAATATTTTTGCTACCATTTTCAGGAGGCCTAATATTCCTTTTAAATACCAACGTTCCGAAGAATGGGATTTGAATTATTATGCAGAGACCAATTCAGGTTTTGGCTTTGGCACTTCTTTCACTTCTAAACAATATGAAGCATTATTAAACTTGCCCGGTAAACAATATTTTCCTACTACGAATGGCGGTACCCCTTTAAAAACCTTTGAAGCCGGATTTAGTGTTCGCTATGCTTACGATGAACGTACCCTGGTCAGTAATTTTACACGTTATAGTTTGGGTAGCGATTATCCCATTGTATTATTCAACTATGCGCATGGCTTCCCCGGTGTTTTAAACAGTAGTTACACCTACGATAAAGTAAGTTTATCTGTTTCTGATTATTTAAAAATTGCACCATTTGGTTATGTTTATTATAATGTGT
The DNA here is from genome assembly GCF_019249625.1 of Hydrotalea lipotrueae. Lineage (NCBI taxonomy): Bacteria > Pseudomonadati > Bacteroidota > Chitinophagia > Chitinophagales > Chitinophagaceae > Hydrotalea > Hydrotalea lipotrueae. The sequence goes on along the minus strand of NZ_JAESDL010000017.1, from coordinate 10,822 downwards.
ATGGCGGTAAAATTTTTGGAACAGCACCTTATCAGTTTCTGGAAGTACATCCCGGTAATGAGCAGTACTATTATAACAGGTATGCTTTCAGCTTAATGAATCGTTTTGAATATGTAAGCGATCAATATGCAGGTATTAATATTGAACACAATGTAGGTAATGGTTTGTTTAGATTAACCTCATTAACCCGTAAACTGAAGTTGCGGCAGTTATGGACATTTAAAGCTGTAGTAGGCAATTTAAGCCCTGACAATCAGCAATTGAACTATGTAGGCAATGCCCCCTTTAAATCGTTAGACGGGCATGTGTATACAGAAATTGGAACAGGTATTGATAATATATTTAAGCTGTTTCGTGTTGATTTTATTTGGCGCTTATCGCCAACTCCGGCAGTTAATGAAAATATAAATAAATTTGGTGTGTTTGGCAGTTTCCGAATTACTTTTTAATGAGCAACAGCAATCAACGGCTTAGTAAAGACTCGCAAATATTGCGTGCAATACGCGGTCCTTCATACACAAAACCGGTCCAAACCTGTACTAATTGAGCACCTGCTGCAAATTTATCCTGGGCATCGGCACCCGTAAAAATTCCTCCGCTTCCTATAATGGGTAAACGGTGTTGGGTTTGTGTAGCAACATAAGCCAACACTTGATTGCTTTTTTCGCGAAGCGGTGCGCCACTTAATCCACCCGCACCAATTTTTTCAATAACAGATGCTGCTGTGTGGTTCATCCCTTTTCTGCTAATGGTAGTATTACTGATAACCAGGCCGGAAAGCTTTACTTCTTCTGTTAATGCAATAATATCGTCTAATTGTTCTGTAGTTAAATCTGGCGCAATTTTAAGTAAAAGAGGTTTGGGTTGTGACTTCCCAAAATTGATATTCTGTAAGGAAGCGAGAATTTTTTTCAAAGCATCTTTTTCCTGTAAAGCCCTTAACCCCGGTGTGTTAGGCGAGCTAACATTCACCACAAAATAATCAGAAACATCAAATAAGGTTTCAAAGCAAATGGTATAATCTTTCCACGCATCTTCATTTTCGGTATGTTTATTCTTGCCAATATTTCCTCCAATAATTAACGATGCTGTTTCAGGTGTGTGTGCACTGTTTTTCCAATCTGCTAATCTTTTTTGTATGGCAATTACGCCATCATTATTAAATCCCATCCTGTTAATCAAAGCTTTGTCTGCCGGTAGTCTGAATAAACGTGGTGGCTCATTGCCCGGTTGTGCTTTCGGTGTAACAGTGCCTATTTCAACAAATCCAAACCCTAAACTGCTGAGTGGTTTTAAATAAACTGCATTTTTATCGAACCCCGCACCCAGTCCAACAGGATTTTTAAAATGAAGCCCAAAAACTTCTTTTTCCAAAGCCGCATCTTTTATGGAAAGTTGTTGTGCAATAAAATGTTGCAAAGTAGGAATATTACAAGCCTTTTGTAAACTATTCATCGCAAAATAATGTACCCTTTCAGGGTTCATTTGAAACAATAATTTTCTAATCAATGCATACATGGCTGCGAAGATAAAGCAGTGCAAAGAATAAGGAACAGAATCCTTGTTTGTTGATAGCATATTACGGTATACGCACAGTTGAAGCACAACATTTTTCCCTGCATGATTAACTAATTATTGGTTTCATTTGTTGAAAACCGAGATGGTAAAATTCAATGAATATATAGTTGCATAAACAACTTTTTATTACATTTGATGAGTAAAATTATTTTTATGCAGGAAGCATACATCGTTGCAGGTTTTAGGACCGCAGTTACCAAGAGCAAAAGAGGTGGCTTTCGTTTTTACCGTCCCGATGATTTGGCGGTGGAAGTGATAAAAGGATTGATGGCTACCCTTCCGCAGTTAGATTATAAACGGATAGATGATGTAATTGTAGGTAATGCTGTGCCAGAAGCAGAACAAGGCTTGCAATTTGGTAGAATTATTGCAGCTAAAGCATTGGGTGTTGAAGTGGCTGGTATTACCATTAATCGTTATTGTGCCAGCGGGTTAGAGAGTATTGCCATGGCAACTGCTAAAATAAGAACCGGTATGGCCGACTGTATTATTGCCGGCGGTACGGAAAGTATGAGTTTGGTGCCTACAACCGGCTGGAAAACGGTTCCATCCTATAATATTGCAAAAGATGAACCCGATTATTACCTGAGCATGGGTTTAACTGCCGAAGCAGTTTCAAAAGAATTTAATGTTTCAAGAGAAGATCAGGATGTGTTTGCATACCATTCGCACCAAAAAGCAAAAACAGCTATAGAAAATGGGTATTTTAAATCTGGAATATTACCCATTACTGTGCAGGAAACTTATGTAAATGAAAAGGGGAAAAAAGCGAACCGTTCTTATGTAGTAGATACTGATGAAGGGTTGCGTGCCGATACTACTGTTGAAGGGTTGGCTAAATTAAAACCTGCTTTTGCACTGAATGGTACCGTTACTGCAGGTAATTCATCGCAAACCAGCGATGGTGCTGCTTTTGTAGTTGTAATGAGTGAGAAGATGATGATTGAACTGGGCTTACAGCCCATTGGCCGATTGGTGAATTGTGCCAGTGCCGGCGTACATCCGCGTATTATGGGTATTGGTCCTGTGGCCGCAGTACCCAAAGTTTTAAAACAGGCGGGACTGAATTTAGCAGATGTAGATTTAATTGAACTGAATGAAGCCTTCGCAGCCCAGTCTGTTGCAGTAATTCGAGCGTTGGGAATGGATCCGGCTAAAGTAAATATTAATGGGGGTGCTATTGCGTTGGGGCACCCATTGGGATGCACCGGTGCTAAACTAACCATCCAAATTTTGAATGATTTAAAAAGACTGAATAAAAAATACGGAATGGTAACAGCCTGTGTAGGCGGTGGCCAGGGCATTGCAGGCATTATTGAACGAATGTAGGTTTGATTGGGAACTGTGTATAATGGGATAAGCGTGAAAGGGAAGGATATTATTTTTTTGTGAAATGATTTTCATCATTTTTTAACAGGCTTCTAAAAATTACCTTCATGTTATAAAAGTAAACACATGAAAACAATATTAATACCCACCGACTTTTCAGAAACTGCCAAACATGCCGCCATTTATGCCATGGAAATTGCCCGGCAAATAAAGGCAGAAAAAGTAATTTTATACAATACCTATCAAACCATTGTTACAATAGGTGCCGACCCGCTGGTTCCTGCGGTTGATGCTGTTGGGATTGATAATTTGAAGAAGGGAAGTGAAACAGGTTTGGAGAATTTTAAATTCATTTTATTGGCTTATCAGCCTGAAAATATTGTTGTAGAAACACTTTCAGAATTTAATCTGTTAACGCCGGGTATTCAGAGTGTATGCGAACGTATGCCCATTGATGTTGTAATGATGGGTATTACCGGCGGTGATGCCATTGAAGAAAATCTTTTTGGAAGCAATACTATACAGGTAGCCAAAAATGTTACTGTACCGGTAATCATTGTTCCAAAGGAGGCGCCAGTAAAGCCAATTGAAAAAGTATTATTTCTTTGTGATTTTCAAAAAGTTGTTGAAACTACGCCTATTCAGCCTATTATCAAGGTATTGGATGCTACCAAAGCAGCATTGCATGTGTTGAATATTGATAAAGATAATAGTCATTTTACACCTGAAACACCTCATGAAAGTTTAATGCTGCATAATTTGTTACATCAATACAATCCGCAATATCATTTTGTAGATGGCAATGATTTTATGGAAACAGCCAATAATTTTGTGAAAGAAAATAAAATTGATTTAATCATTTCAATTCCCAAAAGGCATGGCTTGTTTGATACACTGTTTAAAAGAAGCCATACCAAAATGATGGCATTTCATAGCATTGTACCATTAATGGTGGTTCATGACTAAAAAAATTAACTTAAATACTTTCCTACAATGGGTACCCTTCTGCCTACGCCAAAAGCCTTGGGCGAAACGCGTATGATGGGGCAAAACTGGTTGCGTTTGTATTCGTTTGTATTTACAAGTTTTAAAATTCTGTTGACTAAGTCGGCATCATAGCCCATTGCTTTTATTTCGGCAGGCCCCATCCGTTGCTCAATATATTGGTATAAAATTTTGTCTAAAATGGTATAGTCAGGAAGGCTGTCACTGTCTTTTTGGTTTGGTCTCAGCTCGGCACTGGGGGCTTTCTGAATGATGTTTTCAGGAATAATCATTTTATTTTTATTAATGAAACGGGCCAGCTCATATACCTGTAATTTATAGCAGTCGCCTAAAACACCGAGGCCACCAGCCATATCGCCATACAAAGTACCATAACCGGTAGCCAACTCGCTTTTATTAGATGTGTTTAATAAAATGTAGCCAAATTTATTTGCTAATGCCATTAATAAATTACCTCTTATTCTGCTTTGCATATTTTCTTCAGCCAACGAAAATGGCATACCGTTAAATTGAGGAGCTAAGGTGTTTAAAAATGATTCGTAAATATGGTTAATGGAAATAATATCGTAAGGGTTACCGAGATTTTTACTGAGTGCAACTGCATCATCCACAGAATGTGATGTAGAATAGGGTGATGGCATTAATACAGCACGCACATTTTCGGCACCTAAAGCAGCGCAGGCAATGGCCAAAGTAACTGCCGAGTCTATTCCGCCGGATGAGCCAATAATAGCTTTGGTAAAGCCCATTTTCGAAAAATAATCCCGAATTCCTAAAACAAGCGCATCATAAATTTGATCGATATTCAATGATTCCTGTAAAGTTGCAGGGTCCAATAATGCATCGGGTACATAAGCTGCTGCTTCAATTACCGGTTCTTTAAAATAGCCATCTTCATCCAAATGCACTGATTCTATTGCCTCTTTAAACAAGGGTAATGCTTTGCACAGGTTTGCATCTTTATCAAAAACCAATGAGGAGCCATCAAATACAATTTCTGTCTGACTGCCAATTGCATTGCAATAAATCATGGGTAATTTGTATTTCAATACATTGGCTTTAATCACAGCTTTTCTATCTTCAACATGAGTATAATCAAATGGTGAAGCGCTTAAATTAACCATCATATCCGGTGCATCTTTCATCAATTCATCCATTGGGCAGGTTCTGTACAATGGGTTGTTGCCTAAGTTCCAAATATCTTCACAAATGGTTACGGCAATTTTCTTTCCTTTAAATGGTACTACATGCCAATCAAAAGCAGGTTCAAAATAGCGGTATTCATCAAACACATCATAAGTAGGTAAAAGGGTTTTATGTAATTCTGCAATCACTTCGCCATTGTATAAAAAAAATGCTGCATTAAAAAGTTCCTTTCCTTTTCCGCTATTATTGTTTGCAGGTGCACCTACCAATACCCCAATATTTTGGGTATGCGCTTTAATAACGTTAATAGCAGCATAACATTTGGCAATAAAATCGTTGAACTCAACAAAATCTCTTGCAGGGTATCCGCAAATACTCATTTCACTAAATACAATTAAATCGCCACCGGCCTGCTTTGCTGTTTCTATGGCCGCAATAATTTTTTGTGTATTGAAATCAAAATTGCCGATATGATAATTTTGTTGTGCTAAAAAAATCTTCATGTAATTTTTTTTAAGTGTGCTTACAAATAGACCTAAATGAAACAGGAATAGTACATCAATTATTGTCGTTTAAAAATGCAAAGTTCTATATTTTAGACCAAAGCTATCAGCCCAATCTTAACAAAACAAATGGCAATACTCAACACATTGTATTTATTTTGCAGTAAATTATTTAGGAATGGTCAGATTGATGCGTAGAACAGGTTGGATAGCAGTAGTGATTTTTTTGGCAGCCTGCTCTCCCAAAAAAAAATTACCTGATGTTTCCAATATACCCATGCCTTTGACCTTGCAACGTTTTGACCGGGATTTTTTTGCAATGGATACCATGCATGTTTCGCATGGATTAGACAGTCTGCAAAAAAAATATCCTGTTTTTATTAAAGATTATTTGTATAATATTTTAGCAGCGTATCCACAACCAGATAGCGTATTGAAAGATGTACTGCTCTTCAGAAGAACCTATGCGCCGATTGATAGTGCCGTTCAACAGCAATTTTCAAATGTTAAAAAGTATACGGAACAAATTGCCACTGCTTTTCGATATTTTCATTATTATTTTCCCAAATACAATTTGCCACACAACATTATTACTTATATTGGTCCCATTGAAGGAATAGGCAGTGCCTTAACTTCATCCGGATTGGCCATTGGCTTGCAGGCATATCTGGGGCATCAGTTTCCGACCTATCATACACAATACATTAGGGAAGTATATCCCGATTATGAAACAAGACGGTTTGAACCAGAATACATTACGGTAAATTGTATGCGTAATATTTTAAGTGATTATTACCCGGAAAAAAAAGCAGGAATGCCCTTGATAGAACAAATCATAGAAAGTGGAAAGCGCATGTATGTTTTAGATGCCTGTTTACCAAATGTAGCCGATAGTATTAAAACCGGTTACACGCAAACCCAGCTTTCCGGCTGTTATGCCCACGAAAAAAATATATGGAGTTTCTTCATACAAAATAATCTGCTGTATGAAACAGAACCTACCCAAATTGCCCCTTACGTGAATGATGGCCCCGGAACACCTGAATTGGGCCCTGCAGCTCCCGGAAATATAGGCCTGTTTACCGGCTGGCAAATTGTAAAACAATGGATGAAAAAACATCCGGGAACCAGTCCGGAACAATTATTAGAAACCCCTTCAAAGCAAATTTTTGACGAAGCAAAATACCAACCCTGATTAATTCAGTTTGGCGGGCACAATCATTTCAAATGGGGGAATATTTACAGTAAAATGGGTTTTTGTATTTTGATTTTCCATAGTATAATAACCGCTCATTTTTCCCACTTCTGTTTTAAAATTACAACCACTTACATACTGGTAACTTTCACCGGGAAGAATAACAGGTTGTACCCCAACCACGCCTTCACCATCTACCTCCCTGTTTTCACCATTACTGTCAAAAATAAACCAATGCCTGTTGAGCAACTGAACGGTAAAATCATTGAGGTTTTCGATGGTAATACGATAGGCAAACATGAATTCATGGGTTAAAGGATTGCTGTAATCCGGCTGATAAAATGTTTCCACGCTAATTTGAATGCCTGCAGAAATTTTTGAAACCATATGCTGTGTAATCTGTAAGCATAAAGATAAGAAAATCAGTGTTAATAGTATTTGTTCATTCAATTTTAAAGCAGTAATACACTATTCCGGCCTGTTTACTACAGAAACAATTCTATGAAAGCTTACTTTTGCAATCTAAAATTTAAAGTATGAATAAAATAGCAGTGGCAAAAGGTGATGGAATAGGCCCGGAAATTATGGAGGCTGTTTTAACTATTTTTTCCGCAGCGAAAGTGCCGCTGCAATACGAATTTGTAGAAATGGGAAAATGGGTTTTTGATAAAGGATTCAGTAATGGAATGACACCCGATGCGCAACAAACCATAGAAGCATTGGGTATTTTGTTTAAGGGCCCTATGGAAACACCAAAAGGAAAGGGGGTAAAAAGTGTAAATGTTACTGCCCGTAAAACCTGGAATACCTATGCCAATAAAAGAACTTTTCAAACTTTGCATGGGGTAGATACCGTTTTTAGCAAAGCAGGTATTCCTATCGATATTACAGTGGTAAGAGAAAATATTGAAGATACCTATGGTGGTATTGAACACATGCTTACACACGATGTAGCGCTTAGCCGCCGTTTTATTACCCGCCCCGGCAGCTTGCAGTTAATAAAATATGCCTTTGAAATGGCCAAGAAAAAAGGTGCGAAAAGAATTACCTGCAGCCATAAAGCCAATATCATGAAAATTACAGATGGTTTGTTTTTGCAGATATTTTATGAAGTGGCCAAAGATTACCCGGAATTAAAAGCCGATGATGTAATTGTAGATGATTTGTGTATGAAACTGGTAACACGGCCCGATTTATTTGATGTGGTGGTATTAACCAATTTACAGGGCGATATTGTAAGTGATTTATGTGCCGGACTGATTGGCGGCTTAGGCTTTGCACCCTCTGCCAATATTGGTGATCATATTTGCATTTTTGAAGCAGTTCATGGAACAGCTCCGGATATTGCCGGTAAAAATTTAGCCAATCCGACTGCTTTGTTGTTAAGCGGTATTGGTATGCTGCACCATTTGGGATTAATGCAAACAGCAGCACTCATTGAAAATGCCTTATTATATACCTTAGAACAAGGTATTCATACCGGCGATTTTGGCGATAAAAGCATACCGGCCCTTTCTACCACTGCATTTGCAGAGGCCATTATTCAAAATTTTGGGAAAATACCCGAATTGGGCGCTAAGCCGGCATTACCTAACATGCCTACTACACAAACCCATTTTAAATTAGATAAAAACCCCATGCTCGAATCTATTGAAACAGAAAAAGAGCATATTGTTGGGGTTGATTTTTTTATTGAAAGCAATGAACAACCCATTGCTATTGCCAATAAATGTATGCGCCATGCAGGTGTAAAATTTAAATTAGTGAATATCAGCAATCGTGGTACACAGGTTTGGCCTACCGGATCGGTGTATACTAATTTAGTGAACCAATACAATGTTCGCTTTGAGAGTATTGATGATATGCCTTTAAACCAAATGGATGTGCTGGGATTATATGTAAGTATGAGTGGCAATTTTAAAATATGCTCATCAGAATTGCTGTTAATGTTGGGTAACAAAAAAGCCTACTCATTGGCACAGGGGCAATAAGTAAATACATAACCAATTAAAATAACAATAAGTGACCCGTTCAATTGAATTTAAATGAAGAAACAGTCATTTTTTAAAGGTTTACCTTTTCTGTTCTCATTTTTAACTTAATTTCACGGCTCATTTTAAAGAGCAATTGAACTATGGCAGAAGCGATATTAATGCCACGCTTAAGCGATACCATGACGGAAGGGGTAATTGCTGCCTGGCACAAAAAAGTGGGAGACACTGTTAAAAAGGGCGAATTATTAGCCGAAATTGAAACCGATAAAGCCACTATGGAGCTGGATAGCTATCAAAATGGGGTTTTATTGCACACCGGCGCCCCAGTAGGCGGTAAATTACAAGTAAATGATTTATTGGCTATTTTAGGACAGCCCGGCGAAGATATTAGTGGTTTACTGGCACAGCATGCACCCAATTCCGGGGCACAGCCTGCGGTAAAACCAGCAAAAGCTGCACCGGCAACTCCGCCTAATCAACCTGCTGCAAATGCACCAGCACCGGCAATGGATATTAGCAAGATGGAAGAAGTGGTATTAATGCCGCGATTAAGTGATACCATGACCGAAGGGGTTATTGCAGCCTGGCATAAAAATATTGGTGATACCGTTAAAAAAGGGGAAGTATTAGCGGATATTGAAACCGATAAAGCTACCATGGAGTTAGAAAGTTATAAAGATGGCATTTTACTTTATCAAGGGGCTAAAGCCGGCGAAAAAATTCAAGTGAATGATTTGCTTTGTATTATTGGCAAAGATGGATTAGATATTAATGGCATTGTAGCTGCCGTAAAACATACCAATCAACAAGGCACTCCTGCAGCTACTGTACCAACACCCGCTGCGCCTGCTTCACCGTCTGCACCTGCTACACCAGCTGCTGCTCCTGCGCCTGTTATCGTTAATGAAGGAAGAATTTTTGTTTCTCCATTAGCCAAGAAATTGGCAGAAGAAAAAGGTATAGATTTACGATATGTAAAAGGTAGCGGCGACAATGGCAGAATTATAAAAGCTGATATCGATAATTATGTGCCGGCTACTACAGCCGCCTCTGCAACTGCAGCTTCTGCGCCAACTGTACAGGCATTACCGGCAGGCCAGGTTAGGTACGAAGATGTTCCTGTTTCGCAAATGCGCAAAACTATTGCACGTCGCCTGAGCGAAAGTTTATTTACAGCGCCGCATTTTTATTTAACTATGGCTATTAATATGGATGCTGCTGTTGCCGCCAGAACCAAATTGAATGAAAATGCCAAAGTTAAAATCAGTTTTAATGATTTGGTACTGAAAGCTACGGCTATAGCTTTAAAACAGCACCCTAAAGTAAATAGTAGTTGGATGGGCGATTTTATTCGGTATAACCAGCATATCAATATTGGTGTTGCAGTAGCCGTAGATGAAGGTTTATTAGTACCCGTAGTGCGTTTTGCAGATAGTTTGAGTTTAAGCCAGATTGCTGTTCAGGTAAAAGAATACGCACAAAAAGCAAAAGATAAAAAATTACAACCGGCCGATTGGGAAGGAAGTACTTTCACCATTTCTAATTTGGGCATGTTTGGTATTGACCAGTTTACAGCCATTATCAATCCGCCGGATGCTTGTATTTTAGCCGTTGGTGGAATATCGCAGGAACCTGTTGTGAAAAACGGACAAATTGTACCCGGCAATGTAATGAAGGTTACCCTTAGTTGCGACCACCGGGTTGTAGATGGAGCAACCGGTGCTGCCTTTTTACAAACACTAAAAAGTTTATTGGAAGAACCGCTTAGAATGTTGATTTAACTTAACGGATACTAATTGAAAAAGTCCTGTTGATTCCTTGCGAATGAACAGGACTTTTTTTTAAAAAAATAATTAATAATATTAACAATATGTGTAAATGACTGTAAATTAATAGTTTTATCAAAAATTCATCAAAAAAAACCGTTTTTTTTCATTAAAAAATAATAAAATAAATTTTAAATTTATTAAAATATAAAATTATTTTTTATTTAAATTAATAGGATTAGGTAGAATAAACGCGAAGGGATTTTAGATAATTGTAAGGATGTGGAATTTGATTCATCAATCTTT
>NZ_JAESDL010000016.1:0-82570 GCF_019249625.1 Hydrotalea lipotrueae | reverse complement strand
GATTCTTACTTAAAATATTACTATTCGTTTTAGCTTTTCAAGTAAAAGCAATCGTTTAAAATAGGAAACTTGAATTAATTATTGAAGATGAGCCGCTGATTGCTGCTGATATTGCACAATGCCTAACCAATCTTGATTTTTGTGTATCCGGTATTGCCTATAATACCTCTGATGCCTTACAGGAATTAGAGACCAATTTACCTGATGCTATTTTATTGGATATTAATTTGCATGAAGAAAGAGATGGCATTGATCTTGCCGGAGTAATTAATGCCAAATACAAATTACCCTTTGTATTCCTTACCTCACATGCCGACAGGCTTACTTTGGAACGTGCCATTAAAACCATACCAGCGGGCTATATTGTAAAACCCTTCGATGAAAAAGATGTACTGGTAAATCTGGAAATTGCCCTGCACAACCATGCGCAGCAACACAAAGCCGCCTACCCCATACTTTCGCTGAAAGCCATTAACAGGCATTTGGTAAAACCCATGAGTGAACGGGAATTTGAAATTTTAAATGCCATTTATGATGGCAAAACCAACCAGCAAATGGCAGAAGCATTTTATTTATCTGTGAATACCATTAAAACACATATTGCCAATATATATGGCAAACTGGAAGTTACTTCCCGCACTGCAGCCATTGCCAAATTGCGCAACTGGCTGTAGGTAATTGCAATAAAAAACCGCATAAATGTGGTTGAAAAAAACTGCTTTGAAATTATTGCCATTTTATGCCAATAAAATATAGCCGCAGCCTACTTTGCAACTATTTGCCATTTATGGATTATAAAGCTGCTTTATGGCGTCATATTCTTCCAATTCTATTAGAAAAAATCATACTAATGGGTGAAGTGGTGATTGGTTAAAAAACCTCACATTTGCTGTATTGAATTACAGAATGTTTTCTGGGTTAGGGGGTTAAAAACGTTTTGGTTTTTCATAGGATATAGGATTTATGGGCGTCCCTTTCCAGGGATGCCATTTTTTTGATGTACTTTTAATACCACCCTTTGTAATCATTTTAACCTGCGCTTTGTAGTATCAAAAAAAAAGTCTATCTTACCAGTTGCATAATCTTTCAGGGTGTTTTTTCATGAAGTAGATATATTTGCAACAAGGTCCATTAAAAAAGCAAAAAACGGATTGGATAAATTCCTATGAAATGAACCATAAAACTTTCTTGCGATTGCATTGCTCAGCAAAGAAAATTTTATGTGTGAATTTTATATTGAAAATTTAGAAAATAAAATATTCACATGAAAATAATTTTAGCCGACGACCACAATGTGTTGAGAAAAGGGTTAATCATGATATTGGAAAAATCTTTCCCTTCTGCAGAAATAGAAGAGGTTTCAGAAGGTACCGATTTAATTAAAAAAGTGATGAAACAAAAGTGGGATATCATAATTTCTGATATTTCCATGCCTGGGTTATCGGGTATAGATGCCATTAAACAAGTTAAAGATATTAGTCCGCACATACCCATTCTGGTGCTCAGTACCCATGCGCCTGAACAATATGCACTTAGGGCCATACGTGCCGGCGCCTCCGGCTATTTAACCAAAGAAAGTGCCCCCGAAGAATTGGTAACAGCCATTAATACATTATTAAGAGGGAAAAAATACATTACCCCGGAAGTAGCTGAAATATTAGCCGAAGCTTATGGCGATGATTTTGAAAAAGCACCACACGAACAACTCTCAGATCGTGAATTTCAGGTTTTACAGCTCATTATTAAAGGAAAAACAATTTCAGAAATATCTGAGGCCCTATCACTTAACGTAAATACCATTAGTACATATAAGGCACGTATTCTAAGTAAAATGCATGTTCACAACAATGCAGAACTGATTAAATATGCTATTGAAAATAATTTGTTGTAACCTGCCCTTCAATAATTTCAGCATTGCAATAATTGTTTCTTCATCAATTGCAGTTTGATGTGCAGCCTGTATTTAACCGGATTATTAGCATTTTAACAAATACCTGCATCACTTATATTTAATTTTGCAATCAATTTGGTACATGCACCTTGTTTACCAATCTGTTGAAATGTATTCATTAAATTCTGCACTGCATGCGTTATAATATTATACTCATTCACTATTTAAAATTATTGATTACTACCATAATTGTATCGTTACTTTCTATATTACTGGCCGATTCTTTAAAAATGATTACTGCACACTATGAAACACAAATTTTTAAAACTGCAAGTCATTTTAAGTTCGCTTTCTTCATTTTACCTTCGGTTGGCATTACACTGATTTATTTTTTAAGAAAATACCTTTTTAAAGGCAAACAAAACAAAGGCATTAAAGAAATTTATACTACCATTTCCAATAGAAAAAATGAATTGCCCACCTATAAAATACCCTCGCATTATTTCAATGGTTTTTTAACAGTTATTTTTGGCGGATCTACCGGTGTAGAAGTATCTACCGTGGTGGCAACTGCAGCAGTGGGTGCCACTGCACACAAAAAGGGCAGTATTGCAAATATTTATAAAACCGAGTTAATAACTGCTGGTGTTGCGGCAGGTATCGCCACTTTATTTGGCAGCCCTTTGGCAGGATTTCTGTTTGCGATTGAGGTAATAGCAAGAAAGATTTCAAAAACCATAGTATTGAGTAGTGGTATTGCAGCCGGTGTTTCCTGGCTCATGTTGCAAGCCATGGAAGGAGAAAAGTTATTTAAATTTTCTGTGGCCGGATGGAAAATGGAAGCCATCCCCTATTTTGTTTTACTGAGCATTATTTCCGGCTTTGTGGCGGTGTGTTTTACCAAGTTGGTCATTTTTACCAAGGCACGTTTCGCAAAAATCAACAATAATTTTATCCGTGTGAATGTGGGTGCCATTTTGGTAGGTATTGCCATCCTGTTTTTTCCTCAATTATATGGTGATAGTTATCATGCTTTACCTGCGTTAATCAACAAAGCCAATGAAGCGGCTTTTTCCATCACTTTTGCCTGTATACTTCTGACTATTGTGCTTTTAAAACCGTTGGTCGCCTCTTTAACATTGGGTGCCGGCGGCGATGGTGGTGTATTTGCACCCAGTATTGTAACCGGTGCCGTTCTGGGTATGTTGGTGGCTTTGGTATTGAATCACTACTTTAGTCTACATCTTATTGTCATTAATTTTGCATTGGTAGGTGCTGCTGCTATGCTCAGTGCTGCAATTGATGCACCGCTCACCTCACTGTTTTTAACCTGTGGTTTGGTAGCAGGCGGCTATAGCCTCTTTATCCCCATTCTTTTGGGTAGTTTTATAGCAAAATATGCCGCACAATGGATTTGTGGTTACACTGTATACAGCTATCAATCACCTGCGCAAACACTTAAAAGAGTTGCATAAAATTATATAACCTGATTGGCATCCTCCCATTCTGACTCCCATCTTCAGTATCTTTGGCTAATTTTGTCAGTATAATTTTATCACAAATCATTCTTTCATTTTTCCGGCCATTCTTTTGCAAAAAAAGTGTATAGAATATTTCATGCATTCAAATGTTTTGTATATTTAAGGTATGGTCACATTAGCATTTTACAATCTGAAAGGAGGTGTTGGCAAAACTGCCGCCGCCGTTAACCTGGCTTATTTAGCTGCTAAAGAAGGTAAAAAAACATTGGTATGGGATTTAGACCCCCAGGGTTCCGCCTCCTTTTACCTTGCTGTTACACCCGGCACAAAAAATGAGTCGAAAAAAATTTTATTACAGGAAATGGATATTGCCGATGCGGTAATGCCTTCGGCCTATGAACATTTATCGGTAATACCTGCCGATCTTTCTGCCCGTTATGCAGATGTTTTATTGAATGAAATGAAACAGTTTAAAAAGAAATTTGCGGCGCTCATTAACAGTTTTAAAAAAGAATATGACCTGGTGATGATTGACTGCCCGCCGGGATTATCTATTCTGCATGAAGCTATTTTCTTTACGGCCGACTGGATTTTAATGCCCAATATCCCTACCACTTTATCCATTCGCTCATTTGAAACTGTTTTGCAATATTTTAAAGACAATGATTTAAATATCGAAAAAATAAAATGTTTTTTCAGCATGGTAGACCACCGAAAAAATTTGCATCACGAAACCATGAACGAATTTTATAAAGACAAGCTATTTCTAAAAAATTATATCCCTTATCTTAGTGATATCGAAAAAATGGGCATACATCAGGCTCCTTTAGAAACCTATGCAGCCAACACTTATGCAGCCCAGTGTTTTAGAGATGTTTGGAAAGAAATAAAAAGAAACTGCCTGTAAACTGATAATTCCTGTATGGTAAAAGAAATAACTTCCTGGTATAGTCCGGCATTGCAGGAAGAAATGCCCATTGCCGTTTATGGTTATTTTGGATTTGCGGTTTTATTAATACCCACTGCCGCCGCCGATTTTTTGGAATATGAACGCTTTCAGTTAATTGAAGCCCTTTCACCATTTATTTATGCCGGAAAAATTAAAGTATTCAGTATCAATAGCATGAATAAACAAAGTTGGATGAATGATGAAATGGAATCAGCCCACAAAGCCATTCGCCAAAATCAGTTCAATGAATATGTACACAATGAAGTGGTGCCTTATATTCGGAACCACACCAGTGCCAATACACATATTTTTACCTGTGGTGCCAGTTTTGGTGCCCTGCATGCCATGAATTTATTTTTAAAAAGACCTGATATCATCAATGGAGCCATTAGCATGAGTGGCGTATATGATTTAACAGAATATACAAAAGGTTATTGGGATGAGCAAGTGTATTATAACAGCCCTATTCATTACATACCCAATCTGGCTGATCACTGGTATTTAGATAAAATTAAAGCCAGCCATCATATTCATATTTATTCCGGTGCCGGTACACATGAAGACCCCGAGTCTGGAAAAAGATTCTCGAAAGTTTTATGGGATAAAGGTATTTGGAACGATTTGGAAATATGGGGCCCCGATGTGGTACATGACTGGCCAACCTGGCGCAATATGCTGCCTTATATTATAGAAAATAAATTTTAACGAGGCTGTTTTAAAAAAATCTTCAAATAACATGTTAATTCCTGCTTTAAGCAGCGCTGCTTTATAGATTTGGCTTTAATATTACAGCACCAATTGAACAGTTTGACTAAATATTTTTACTTACTTACCATATTATTTTTTTGTGGAATAGCCGAATTGCATGGCCAGCAACCCGCTAAAGCTTTTCCGATACGTGGTACTGTTTATGATATTTCTGCCAGAAGGCCTATAGAAGCAGTGGCTGTAATTACCTCTTCCGGCAGGGGTACACTTACCGATTCGCTGGGGCATTACAGTATAATGGTCAATCCACATGACTCTATCTGGTTTTCATTACTGAATAAAACCACCATGAAATATCCGGTTGATACCATTTCTAATACAGACGCATTCAATATTCAAATTTTTCTAAACGCATATAATTTGCCCGATGTAAGTGTTCGGAATCGTAATTATCGATTAGATTCAATTCAAAACAGACAGGACTATGCCAAAATTTTTAACTTTAGAAAACCGGGCCTTCGTTTAAGTGATGGACCATCGGGTTATAACCCAGGCAGTGTTACTGTAGGTTTAGATTTAGATGAAATTATTAACCTTTTTCGCCGCAAACGCAATCAAAGTATAGAATCATTACAACGCAGATTAATTCAGCAGGAGCAGGATGCTTATATTGACCATCGTTTCAATAAGGGTTTTGTAAAAAAAATTACCGGGCTTTCTTCTCCGCAATTAGACAGTTTTATGGTTAAATACAGGCCTGATTATGATATTTTAAAAATGCTGAACGATCTGGAATTTGGATATTATATTGAACAATGTTACCGCCAATACATGAACCGTTTGGGATTAGACAAACATTATTTTAGAAAAGAAGATACTCCCTTTTAAAGCCTGACAGGGCTCATGCAATTTTAAATGGCTGCTTTATTCAAAAATTCAATGAATTTTATACTGCTTTTTGATGCAAATGATCTGTTGGTACCATTACTTTTGCAGCATCATTGGCACTGGCCGAACGGTAACTGCAGGTTCTATTATTTAACAAATGTCCATATACAATTAAAATAACCGCCGGTATTAATAAAACAATTTCCCAGTGATGCCATATTTGCTTTGCCAGCAAGAACAGAATGCCCACCGAGAAAATAATGAGCGGCTTTAATTGATGGTGCTTGTATAAATAGCCCCTTAGCAGTGAAAAAGCCCCAATTACAAATGCTAAAAAAATCATGAAGAATTCAAAAGCCCGGTTGTGAATAATTTCTATTCCAAACAGGGGTAAACTGGTTAATACAATGGGTAATAAACCGCAATGAATGGCGCAGGCTACCGAAGTAACAATGCCCAACATGTCCCAGTTTACCTTTTTGAATTGCATGCTGCAAAGATAATATAATGCAACTTTGTTGCAAAAAAAATATTTCAAAGAAGGATATAAAATCTGGTAAAATCTGTCCAACAAATTCAGTAAACTTGCATAGTTTGCCTACTGTCTTTTACATTTTTGGTTGGCAACTTTTTTTCTACTCTAACAAGGGGAATGAACCCATTCATATTCATGCAGAAAAAGGTGATATGGAATGTAAATTCTGGTTTTGGGTTGATTAGGTTAAAATAAAAGAAGCTTTCGCACATAATTATGACACCGTCAGCAAATAGAGAAATTAAAAAAAATTATCTACCAGCACTTCGATCTGATTGTAGACACCTGGAACCAATACTTTAAAAATTAGTACCATGATTGCAATGTATACCATACAGGACAAGACATCACGTTCGATGAAACATCAATGATTATAAGTATTGATGGGAAACAACTAAAAATATCGTTGGAAAAAATATCACCTAAATTAAAATCAGCCAACAATCTTCAAAGAAATTTTTATCAGGTATCACCTTCCGGGTATGGTACTCATTGGCCACTTATTGATTTGATGAGGATTTATCAGTTGCATCAATTCTTAAAACATACGGAAACTAATTGCATACTGCTTTGCTGTAACCTTTTCATTTGCAGTAATAAATTTTAAGTAATTCTTGAATAATTGAGTAATTTCTTCTCCATCTTGTTCAATTGGGCTGACAATTTTATTACCGTTTGCTTTACAATTATCTTAAATTTTGTAACCAACTAAATTCTTTTTTAAAAACAGCTGAATTGTTAAAGTTTACGAAGAATATACGATCTATTTAGAAATTGAATGATGGCACTATTACACAAAATACATTTATCTGAACGTTACCGTAAATTTGTAGTCTAAATTTGAGCAGATGAATAAGAAGGCTTTAGGTTATGGTTTGTTTTTTATTGCATTAATTGCTGTTTTCATGTTTGTTATTTCAAGAGTAACCGACATGTTTAAGCGAAGTACCTTAACGGAAAGAAGTACGGTGCAACCTTTCCGTTTTGCCAATCAGGATGGGAAAGATATTACCAATGCAGATGTTGCAGGCAAGGTATGTGTTGTTAATTATTTTTTTACCACTTGTAAAGGCATTTGCCCAAGAATGAACAACAATTTAAAATCCATTTATGAAACGTTTAAAGGACGACCAGATTTTATGATACTTTCACACACCTGCGATCCTGAAACAGATTCAGTGCCAAGAATGAGAAGGTATGCAGACTCAATGCAGGTAAATACCCAACAATGGGAATTTTTAACGGGAAGAAAAGACAGTTTGTATAAAATGGCACGCTACAGTTATGGCATTGATGATCCTAAAAATGCTGTAAACGACATAAAAGATGATTTTATTCATACCCAATTTGTAGCACTGGTAGATAAAAACGGCATTGTACGCGGCCAGGTGTATGATACGCTGAAAAAAGATGAATTAGATAAATTAAAACACGATATTGAGGAATTATTAAAAGAACAACCCGATAATAACAAGGCGAAATAAAATACCTATTTGCAATATGCCCAATGCAATCAATTCAATATTAAAAAAAAACAGTTTAAGTATTACCCCCAGCAGACTGGCTATTTTGCAACTGTTTCATCAATCGAACGGTGCACTAACCCATGCTGCAATTGAAGAAAAAACCGGCGATCAGTTTGATAGGGTAACTATTTACCGTACATTGCAGATTTTTGTTGAGAAAGGTTTAATTCACACCATTCCCAGTCCGGATAATTCCATTTTATATGCATTGTGTAAAGATGATTGTTCCGAAGGGCATCACCATGATAACCACATTCATTTTATCTGCGACAAATGCGGCACCACATATTGCCTGGACCATATTACATCGCCGGCCATTGTATTGCCCAAAGGTTTTCAAACCAATCAAACCGATGTACTCATTAAAGGTTTGTGTGCACATTGTAATCAGTAAATATATAAAAAAATAAATAAAATAAAAAGATTTTTAAAATTTAAAACTATAGATTCATGTCAATAAAACAAATAACAACCAAATTTTTAATACTTGTATTTGTTACAAGTTTTATCACATTTACAGGCTGTAAAAATAGTGGGAATAATGAAAATATGCAGGCTCCAGGTAGCAACTCAGTTCCGCCTCCTCCACCACCTGCTGTTAACAGCAATGCCAGTGCATTACCAATATTCAATATAAAAAATGCAGCCGGAAATGTAATCAACATCAAAGATGCATTCAAAGGAAAAAAAGTTTTAGTAAATCTTTGGGCCACCTGGTGCCCGCCCTGCCGTGCCGAAATGCCTTCTTTACAAACTTTATACAGCAGCACCGACAGCAGTAAAGTGGCTTTTGTATTTCTTTCAATGGATGATGATTTTAGCAAAGCCATCCAGTTTATGAAAGATAAAAGATATACCATGCCCGTGTATTATCCTGCGCAGGAACTTCCTGCTTTATTTAATGTAGAGGGGATTCCTACCACTTTTATTTTTGATGCAGATGGGAAAATTATTCACCAGCAAACCGGTATGGGCGATTATAACAGTCCGGAAATAAAACAATTACTTCAATAAAATAAAACTTTCGGAATAATTGTGCAATTAAATGGTACTCAATTATAAAAAACCAAAGCATAGCCAACAGAAACAGTAAACCCATTACCGTTATGGTGCCAGTCGAACTTTTTTCCAGCTGCCACCGGGTTGTAAAGTATACTGAATTCTGTCGTGTAGCCTACTGCTTCTACCCTGCCAAAATTCAATGGCAGTAGGCTTTACCACATATCCACCCCAGTGCTGAGGGCGTGGAATAGCAGTTTCTTTAAATTTATTTTCAAACAACAATACCTCATTTTCTAAAATTGACCGATTGGCTATAACAGCACTTTGAGGCGATGCCCAGGCACCAATACGGCTGCCCACAGGCCTTTGTTGAAAATAGACATCACTTTCTGACGCAGGAACTTTTTCTACCAAACCCTGTATACGCACCTGTCGCTCTAATTCTTTCCAAAAAAATACCAATGCAGCATGTGGATTTTCTTCTAACTCCCTGCCTTTATAGCTATTGTAATTGGTGTAGAAAACAAAGCCTTTTTCACTATAATCTTTCAACAATACAATACGGGCCGAAGGTAACCCTGTTTTTGAAGCAGTAGCTAACGTCATGGCATTGACTTCATCAATTTCACTTTCTATAGCCTGGTTCCACCAAGCTTCAAACTGAGTAAACGGATTATCAGCGCAATCTGATTCGTCAAAAGATTGCAACTTATAATCTTTCCGGATATTCGCAATATCTAAACGCATTTTTTTGTACAAAATTAATGGTAAGTATACAATACATGTACTGATTTTCATCAGTTCATACAAATTGACAAATTAAAAGCAGCTGCCTTATTCAATAATCTCAAACTCTTTATGCTTGTGTTTTCCAGAAATATATGTGTATACAGCAGGAATAACAAACAGGGTAAGAATTAGTGAAAACAAAATACCGCCTACCACAACAATACCTAAGGGAATACGACTGGTTGAAGCTGCCCCTAAACTCAGTGCAATAGGCAAAGCGCCTAATGAAGTAGCCAGACTCGTCATTAAAATAGGCCTTAAGCGTTGAGTAGCAGCCTGCACAACTGCTGCTTCTTTTTCTAACCCATTGCCTCTTTTTTGATTGGCAAATTCTACAATCAAAATACCATTTTTAGTAACAAGGCCAATCAACATAATCATACCAATCTCAGAAAATATATTGAGTGTTTGGTGAAAAAGAAACAAACTAAGCAAAGCACCTGCCAGCGCCAGTGGTACAGTTAACATAATGGTAAACGGATCCAGAAAACTTTCGAACTGAGCCGACAATACCAAATAAATCAGTATTAATGCTAAGATAAAAGCAAACAGAATGTTAGAAGAACTTTCTGCATAATCCCGGGACGGGCCATTCAGCGCCGTGTGATAAGTTTCATCTAACAACCGATTTGAAATTGCCTGCATGGCATTAATACCATCACCAATGGTTTTACCTTCAGCCAATGAAGCAGAAATAGTAGCCGACTTATAGCGATTGAAGTGATATAACGTAGCCGGGTTACTGTTTTCTTCTAAATGAACTACCGCATCCAAAGGAATAATTTCGCCTGTTTTAGAACGAAGAAATACATTTTTAATATCATCAGGATTATTCCTTCCTGACCGATTAATCTGTGCAATTACCTGATACTGATAACCATTCATGATAAAATAAGCCAATCGTCCACCACTGAATGCAGCCTGAATGGCACCAACCACATCGGCAGTACTTAAGCCCAGGTCTTTTACTTTCATCCTATCAACTGTAAGTTGTACTTCCGGTTTATTGAACTTGATATTAACATCTGCATTGGCAAAAGTTTTATCCTTCCGAACCTCTTCTAAAAATTTAGGGATTATATTTTTCAGTTTATTCAAATCCTGATTTTGCAAAATAAATTGAATAGGCAAAGAACCTCTTGAACCCAAACCAACAGAAATAGTTTGCTCCTGAATAGCAAAAATGCGGGCATCATTAAACTGGCCTAATTTTTTTTGGAGTTCATTAGCTATATCTGCCTGGCTACGGGTTCTTAATGTAGGATCAATTAAGCCCAAACGTGGCTGTGATGTGTTGCTTCCCGGACCGGCAGGTGTTCTGGCAAAAACAAAATCTCTTTCTGGTATAGAGTCATACAAATAATTGGCAAACTTATCTACAAAGTTTACCATATAATTATAACTGGTGCCTTCCGGTGCAGTTACCACAAAGCGTATACTGCTGCGGTCTTCAACTGGTGCCAGTTCTGTTTGCAGGTTTTTAATTAAAAAACCAATTAATACCAAACATATACCAACAATAACCCAGGCCATCCATCTTATTTTCATGAAGCCTTGCAATGTACGTTGGTATAAAGCCTCCATTCCGGTAAAAAAAGGTTCTGTTTTTTTATAAAACCAACCTTCATGCGCATTTTTGGTATTTAAATACACATTCAGAACGGGTGTAATGGTTAAGGAAACAAAAGCAGAAATTAAAACCGCAGCAGCCAGCGTTACCCCAAACTCTCTAAACAGGCGGCCCACAAATCCTTCTAAGAAAATAACCGGCAGAAATACTACAGCCAACGTAATGGAAGTAGATATTACTGCAAAGAAAATTTCTTTACTGCCTTCTAAAGCAGCCTTTCTTATCGGCATGCCTTCCTCTAACTTCCGAAAGATATTTTCTGTTACTACAATACCATCATCCACCACCAAACCCGTTGCCAGTACAATACCTAACAGGGTTAGAATATTGATGGAAAAGCCGGCAATATACATTACAAAGAAAGTTCCGATTAATGAAATGGGAATATCGATTAACGGTCGCAATGCAATTAGCCAGTTTCTGAAAAAGAAGAAAATAACCAATACCACCAAGGCAAAAGAAATGAGTAATGTTTCTTTTACCTCGGCCAAACTTTTTCGGATATTGATGGTATTATCTATTAATACATGAAACTGAATATCAGATTTGTTGGAAGATTCTATTTGTTTAAGACGGCGATAAAACTCATTCGCAATTTCAATATTATTGGCGCCGGGTTGTGGAATAATAGCTAACCCTACTGCATTGACGCCATTGTACTTCCAGGATTGCTCTATATTTTCAGGCCCTAATTCAACTTTTGCTACATCGTTCAGCCGAACAATACCTGTTGAATCTTCTTTTATAATTAAATCTCGAAATTGTTGTTCATTGGTTAAACGCCCCATGGTTCTTATCACCATTTCGGTATTATTCCCATAAATTTTTCCGGGGGGCAATTCTATATTTTCAGTTTGTAGTGCATTGCCAATATCAGTAAATGCGATATTATGTGCCAACATTTTAGCCGGATTCAGCCATAGTCGCATCGCATATCTTTTCTGTCCGAATATATTAATGGAACTTACATCTTTAATGGTTTGCAATTGCTGTTGCAAAACTGTTTCGGCATAATCACTTAGTTCCAATAAGCTTTTAGTGCGGCTTTGCACGGCCAATATTAAAATAAAATCGCTGTTGGCATCGGCTTTTGAAACTGTTGGTGGTGCATCTATATCTTGCGGAAGTCCCCGTTGTGCCTGCCCTACCTTATCGCGTACATCACTGGCAGCAGCTTCTAAATCGGTACCCAAATTAAATTCAACGGTAATTTGGCTGCTGCCCAAACTACTGGAAGAAGAAATAGATCGAATACCGGGAATACCATTAATTTGTTTTTCGAGTGGTTCTGTTATCTGGCTCTCAATAATATCGGCATTAGCACCGGTATAGTTGGTGGAAACGGTAATAATCGGAGGATCGATTGCCGGATAATCGCGAACAGCCAAAAAAGTATACCCCACTATTCCGAATAAAATAATAATGAGGTTCATCACAGTAGCTAATACCGGACGTTTTAACGATAAAGCAGATATATTCATGTATCGGTGTATCTATAAGTTGAACAATAGCAGAAATCCGGGTAGCATTAATTACTAAAATCAGTCAGTTGTTTAATGCTTCTCACCTGAACTGCATTTTGCGGACGGGCAAATAAAACGCCTGTTACCACAACAGAATCGCCAGGCTGAATACCTTTTGTAATTTCAATAGCATCGGCTTGCCGTAAACCCGTTTCTACATTTACAAAAAAAGCTTTTCCATGCTTCACTAATACTGCCTGTTTATTTTTATCATCGGGTATCAGTGCATTGGTAGGTACTAAAATGGCTTTTTTATCCTGATTAGTAGCTACCAGCACTTTTACAAAAGCGCCGGGATTAACCCCTCCTTCTTCCAATACAGCTCTTATCTTAATGTTACGGGTAGCTGTATTAATTTGTGGTTCAGCGGCAATAATAGTGGCTTTTTGTATCGGTTTAACAGCGGCATCGCTTTGCACCATAACGGTATTGCCTTTGCGAATATAACGGGCATACTCTTCCGGCAGGGTAAAATCTATTTTAACCTGATTCAATTGTTGCAAAGAGGCAATGGTATTGGCAGGTGTTAAATATGCACCCAGACTTACCTGTCGCAATCCCATTACACCATCAAATGGAGCTTTGATTACAGTTTTATCAATCAGCGCCCGGGTATACGCCATATCTGCCCGTATGCTTTGTACCTGGTTTAGTGATGCATCATAATCGCTTTGATTAATGCCATTAATGGCAAGTAATTTTTTATTGCGAGCCTCTGTTATTTCTGCCAACTGCAACAATACTTTCGATTTAGCCAATTGTGCCTGTAAATCGGCATCATTCATAGTAGCAATAACAGTGCCTTTGGTAACATATTTACCTTCGGGCACATTCAAATAGGTTAATCGGCCACTTACTTCGGGTTTTAGTTCAACATATTCATTAGCAACAACAGTTCCATTGGCTTCAATTTGCGAAACAATACTTTGCGGCCTTGCAATTAATACATCTACAACCGGTATAACCGATGGTGGTGTTTGGGCAGCATTGTTTTCTCTTTTGCTATGGCATCCATATATAAAAATAGCAAGTGATACAATTACTACAAGAATGGGTTTTATCATTGAAACAGTGGGTTAAAGTTTGGTTGCTAATATAGCCAAAAATAAAAGGTGGGAACGTAAATCAGGGATGAATGGATGAAACCATTGAATCTAAGATTCAAAAGAGGGTATTTGAAAATGCGAAGTAGTGCTATAAAGGGGTTAATTCTATTCAACTGTACATTGGATACCCTATTATATAGTTATTTGCGGTATATTTTATTTTTTTCATTAGTGTTTAGCCATACAACTGTCTGTTCCGATTTGTGATTTTGCCCAATAATGTCCTTATACAATTCTGGTCTCCTTGCATTAATATAACGATGCCCACCAGCTTGAATAAGTTTTTCTGGCGTGATAGTGGATGTTACCAGACTGTCTTCAAAAGTGCAACACTCTGCAAGAATATCTCCGAAAGGGTCAATTATCATAGAATATCCATTTTTTAATTGGTCATCGTCCATTCCTACTGGATTTGAAAAAACGACATATACCCCGTTATCATATGCTCTTGCGGGCAACCATTTCATTAACCAATCTCGTCCTTTCATTCCGTCAAATTCTAATCGTAATGATGTTGGATCAGCTTCTCTGTTTTTCCAAAGTTTTGGGTCAACAAATCCCGAACCAGGTCGTGTGGAAGGGGTACACATAGTAACATGCGGCATAAAAATGATATTAGCTCCTAAAAGTGTTGTAGCTCTTACGTTCTCTATTACATTATTATCATAACAAATCAGGATTCCACATTTCCATCCATGAATTTCAAAAATGCAATAAGCTTTTCCTTCAGTTAAATAAGGGTTAATGAAAGGGTGCAGTTTTCTATATTTTGCAACCATACCATTTTTATCAACACAAACATAGGCATTAAATAAATTATCATTTTTGTCTTTCTCAAACAAACCTGCTAATATAATTATATCAAATTTATTTGCAATTTTTTTCAATTTTAAAATACTTTGACCTTCAGGGATGAACTCAGCTAAATCAAGCATTTGCTTTTTTGTAAGTTGTCGTGCAAATGTATATCCAGTAATAGAACATTCATGAAATGCAATTACATTAGAACCTTCTTGAGATGCCTTTTCCGATAGTTTTTCAATAATTGAAAGATTGTAATTCTTATCACCACTTTTGTTCTCAAATTGAGCAGTAGATATTTTAAATTTTTTCATTTATAACATTTTTTAAAAAATTATCATGTTAAAAAAATCTGTATCGATCTAATTATGCGTTGCTATACCATAAAAATCATCAAAAGTTATTGTAGTTTTTATAAAGTTCATATTCAGTATTTCCGTTGTAAGTACCTGATTTACAATTCAAATTAAAAAATTTTGTCAGAATCATAGAGAGATCTGCTACAATTATAAGTTAAACTCGGCGACAGTTAACATTTTTTGTATTCATCTTTAACAGACAAATTATGATACAACGGCTATTCAATTAAAACCCCGGAAGCTCTGTCCCCCCAATAAATATATTTCTTTTTCACTATTTATTTTGAATAACATTCAATTCAAAATGCTGCACTTTGTTTTTGATAGGTGGTAAGGATTTTAAGTAAACATAAATCGCTATCAAATCGCTGGTATCCATTCCACCATACATAGACCAGGGCATAATTGTATTTACTTTATTTGGTGTCATATTTTCCAAATTAGCGATATTACTATAGGTTTTAAACCGGGCAATAAAACTTTCTTTAGACCAGTTACCAATACCTGTTTCTGCATCCGGCGTAATATTGGCAGAAATTACGTTTCCGTTGGGCATTTTAAAGACTCGTCCGCCTGCAAAAGTCAATTCCATCCTCAAATTTCCTTTATCTTTTTGTGTATGGCATTCCATACAAGCGGCAATACTCACCAAATAATGCCCGTAAGCAAGTGTGTCTGATTTAGCAGGTTTTTTAAGTGGTACTGCTTTTTGAGGCAGTGTATTTAAAATAAAATTCATGGGGAAGTTGATGGAACGGGGTTGAATATCATTTTCAATAGGATGCAGCGTTCTAATGTAGGCAATGATATCAAACACGTCTTCTTTATCCATCTTTCCAAAATAAGTGTAGGGCATTACCGGGAAAATGGCATTCCCATTTTTATCAACACCCGTAGTCATCACCCTGTAAATTTCGCCATCGGTCCAGTTTTTTAAATTAACAGGTGTAATATTTTTGGAATAAAATTTACCCGGGAAACCAGATTCTTCTCCAAAATATTCGCCCCCTTTTCCTTCTGTGCCGGGAGTCAATGGCCCGGTATACTTCTTCCAATTGCGGGTAGAATGGCAATCCATACACACCGTAACATGATTGGCCAAATAGGCGCCATGTTGTACCCTTTCAGGTGTAATTTCTACTGTTATTATAGGTGCATTGTCCACATTTGGAAGAAAAAATTTAAGGTAAACCAATAATCCTACTATCAGCAATAGCAAAAACAACCCTACCCGAAGCAATATTTTTTTCATGTTCAGCAGATTTAATTAAATACAAACGGATACAGGGTATGGGATTTTGCAGAATAGCCTATGAAGTTACTTAAACTATTACGAAAAATATGACATGGTTTTCATTAGTGCAAGAAAAGCCAAAAAAATTTTGAAATAAGTTTTAAGTAATTTTTTTAGCAAAATTTGCTAAATTTATTAGTGTGTGTAATTTTATTTCTTTAACTTCGTGGCATCATTAATTTTGAAAGAAAATAACCAGTTATGAGTAATGCTGATAAATTGAAAGCGCTGAAGCTAACCATGGATAAGATTGATAAAGACTATGGCAAAGGTAGTGTAATGATGATGAATGAAAAACCCGAAAGATTGAATGAAGTGGTTTCTACCGGTTCCATTGGATTAGATATTGCGCTGGGAATTGGTGGTTTACCCAAAGGAAGAGTGATTGAAATTTATGGCCCGGAATCATCAGGTAAAACAACCATTGCCACACACGTTATTGCTGAAGCACAGAAAAAAGGAGGTATTTGCGCCATTATAGATGCGGAACACGCTTTTGATAGTGTATATGCGCAGAAATTAGGGGTAGATGTAGATAATCTTTTAATTTCTCAACCCGATTATGGCGAACAGGCTTTAGAAATTGCAGACCGATTAATCCTATCCGGCGCCTTAGACGTAGTAGTCATTGACTCTGTTGCTGCATTGGTGCCGAAAAGCGAATTGGAAGGTGAAATGGGCGATAGCAAAATGGGCTTGCAAGCCCGTTTAATGAGCCAGGCTTTGCGAAAATTAACAGCAACAATCAGTAAAACCAATACCATTTGTATTTTTATTAATCAGCTCCGCGAAAAAATTGGGGTAATGTTCGGCAATCCAGAAACAACCACCGGTGGTAACGCCTTGAAATTTTATTCTTCCGTTCGTTTAGATATTCGCAGAATTTCTCAAATAAAAGATGGAGACGAAGCCATTGGCAACCGTGTAAAAGTAAAAGTGGTGAAAAATAAAGTGGCACCACCTTTCCGTTCTGCCGAATTCGATATCATTTTTGGACAGGGTATTAGTAAAATTGGGGAAATTATTGATATGGGTGTTGAATTAGGTATTGTGCAAAAAAGCGGTAGCTGGTTTAGTTATGATAGTAATAAATTAGGTCAGGGTCGTGATGCCGTTAAACAATTGCTGCTCGATAATCCTGATTTGGCCAATGAAATTGAAGCTAAAATTAGAGCTAAAATATTAGAAGCAGCAACTCCGGCTGAACCCATTCCGGCAAAATCATAAATAAGTATTTTTGGATTTAACAGGTTAGTAAGTGTAAAGTCATCTCTCTTCTGGGGGATGGCTTTTTTTATAACCAATACCCAAAGTTTATGCGCAAATTGTATCTTCAAAGCTCCAAATAAAAACAAACAATATGGCCGAATTTAGATTATTAGCAAATAGAAAAAGAATTGCATTGGTAGCACATGATAATAAGAAAGCAGATTTAATGGCGTGGGCTGAATACAATAAAACAGTATTGGCCAAACACGAGTTAATTGCAACCGGTACCACCGGTAAATTAATAGAAACAGCCTTAGATCGGCCTGTAAAAAAATTATTAAGTGGCCCTTTAGGCGGTGATCAGCAAATTGGCAGTATGATTGCAACCGGCGAAATTGATATCATGATTTTTTTTTGGGATCCTATGGAAGCGCAACCTCATGACAGTGATGTAAAAGCTTTGTTACGACTTTGTGTAGCCTGGAACATACCCATGGCATGCGATCGTTCAACAGCAGATTTCATTATGACATCGCCTTTTATGCATGAACCATATGAACTTACACTACCGGATTATACGAATTATTTAACCAGAAAAATAGAAACATCGGACAATTAATTTTTAATTCCTTTCACTTGTATAATATGCATTTTAAAATTATTAAATACATGCCATGTTGCCGGTAACTTTAAAAATTTGGCACAAAACAGATGCCGCGGCATTAGCTGTGATTGCCAATAACAGAAATATATTTAATCAGGTAAGAGATTCTTTTCCACAACCCTATACTGTTACCGATGCATTAAAATGGATTGAAATACATGGTTCAAAAAATCCTTATCAGAATTATGCAATTTGGGTAGATGATCAATTAGTAGGAAGTATCGGTTTTGTGCCACAGGAACATGAGCGCGGGCATGTTGTTGAAATTGGCTATTTTATTGGAGAACCTTTTTGGGGTAAGGGCATAGCAACAGCAGCAATAGAAAAGCTTTTGCAACTGCTTGAACAAAACAAAACATATTTAAGAATAGAGGCATGTGTATTTTCCAAAAACACAGCATCAATGAAAGTGCTGCAAAAAAATAAATTTTACTTAGAAGGCATACAACACAAGGCAGCCATTAAAAACAATGTTATGTTAGACATTTATATATGGGTAAAGTTTTTACAACCAAAATAAACAAGTTGCATCAACATACGTTTTAAAAAATGTATGCTCATTCATCTGTTTACTTTGCTAGAGAATACTTATCATTTTACAATTTGAAATGATTAAGCATTAAGCTGTTGCAGCACTATATCTCCCATTTGCTGAGTACCCAAAATTTTATCAGCAACTGTTGTTGCATCAGCAATATCACGGGTTCTAAAACCAGCTTTCAATACCGCATCAACAGCCTTTATAATTGTATTTGCTTCTTCTTTCAATCCAAAAGAAATATCTAACATTAATGCCACAGAAAGGATGGAAGCTAACGGATTGGCAACGCCTTTACCGGTAATATCGTGTGCAGAACCATGAATAGGTTCATAAACCCCGGTACCATCGCCAATGGAAGCAGAGGCCAGCATACCCATTGAACCGGCAATTTGTGAAGCTTCATCGGTTAATATATCGCCAAACAAATTTGCGGTTACAACCACATCAAATCGTTTAGGATCTTTAATCAGCAACATAGCTGTAGCATCTACAAACTGATGTTCTACAGTTACATCAGGATAATCTAATGCTACCTGTTGTACTACTTCACGCCACAAACGGCTGGTTTCAATAACATTGGCTTTATCAACCGAACATAATTTTTTACGCCGTGTTCTTGCAGCCTCAAATGCTTTCCGGGCAATACGTTCAATTTCATAACGGCTGTATTCGGCTACATCGTAAGCAGTATCGCCATTATTTTTTCTTCCTTTTTCGCCAAAATAAATATCGCCAGTTAGCTCTCTAAAAAATAAAATATCGGCACCTCTTAAAATTTCAGGTTTAATGCTGGAGGCGTATAGTAATTCATCAAACAATTTAATGGGGCGAATATTGGCATATAAACCAAGCTCTTTACGCATTTTCAATAAACCCTGCTCCGGACGCACTTTTGCTGTTGGATCGTTATCATATTTAGGATGACCCACAGCACCAAACAAAACCGCGTCAGACGCTTTCATTTTAACTAATGATTCCTCCGGCAAGGGGGTACCGGTAGCCTCTATAGCCACATGCCCAATTAAAGCAGTATCGTAGGTAAATTGATGAGAAAATTTGGTTGCAATAGTATCTAATACTTTTTTTCCTACTGTGGTTACTTCCTGTCCAATACCATCGCCGGGAACTATTAAAATTTTTTTTTGCACCATAATTATTTACTTGCTTTAAATCTGGTTTAACATTTTTTGGGTGGCTTTTATAGCAGATACTGTTTGATCGCTATCCAATCCTCTGGTTTTAAATTCGCGGTTCTGATAGCACCAGGTTATAATGGTTTCACATAAAGCATCTGATTTTCCGCCGGGGGGAATACGCACTGCATAATCAGTTAATTGCGGCAGTTCCTTTTTCTTTAATGCATAAATGTTTTTTAATGCATTCATAAAAGCATCATATTGCCCATCTCCCTGTGCATGTTCTTCAAATATTTCCCCTTCCATATTTATTTTCAGGGTAACCGATGGGCGCAGATTTTTTGAATGTGTTAAAACATAATTTTCAATATGTACTTTTTCTTCAATAGAATTACTGTCTAATACATCTGAAAGAATGTAAGGAAGATCAGATTGTGTAACCACTTCTTTTTTGTCGCCCAGTTCAATAATACGCTGGGTTATTTTTTTCAAATCTTCATCCGATAACTGAATCCCTAATTGTTGTAAGTTGTTTTCAATATTTGCCTTACCGCTGGTTTTACCCAATGCATATTTTCTCTGACGTCCAAAGCGTTCGGGCATTAAATCGTTAAAATATAAATTGTTTTTTTTGTCGCCATCGGCATGTATTCCGGCAGTTTGTGTAAATACATTTTCGCCAACCACAGGTTTGTTAACCGGAATTCTGAAACCCGAAAATGTTTCAACCAATTTGCTTACGGTATACAACGATTTTTCAGCTACAGAAGTTTTTACATCTTTTACATAATCATTCAAAACAGCAATTGCACTGGCTAAAGGTGCATTACCTGCCCGCTCGCCCATCCCATTTACTGTTAAATGTACGCCTTTGGCGCCGGCATTCACTGCTTCTAATACATTGGCTATGCTTAAATCATAATCGTTATGGGCATGAAAATCGAAATGTATATCAGGATAGCGCTGAACAATTGAAGAAATGTATTCTTTAGTTTCAGAAGGAATTAAAACACCGAGTGTATCGGGCAATAAAATTCTTTTGATTGGTTGTGTTGCCAGAAAGTCAAGATATTCAAAAACATAATCTTTAGAATGGCGCATCCCGTTACTCCAGTCTTCTAAATACACATTACAATCAATTTTATGCTGTTGCGCCAATGCAATTACTTCACCAACTTCTTTAAAATGTTGTTGGGGTGTTTTCTTTAACTGATGGGTTAAATGATTCAGCGAACCTTTGGTAAGCAGGTTCATCACTTTAGCCCCGGCTTCCATCATCCACTCAATTGAAGTAGTGCCATCCACAAAAGTGAGTACTTCAATTTTATCGAGATAGCCATTATCACTTGCCCATTGTGTAATTTTTTTTACTGCCTGAAATTCACCCTCTGATACACGTGCAGAGGCAATTTCAATTCTATCTACTTTTACTTCGGTTAATAATAATTGTGCGATCGTTAATTTTTCTGAAGCAGAAAAAGATACACTACTGGTTTGTTCACCATCCCGCAGGGTAGTATCCATTATTTCAATGTGCCGCAGTTTATTTTCATGCATACGATACCTATCCTTTCCGGTTGTAAACTATTCGCATACAACCCATTATTGTCAATTAATAAAAACTTTTTGCAGTAAATGCCTGAATTGTCGGTTTAATGGATTGCAGATAATCTATATCATCAAACCCATTTAGCATATTATATTTTTTATATGTATTAATATTGAAAGCAGCTATTTCACCGGTTGCTGCAATAGTGAATGTTTGAGCCGGCAGATCAACGATAAACTGAGCTTTAGGATCTGTTTCAATTGACTTGAAAATTTTTTCTAAAAATTCGGGACTTACCTGAACGGGAAGAATACCAATATTCAATGCATTGTTCTTAAAAATATCTGCAAAAAAACTGGATACCACACAACGAAAACCATAATCGTAAATGGCCCAGGCAGCATGTTCGCGGCTACTACCACTACCGAAATTTTTTCCACCCACTAAAATTTTACCGGAGTATAAGGGATTATTTAGCACGAATTCTTTTTTAGGCGTATTATCAGCATTATAACGCCAGTCGCGAAACAGATTATCGCCAAAGCCGGTTCTTTCGGTTGCTTTTAAAAAGCGTGCAGGAATAATTTGATCGGTATCAATGTTCTCCATGGGCATGGGAACAGCTGTACTTTTTAAAACGGTAAATTTATCGTAAGCCATAAATTGATTATTTGTAAACGATTATTGCATTAAAGTTCTTGGATCGGTAACTACACCTGTAACAGCAGCGGCGGCCGCTACCAATGGGCTGGCCAATAAAGTTCTGCTACCGGGCCCTTGCCGGCCTTCAAAATTTCTATTGCTGGTACTAACAGCATATTTACCTGCAGGAATTTTATCATCATTCATTGCCAAACAGGCTGAGCAACCGGGCTGACGTAATTGAAAACCTGCTTCCGTTAAAATATCTAAAATACCTTCTTCTTTAATTTGTTGTTCAACTATATGCGAACCAGGTACTAACCAGGCAGTAATGTTATCAGCTTTTTTACGGCCTTTTACTAATGAGGCAAATGCACGAAAATCTTCAATACGCCCATTGGTACAACTTCCCAGAAACACATAATCTACTTTCTTACCAAGTATGGGTTCATTTTCCTGAAAGCCCATATACTCTAACGATTTTTTGTAAGAGTTTTCACTGCCGCCAATTTCGGCAGCAGCAGGTATTTTTTTAGATATCCCGGTACCTAAACCGGGGTTGGTGCCATAAGTAATTTGCGGTTCAATATCAGCAGCATTAAAATTCAGTTCTTTATCGAATGTTGCATCCATATCTGTTTTTAAAGTTTTCCAATAAGCCAAAGCCGAATCCCATGCAGCACCTTTGGGCGATTTTTCTCTTCCTTTTAAATACGCAAATGTGGTATCGTCAGGTGCAATCATACCGCCACGTGCCCCCATTTCAATAGACATATTACAAACGGTCATTCTGCCTTCCATGCTCATGTTTTCAAACACTTCGCCGGCATATTCTACAAAATAACCGGTGGCACCACTGGCAGTAATTTGAGAGATGATATATAAAGCAACATCTTTAGGCAACACGCCTTTTCCCAATTTTCCATGCACATTGATGCGCATTTTTTTAGGTTTGGGTTGCATAATACATTGCGATGAAAGCACCATTTCTACCTCAGAAGTACCTATACCAAAAGCAATGCAACCAAAAGCACCATGGGTAGAGGTATGTGAATCGCCACACACTATCGTCATTCCGGGTAACGTTATGCCATTTTCCGGACCAACAACATGCACAATACCATTTTTAGGATTGCCCAAACCCCAATGTGAGATACCATATTTGGCAGCATTATCTTCCAATGCTTTCAACTGATTGGCAGAAAGTGGATCCTGCACCGGCATATGTTGGTTAATGGTAGGTGTATTATGATCGGCAGTGGCAAATGTTTTTTCAGGGAACATAACAGAAAGCCCTCTGTTTTTTAAACCTAAAAAGGCAACAGGACTGGTTACTTCATGTATAAAGTGACGATCAATAAACAGAACATCAGGGCCATCATCTATCTGTTGAACAACGTGTGCATCCCAAACTTTATCGAACAAGGTAGTAGGTGTAGTGCTCATGGAATTTAATTTTAAATACAAATCAAGCAATTAAAAACAAGAACGCAAAATTCGACAATTTTTAGCGATTTGGCTGGTTTTTTTAAAAATTTATTTAAATATTGACATTTTTATTAAATACTAACGAATGTTTGTGTAATTATATTGGAAATTAAATTTATAATTAAGCTTTCTGCACAATACAGAACTGTTTAAAAAATACCAATTCAGCAAAATAAAAAATATCTGTAAGCAAAAAAGTTGCTTAATTAAAAGCAACTTGAATCCAGAACTAAAAAAATATTGTAAGTAAATTCCCAAAACCTATTCACCCTGCCCCAATGAAAAACCCCTTATCCCATTGAAAGTATACAGATTTTCCATTTTAATAAAATCAATTCCCTGCTCTGCTGCAGCTTGTAGTAATTGAAGAATGTCTGATTTTTGAACAGACTGACTGGCTTTAGCATAAAAACGGCAACGCCAGTGGTCGGTACAAAACGTTTCATCAAAACCATTGGGCCAAACTTTTGTACCTCTATTAGTAATCATGATCAATTCTAATGCAGCTGAATTCAGTTTTTGCAAGCGTATGGCAAGGTCATTAGGCTCAATATCAGAAAAATCAACAAATACATCAATACCTACCAATATTTTCTGAGCAGGCAATTTTCGCTGATAGGGAGGAATTTTTAACGCAATACCCTTTGCGTAGGAAACAGATGGAAGCAGTTTTGGTTTTTTTCCAAGCCTTTCAATAACAGCATTAGCAAATTCGGCAGTACCTGTCTTTTGAGTACTGAATCCTGCCTTATAAATGTCAAATGTATGTATTCCTTCTTCAATGGTAGCAAGCCATGCGTTTTGTATTTTTTCTGCTACCTCATTCTGACCAATATGGTTTAACATTAAAATGGCACCCTGAATTAACCCTGATGGGTTGGCTATATTCTTACCGGCAATATCCGGTGCAGAGCCATGAATGGCTTCAAACATGGCGCAGGTAGCACCTATATTGGCAGAGCCTGCCAAACCTACTGAGCCTGCTATTTCAGCAGCCACATCCGATAAAATATCGCCATATAAATTGGGCATTACAACTACATCAAACAATTCAGGGCTATTGGCCAATTTTGCTGCACCAATATCAACAATCAAATGTTGATTTTCAATATCAACGTATTCCTGTGCAATTTCATTAAATACCCGATGAAACAACCCATCTGTTTGTTTCATAATATTATCTTTTGTAAAGCAGGTAACCTTTTTTCTGCCGTATTGTTTAGCATATTCAAAAGCATATCGGATAATTTGTTCACAACCGGGTCTGGAAATTAATTTCAGGCATTGTACCACTTCATCTGTTTGCTGATGCTCAATACCTCCATACAAATCTTCTTCATTTTCACGAATAATTACCAAATCCATTTCCGGATGTTTTGTGCTAACATAGGGAAACATGCTTTTACATGGACGCACATTTGCATACAGGCCTAATGTTTTTCGGATACTAACATTCAAACTTTTGTAACCGCCACCCTGTGGGGTTGTAATGGGCGCTTTCAATAAAATTTTATTGTTTCTGATGCTTTGCCATGCCTGCTGATCAATTCCAGAGCTGTTTCCCGCCAAATATACTTTTTCACCAATCTTTATTTCTTCAATTTCTAATTGTGCACCGGCTGCCATCATAATTTTTAACGTGGCATCCATAATTTCGGGGCCGATGCCATCGCCTTTTGCTACTGTTATTTTTTTCATATCTGTTTCATTTAACGGCGCAAAAGTATTGGTAGCTTTTCATTGTGTTTTATTTATCTTTATAATGAAATACATAAATAATATTTATGAATTACACTTTACATCAACTCATGGTGTTTTCAATTATTGCAAAAACAAAGAGTATAACAAAAGCTGCTGAAGAATTAAATTTAACCCAGCCGGCAGTTTCCATTCAATTAAAAAATTTTCAGGATCAGTTTGAATTACCCTTAACTGAAATTATTGGCAGGAAATTATTTGTGACTGATTTTGGAAAAGAAATTGCAGCAGCAGCCAATAATATTTTAGAAGAAGTGTATGCCATTAATTACAAAACACTTTCATATAAAGGCTTGTTGAGTGGCAAACTTAAAATTGCCGTTGTATCTACCGGCATTTATGTAATGCCTTATTTTTTAGATGGATTTATGCAACAGCATCCTGAAATTGAACTTTCATTAGATGTTACCAACAAAGCCAAAGTATTGGAAAGTTTAGAAAATAATGCCATTGATTTTGCAATGGTTTCTGTATTGCCGGAAAATATGGCCATTGAAAACATCCAATTACTTCAAAACAAATTATACCTTGTAAACAATACTGCACAAAACTTCAAACAAAAAAAACACAATATATCTATATTGGAAAAAATGCCCCTCATTTTCAGAGAACAAGGCAGCGGTACCCGTTTAACCATGGAATTATTTTTTGAAAAACAACAACTAAAAGTGAAACAAAAATTAGAGCTAACATCGAATGAAGCAGTAAAGCAGGCAGTTTTAGCAGGATTAGGCAGTTCTATTATGCCATTAATTGGTATAAAAAATGAGTTATTGAATGGAAGTCTTCAAATTGTTCCACTACAACATTTCCCAATTATTACAAACTGGCAGTTAATTTGGCTGAAAGGAAAAAAACATTCCGCAATTGGAAAAGCATTGTTAAGCTATATTGCCCGTGAAAAAGATCAGATTATTGAAAAATATTTCAATTGGTATGAACAATATTAATCACTACTTCATCTTTCTTTTGTAAACAGATGAAGCAGTGAAAATTAGATTAATTTTTTTTAATGTACGTTTTATTGCCATTTGAATTGATATAATAATGGCCGCCACGTTTCCCTTCATAAATGGTTCTTCCTTTATCATCTTTACCAATTACTTTGTCGTTACCGGCTGCTGCGGTTGACGGTGCAGGTTTTGAATAACTTTTAGCCGGCTTAGCCATAAGCTTTGCTGGTGTGTTAGTAGCAGGTGCTGCTGCAGTTTGTTGTTTTGCTGCAGCTGTAGCTGTTTTTGTTTTTTTAGTAGTAGCTTCTTTTTTTGCTTCTATGGTTTTTTTGGCAACAGTTTGAGCAGTTGTTGCTGTAGGTACAGCCATTAGGGTTGCTATAACCATTAACAGACCCATCATTAATTTTTTCATACAAGATTTTTTGGTGAAACAATAATTGTTTACAAATTATCAATTAAAAAAGACATTTCGAATTATTTCACCAACAATTTTTTATGGTTACTACTTTGTTACTAATAAGCGTCTTCCGGATAGCGTATGCCTGCTGTTTTACGAATGGCATCAAGCGTTTCCATCAATAACAAAGTGTCAGCATGTGCCATAACCGGGCTCTCTGTTAAACCCTTCTGCAGGCATTGGTTTACATGCCGTGCTTCGTATTGATACCCGAAACCGGATTCTTTTGGCACCAGAATTTCAGTTGTTTCACGAATAGTGAAATGATAGTATTGAATGGTTGCCGAAGGCTCATAAAATCTGGATGTTAAACGAATACTACCGGCGGTTCCTGCAATTTCTGCCTCGGTAGGTAATGTTGTTACAAATGAAGAGAACAATTGTGCCATTGCACCATTGGGATAGGTAAACAAAACTGCACATTGCTCATCTACACCCGTTGCAGCATGAGGCACCATTACAGCCTGAATTTGCTGAGGCTTACCCAATATACTTAATGCCATAAAAACATTATAAATACCAATATCCATTAGGGTTCCACCACCTAGTTCAGGGTCGAACAAACGAGGCGAAACGGGAGCCTGTGGTTTAAACCCAAAATTGATTAAGACCGATTGTAATACGCCTAATTTTCCTTCCTGAATCATCTGGATGAGTTGTTGATAATGCGGAAGAAATTTGGTCCATAAGGCTTCCATTAAAAATACTTTTTGTTTTCTTGCAAAATTTATCATTTCCGTGGCCTGCAAAGTATTAATGGCAAATGGCTTTTCACATAAAACTGCTTTACCATGTGCAATACACAACATGGTATGTTCATAATGGAAGCTATGGGGCGTAGCAATATAAATTACATCTACCGATTCATCTTGTACCAATGCTGTATAATTATCATAAGCTTTTGATGCCTGATGCGTAGCAGCAAATGCAGCGGCTGCATCATAAGATCGTGCTGCAACTGCGTACAATACTGCATCATCTACTAATTTTAAATCGCTTGCAAACTTTGCGGCAATTTTTCCGCAACCAATAATTCCCCATCGAATTGTTTTTTTCATGTTTTTATTTTTTCCCATTAAATGTAGTAACGCTTTATGGTTAGGGTGTTACCATTTTATTTTTAATAATACCGCCCGATGTAGGGATTATCTACTATTGTTTTTTTCATCAAAGCAGGATTAATGGCTCCTTCTTTAGCATAAACAATTTTTCCGCCCGGTTCTACCAAAATGGTATAAGGCAGAGCGCCTTGCCAGTTTGGATCAATAGCTTCAATTAATTTATATTTGTCATCACTATTAAAAATATAATTACGGGAGGAAGCCTGCTGTGATTTTAAAAACTCCAATACCTTCATCTGTTTGGCAGGATCATCTGCACTAATGGAAATAAACTCAAAATCACGGCCCCTATACATTCTATTAATGGTAATAAACTGCGGAAATTCAGTTACGCACGGGCCACACCAGGTAGCCCACACATTAATTAGTCGTAATTTATCTGAATGATTTTGTAATAAATACTGAATACTATCGGTGCTAATTGGATGTAATGTTACCGGTTCTGCCGCCCATTGTTGTTGTGCCAGGGTTATCCAATTACTTTTTTCGGCCCATTTAATTGAACAACCAAATACTTTGGTAGTAGTAACGGGAACGGGTTTGTTTTGCAAAAGTGCATCAATGGCATTGGCAGCATCAGTATGGTGTGGGGTTTTGCCCGGCTTTTCAACATCATCAATCCTACCTGAATAACGCAATTTTCTTCCTGCATCAAAAATAAACACATGCGGCGTAGCGATGGGGCCGTATTTTTTTGATACTTCCTGATTATCACCATCATATAAATAGGGAAAATTAAAATGTTTTTCGGAAGCCCTTATTTTCATTTCATCAAACGAATCACTAAGATCAGTATACCCTAACTCATCTAAACGAATCGATTTTGGATCATTTGGCATAATGGCAACCACGGCAACACCTTTATTTTTGTAGGTATTGGTTAATGCAATAATTCTGTCTTCATAGGCCTGTGCAGTAGGGCAATGATTGCAGGTAAATACTATCACTAAAATTTTAGCATCATTGAATGATGCCAAAGTATAGTGTTTACCATCTGTAGCTGGCAAATTAAAATCGGGGGCGGCCGCACCAATGGCTAATGTAGGATGTTCATTCAAAAATAAATTGTCAGCAAAACTAATTTCAGCAATCGAAACCAATATAAAAACAGGAATCAGGTACTTTAACATATGGCAATTTTTTAAATAAAAAGAACTGCAATTTCAGGTTCAAAAGGTACTTAGAAAAAAGGTAAAGACAAACAGTATTCTGAATAACCAAAACAATTTGATGAACATCAATTATTTTTAAACAAGTTTATCTTATGCCTGTACTATTTTAACTTAGTATCTTCTAAAACCTGAAGTTCAGCTACCATACACAAATAAGTACGCTATTTACCAACTTTATTGCACCATTTAAACAAAACAAAATGCATTATCAAGCAAGCCTTCATCGCTATGAAGCCATGGAATACCGCAGATGCGGCAACAGTGGTTTATTATTACCCGCCCTTTCTTTAGGTTTATGGCACAACTTTGGAGATATTGACTCACAGGCCAATGCCCGTGCTATTTTACGCTTAGCCTTTGATAAAGGCATTACCCATTTTGATTTAGCAAATAATTATGGGCCACCACCGGGTTCGGCTGAAAGTAATTTTGGTAAAATTTTTAAAGAAGATTTTTTACCCTATCGGGACGAACTCATTATCAGTACAAAAGCAGGTTGGAAAATGTGGGATGGCCCTTATGGCGATTATGGTTCAAAAAAATATTTAACGGCCAGTTTAGACCAAAGTTTAAAGAGAATGGGATTGGATTATGTAGATATTTTTTATCATCACCGCCCCGACCCAAATACACCTTTAGAAGAAACCATGGCAGCCTTACACTTAATGGTTCAGCAAGGTAAAGCCCTATACGTTGGTATATCCAGCTACCCGCCTGCCGAAGCCGAAAAAGCATTTCAACTATTGCAACAAATAGGTACACATTGTTTAATACATCAACCACGCTACTCAATGTTAGATAGATGGGTAGAAGATGGTTTATTAGATGTTTTAGAAAAAAATGGTGTGGGTTGTATTGCATTTTCACCATTGGCACAAGGTGTTTTAACCAATAAATATTTAAATGGAATACCTGTCGACAGCCGTGCAGCCAGCCATAGAGGTAATGGCGCTATTGAAGAAAATGTAATTACGCCCCAACTCATTCAAAAACTGAATGCGTTGAATGCAATAGCAGGTAAACGCAATCAATCGCTGGCACAAATGGCATTGGCCTGGGTTTTAAAAGATAAACGCATTACATCGGTACTCATTGGCGTTAGTAAAGCAGAACAATTAACCGACTCATTAATGGCATTGAACAATTATACTTTTTCACAGGAAGAATTACAAAATATTGCATCCATTCTGTCTGCATAAAAATAACAGTCAACCATGAAAAAAAACAATATGAAAAAAATTACTTTGTTTTTGCTAATCATCTGTTCATTACAGGTGCATGCACAAAAAGTTCAGGGTCTTGCATTAACCCCGCCTATGGGCTGGAACAGCTGGAATACATTTCAAACCAACATTAATGAACAGTTGGTAAAAGATATTGCCGATGTGATGGTATCCAGTGGCATGAAAGATGCAGGCTATGAATACTTGGTATTAGATGATGGCTGGATGGCTATGCAACGCGATAAGAATGGCAATCTGATAGCCGATCCAAAAAAATTTCCTCATGGCATGAAAGCAGTTGCCGATTATGTGCACTCGAAAGGATTAAAATTTGGTTTATACAACTGTGCAGGAACTAAAACCTGTGCCGGATACCCGGGAACCAGGGGCTATGAATACCAGGATGCCCGCTATTATGCAGCGCATGAGGTGGATTACTTAAAATTTGACTGGTGCAATACCGAAGGTATTAATGCAAAAGAAGCATATACCACCATGAGTAAAGCATTGGCTGCAACCGGAAGACCCATTGTTTTCAGCATGTGCGAATGGGGACAAAATAAGCCC
Organism: Hydrotalea lipotrueae; assembly: GCF_019249625.1. Lineage (NCBI taxonomy): Bacteria > Pseudomonadati > Bacteroidota > Chitinophagia > Chitinophagales > Chitinophagaceae > Hydrotalea > Hydrotalea lipotrueae. The sequence continues at coordinate 51,605 of NZ_JAESDL010000016.1, read as the reverse complement.
TGGGAGTGGGCAGAAAATGTGGGCCACCTATGGCGCACTACCGGCGATATTTCAAATGTATTTGCAGGAACCAAAGATATGGGCACCTGGCATGCGCTTGGTGTTTTAAAAATTATTGACTTACAAAAAGGCCTGCGTAAATACGCCGGCCCGGGACACTGGAATGACCCCGATATGCTGGAAGTAGGCAATGGTTTAACCGAAGCTGAAAACAGGGCGCATTTCTCTATGTGGTGCATGCTGGCTGCACCATTAATTGCCGGTAACGATTTAAGAAAAATGAGTAACGCAACAAAAAATATTTTGATTAACAAAGATGCCATTGCTGTTGATCAGGATAAATTAGGCATTGAAGGTTTTTCTTATGCAGAAAAAGACAGCGTAGAAACCTGGTTAAAACCGCTTGAAAATGGCAATTGGGCTGTTTGTTTTTTGAATAGAAGCACAAAACCTGTATCTGTTGAAATGAACTGGGAAGAAAAACCAATGTATGATTCACTTTCAAAAGCAATATTAGATGCAACAAAAAACACGTACCAAATATTTAACATTTGGGAAAAACGGGTAGAAGGAAATACCCGGCACAGTTTTAAAACAACTATTAATGGGCATGATGTAATATTGTTACAATTGAAAAAAGAATAAACATTATACAGATACCCGCAAACGATGTAACAGCCATACTTTTATAGCATCATTAATTACCAAATTGCAAAACAAGAAATACAATAAGGTACATACTGCAGGTATTATTGGTAATACTGCAAAACCTGTAAATCCAACAGGCAGCAGTATCAGTACCAAAAACATATCTGCAATAATTACCCACAATAAAGTGTTACTAATAGGTTCTCGATAAAACCAGCTATTGGTACGTACGGTTAGTACCGCACAAATACCTGAATAAAACAATGTTGCAAAGCCAAGTGTGTGTAACATTTCCGGCTGTGTAATTTTAAAATGATGGGATGCCCATAAGAACCATACCAAACACTCTACAAACAATAATATACCTAAAACAAAACCTTTCAAAACCATAGGTTTTATATTCCAGTTGGCAGGCGATTTGCTCCATTTAACTTTATCAGTTGCCAATGCCAGCACTACAAAATCAATTAAAAATAACATTAATACCATATCAATGGGGCCAACAACAAAAGTATTAGTAATGAGGTAGGCCACACAAACAAACAAAATAGTTTGCAATGTTTTAGCTATTTTATTAACCGTATAATTGGTAATGCGAACGTGTGTTATTCTGCCTACTCTAATTAAATCAACTATTTGCTTTAAGCCTGCCTGCAACAAAATAACACTAGCAGCCTGTTTTGCAACATCTGTGGCACTGCTCACCGCAATACCTACCTCAGCTTGTTTTAAAGCCGGCGCATCATTTACACCATCGCCAGTCATTCCTGTTATTTGTTTTTCCTGCTGCAATATTTTTACAATATTGTATTTATCTTCCGGTAAAACCTCGGCAAAGCCATCATATTTTTTAATAACGGTACCTGACTGCTGTAATGTTTCCCGTACTTCATTAATAGCTATAATCCTATTTCCTACTCCTGCCTGCAAAGCAATTTCTTTGGCAACCGGCAAAGCATCACCCGTAAGCATTTTTACAGTTACCCCCAGTTCTTTAATAGCAGCCAACATTTCAGCAGAATCTGGTCGAGGAGGATCATATAAAGCTGCAATACCCACTAATTGGGTAGTATTGTTTTTTTGAATGGCTACTGCAAGTGTTTTAAAACCTTTGATTGCCCACGAATTAACTGTTGCATCTAATTCAACGTTTATAGTTGTACATAAGGATTGGATGGTAACATAAGCCCCTTTCATTACCTTAAAAACATCATTATTATGGGTAATGGTGGCTTCTGTTCTTTTAGCTGCAGCTGAAAATGGCGTGAAAGATTTTTGTTGATATTCCACTGTACTAATACCGGTAGATTTCATTTTTGCAAAAAAAGCCTCATCAATGGCATCATTATTAGCGGCTACTGAGGCTAATGTGCCGAATAATAAAACGTCATTTTCAGTAAAACCATTAGCAGATTTTAATTCTTGTAAAGAAAGTTTGTTTTCTGTAATGGTTCCTGTTTTATCAATACATAGCGTTGTTAATGTAGCTGCATCTTCTGTAGCACTTAAACGACTAACAAGTAATCCTTTATCAGATAACTCCTGCGATGCTTTAGCCATACTAATAGTAAACATGGCAGGTAAACCAATAGGTACTGCTGATACAAGCAATATTAAAATGAGAGGAAGCGTATTTAAAAAAGGCGCACCGCCCATCAATGCATCAACTACTGTTATACCCAACACAACTACTACTATAGAAAATAAAATCTGCACCACTTTTGTCACAATTTCTTCCATGTGCATCTTGTGTTTCGCAGTCATAATTAAACCGGCAGTTTTACCAAAGACAGTATTAGCAGCCGTAGCAATTACTAAGGCTGTACACTCACCATTTTTTACAATAGAACCTGAAAAAATTACATCGTTTATGCCTGCCTTAATTAAGGCAGATTCGCCGGTTAAAGCAGATTTATCTACCTGAATATCTCCCTCCATAACTTGCATATCGGCTATCAAAAAGTCGCCGGTTCTTATTCTTAGTACATCACCAGGAACAACCGCATGAGAGGGAAGATTTAGCCATTTACCATTTCGTAAAACCCTAACCGTTACAGTTAGTTTCGCTTTTAATGATGCTACCGTTTTTGCGGCCCTTAACTCCTGCCAAAAACCAACTATTCCATTAAACAATAATAGTCATGCAATAAGCCATCCGTCAAATTTTTTATGCAATAAGAAAGAAACAATTATTGTTATTTCTAACATCCAAGCTGTTAGACCCCAGAAATGGCGCAAAAAAAGCAAGAGAACAGGTGTTTTTTTCTCTACCACCTCATTGGCGCCAAATTTTTTTTGTAAGGCATACACCTGCTCATCGGTAAGCCCGGTATGTACATTGGTGCCAAAAACTTTCAATTGTTCCGGCAGGGTTATAGGGTTCATATACTAAAACATTAATAAACTATTGACCGGTAGGCACTATGAATAATGGTTTTTTAGTATGTTTCAAAATTTTAGCCGGTACATTACCTAATAGCAAAGTATCTAACCCACTATGGCTATGCGAGCCTATTACAATAATATCCGCATTATATTCATCTGCATATGATAAAATAGCGTCTGCCGTGTTGCCTTCAAGAATAAATGTTTTTACTTTATCATCGCCCAGATGTTTAACTGCGGAAGATAAAAATTCACCGGCCTGTTTTTTTAATTCTTCCACCAACTCAATAGTGTTAGCAGTATTAAAACCACCAAAACCCATAATGGGTGAATAGTCTACTGCATAATAGCCTGCGTCTGCCACCACATGTATTAAACAAACATCAGCCTGCATAGCTTTGGCTAACTGATATCCTTTTTCGGCAATTAACTGTGCAGAAGGATTGTAATCGAGGGCAATTAATACTTTTTTCATGTTGTAATTTTTAAATTTGAAAGAAAAGGGAAAATGCTTTTATTTGTTCATTTTCAATGCCTTGAATGTATTTTTTAAACAAATTTGTAAGATATAAATTTAAACGGATATACACCAAAATTTAAAGGCTAAAAATGTATAAAAAATTAGTTTAACACATTTGGTTGTAGCAAATGAAACGCATTCTGAATCATTTTAACTTCTATGATATCGCTACTATCAACCGGCTCTCCGTCTATGTGCATGGGGGCATGCTTTAAATTACGAATGGTAATGGCAGGTGCTTGAAAGTAAATAACGTTTTTATGCGTAATTTCATTTACCAATTCTTGCAAACGGTTATTACCTTTTATTTGTTTAAGTAAAGCAAAAGGTATTTTGGCTTTATTCATTTTTTGAATAATTACAATATCTAAAAGTCCGTCGTTTAAGCTAGCGGCTGGTGCAATAGTTAAATTATTGCCAAACTGATTACTATTGGCAATTGTAATTGCAAAGGCATCGGTATAAAATGAAAAATCGTTTAGTTGAACTTCAAATTGAAAAGGCTGTGCTTTAAAAAAATTGATGAGGCTTTCTTTTGTATAAGTAAATAATCCGCGCTTTGAGTTCATAGCAAAACGATGTGCCACCTGGGCATCAAAACCTAGTCCGCTAAGCATACAAGAGTAATAATGATTTAAAGTAAACGCGTCAACAGGTTGTGCTTTACCATCAAAAATAACTTTTAATGCAGCTTTTGGTTTTTTAGGAATATTTGCCGCAAAGGCTAATCCGTTACCTGAACCTACGGGTATAATGCCAAAATGAACTTTGTAATGGCGCAAAGCCTGGGTAACCTGATTAACGGTACCATCGCCCCCGGAAATAATTACATCGGTAATACCTTCGTTTTCAATTTTATCTTTTACTATATCATAATTAGCAATGGGCGAAGTTGGTAAAATTTCAAAAGGAATATTTCGGGCACTTGTTTCAGATTCAATTAACTGAATAAGGGCGTCTTTCTTAGTGGCACCTGAAATGGGATTCACTAAATAAATAATTTTACGGGCCATGTTTGCAACAATTAGAAAATAGAGAATACAAATGGAATGAAATCGAAGCAAGCATTACCATTTTAGTAATGCACTTGCCCAGGTAAATCCGCTGCCAAAAGCAGCCAAACAAACAAGATTACCTGTTTTTATTTTGCCTTGCTCCCAAGCTTCGCAAAGGGCTATGGGTATAGATGCCGCTGTTGTGTTGCCATAATGCTGAATATTATTGTATACTTTTTCATCGGGTAATCCCAATTGCTGTTGTACAAACTGCGCTATGCGTAAATTGGCCTGATGGGGGATTAACATATCCAAATCGGCCGGCTGATAATCATTGGCCTGCAAGGCCTCTTTAATTACTTCCGGAAATTTTACCACTGCTTTTTTAAAAACGGCGGGGCCATCCATGAACGGAAAATTCTCTGCATTGTCTATCATAGCATGACTCATAAACATATCTGCAATGGGTGCATCATTAAAGGTTGCATAATTTTTAGTGCCCCAATAGTTGGCATGGGTTCCGGGATTATACATGGCTAAAATTTCAGCCGATTCACCATCACTATGCAAGTGTGTACTTAAAATTCCACGATTTGTATCTTCACTTGGCTGCAGCACCACGGCACCGGCACCATCACCAAAAATAACACTTACATTACGACCACGGGTGCTAAAATCTAAACCAAAGCTGTGTTTTTCAGAACCTACCACCAATATATTTTTATACATGCCGGTCTTTATAAACTGGTCTGCTACACTTAATGCATACACAAATCCACTGCATTGATTTCTGACATCCAAAGCACCCACTTCTTTCATTTTTAAAGCACGTTGCAATAAAACACCGCAACCGGGAAAATAATAATCGGGTGAAAGGGTGGCAAAAACGATAAAATCAATGTCCTGAGGCGTAATTCCGGAACGCTCAATGGCTATTTTAGCGGCTTCTACACCCATTGTAGTTGTGGTTTCATTGGTACGGTGTGCATATCTACGCTCTTTTATTCCTGTTCTTTCCTGTATCCAGGCATCACTGGTATCCATGTATTGCAGCAAATCATTGTTCGTTATTACTTGTTCAGGAGCATACATGCCAATACCAGCAATTGCAGATCGTATCATAATTCTCAATTTAGAAGTGAAGGTAAAGCAAAATAATTTTGACGGAATGAATTTTGAGTCTATTTTCGCACCCGCAATGAATAAAGTAATCTATACCAAACGTACCAAAAAACCTGTTTAGCGGGAAGGTACTTTGTTTGTGTATAGGCAACATAAATTAAAACCTTCCCTTCAACGGAAGGTTTTTTTATTGTTATACACTTCATTCAATAAACATAACACAGAGCGTAAAGCAAGCAAACATCATTTATTCACAAAAAAAACAAACAATGAAAGTAGCCGTAGTTGGAGCTACCGGTTTAGTAGGCTCAAAAATGTTACAAGTTTTGGAAGAAAGAAACTTCCCCGTTACTGAATTAATTCCCGTTGCCTCTGAAAAATCTGTTGGCAAACAAGTTATTTTTAAAGGGAACCCACATACTGTAGTTGGTATGGAGCAGGGCATTGCAGCCAAACCGGCAGTTGCTATCTTTTCTGCAGGCGGTGGTACTTCTTTAGAATGGGCACCCAAATTTGCAGCAGCAGGCATTAAGGTAATTGATAATTCCAGTGCCTGGCGCATGGATCCTTCTAAAAAATTAGTAGTGCCTGAAGTAAATGCCAACGTGTTAACCAAAGATGATTTTATTATTGCAAATCCAAATTGTTCTACCATTCAAATGGTAGTTGCTTTGCAACCCCTTCACAAAGCCTATACCATACAACGTATTGTGGTAAGTACATACCAAAGTGTTACCGGCACAGGCAAAAAAGCGGTTGACCAGTTAATGAATGAAAGAAAAGGTATTCAGGGAGAAATGGCTTATAAATACCCCATCGACTTAAATGTAATTCCTCAAATTGATGTGTTTTTAGACAATGGTTACACCAAAGAAGAAATGAAAATGGTGAATGAAACCAAAAAAATTATGCAGGATAACAGTATTCGCGTAACGGCAACCACCGTTCGTATTCCGGTAGTGGGCGGGCATAGCGAAAGTGTAAATATTGAATTTGAAAAAGAATTTGATGTAGCGGAAGTAATAAACTTGTTGAGCAAAGCACCCGGAGTAATTGTACAACAGGATGATGCTGCACAATTATACCCCATGCCGCTTTGGGCGCATGAAAAAGATGAAGTTTTTGTTGGCCGTATTCGCAGAGATGAAACACAGCCCAAAACTTTGAATATGTGGGTAGTGAGCGATAACCTGCGCAAAGGTGCTGCTACCAATGCCGTTCAAATTGCCGAATACTTAATGGATAATCATTTGCTGTAGTATTATGGATTTTATCTTTTTACACCTTCCTTAAAGTTTTAAACTGGCGGGAAGGTGTAATTTTTTTGAATAAATTTAGGGTATGAAGTTATTATCGGCTGCACAACTGCAACAATGGGATGCATTTACCATGCAACACGAACCCATTGCATCTATCCATTTAATGGAACGGGCAGCATTAGCCTGCACCAAATGGCTATTACAGCAAAATTTTATACAACAACCTGTTTTTATTTTTTGCGGCAAAGGCAATAATGGAGGCGATGGATTAGCCATTGCCCGCCAATTATTTGAGGCCGGCATTATACCATCCGTTTATATTTTGGAATTTGGCAGGCCAGGTACCGATAATTTTCAGGAAAATTTACACCGGCTGCATATATTAGGTCTGGCTGTTCAATATATTTCTACAGAAGCTTTATTACCAATTATTCCTGAAAATGCAGTGATTATTGATGCATTACTCGGTGCAGGACTGAATAAACCACTAAGTGGCTTATATGCAATAATTGTACAGCATATCAATAAAGCTCATTCAATAATAATATCCATCGATGTTCCTACAGGTATGTTTATTGATAGTAGTGTAAATGGGGGTACCGTTGTAAGTGCCCGACATACCCTTTCTTTTCAATGCTATAAATTGTGTTTTTTGGCAGCCGAAAATGCGCCCTATTTTGGGAAAGTACATATTTTGGATATTGGGCTACACCCCCAATTTCTACAAAAATTGGATACTACATTTTCAATGATTGAATTGGATGGCATACAACAATGCATTTCCGTTAGAAATCCGTTTGCACATAAAGGCGCATTTGGACATGCATTACTCATTGCAGGCAGTACAGAAAAAATGGGTGCTGCACTCATGGCAACGGGTGCTGCCTTGCGAAGCGGATGTGGATTGGTTACCACTCAGGTGCCTGCTCAAGCTGCTGCTACATTAAATATTCGCTATCCTGAGGCAATGCTATTAATGAGAGAAGCCGGCTTGAATGATTTTACCCCTTATACATCTGTAGGTATTGGCCCCGGATTGGATGTGAATGATGCATCAGTATTACTGCTTCAACAGCTAATAGCGCATTATGATCAACCTATGGTTATTGATGCAGATGCCCTCAACATTATAGCACAACATAAAGATTGGTTGCAACAATTACCGGCCGGAACCATTCTTACACCACATCCTAAAGAATTTGACCGGGTATTTGGTACATCGGCTAATGAATTTGAAAGAATTGAAAAAGCAGTGCAATTATCTGCTGCCCTTGCCATTACAGTGGTTTTAAAAGGTCATTATACATTAGTAGCACATCAGGGAAAGGGTAGTTTTAATACCAGTGGCAACGTTGGATTAGCCAAGGGCGGTTCCGGCGATGTTTTAACCGGCATTATTACAGCTTTACTGGCACAGGGTTATGCGCCGCAAACAGCTGCACAATTAGGTGTGTATTTACATGGATTGGCAGCTGATCTGGCATTAGAAATCCAATCAGAAGAAAGTTTACTGGCAACCGATGTAATTGAAAATTTAGGCAAAGCATTTTCTTATTGCAAACCGACTGACTTTTTTAATCATTAACCTTCAATAGCACGATTTAAAAAATGAATAACCGGTTGCAGTGCTTCAAAAGCCCGGATAACTTTTTGAAGCAGGACTTTATTGGTTAAATCCTCATCCAATAAGGGTTTTGTGGCAATCCAGCTTTTCAGTTTTAAATAAGTAATAGCCGGATTTTCTTTATCATAACCTTTGGGTTCACGCTGTAAAAACATGCCTTCTTCTCTGCTTAAATCGCCGTACTGCTGTTGAAAAGGTTTTGCTTTAATGATATTTCTCCATTCATCCCAACAATAATCAATTTCCTGCCGTACTTTTTGGATCACTTCCTTTGCCGGCATCCAAAGACCGCCACCTACAAAACTTTTTCCCGGTTCCAAATGAAAATAATAGCCTGCCAGGATTGATTTTTTGCCACCCTTGCTAAATGCAGCGCCCATATTGGTTTTATAAGGACTTTTATTGGTACTGAAACGCACATCGCGATTGATGCGAAAAATACAATCTTTGGAATGCAGCGGTAATAAATCGGGTTCCACCTTTGAAAAACCGGATAGTATTTGTGTTGTGAATGCAATAAAATCGGCTCGTGCCGCATCGTATTTTACTCTGTTTTCATTGAACCACTCTTTGTTATTGTGCTTTGCCAAGTGTTGCAGAAAACGGAGGGTAGATAGTTGTAACATATACAAATAAAAATGTTAACAAGAAACGCAAATGGAATTCCGTTAACAAAACAAAGTATTGAATAAAATATTTTATCAATTCAAAAATAGGTTACACTTTAACGTGGCCCCAGTTTTCACCCCGCTTAATACGTGTAATGGCCATTTCGCTTACGCCATATTTCTCGGCCAATTGCTTATAGGTTAGTTTACGCTTGGGGTTAGCCAGCATTTTTTTAATATCTTTCACCTGAGCAAGGGTTAACTTCAATCCCTTTTTAAGTTCAGATGTTCTTTGAAGCAGTTTTTTTCTGGCTGCTTTTACACGGGGGTTATTTTTATTGTGCTCAATCACTTCTTCCTGAGTAGCCCATTTTAAATTTTCGGCACGGTTGTCTTTTTTATTATGATTGAGATGAATAATAAATTTTTCGTTTGCCTTAGGTTTTTTCAGGAATAACTCGCCCACAGCTCTGTGCAAAAGAAAATGGGTATAACTATCCTTTACTTTCAGGCGAATGATGCGATAACCCTCTATCGCAGAGCCTTTTAGCAGGGTGCCGTCTTTTTTAAAATTGGTGGTAAAAGAGGCAATTCTTCCCATGTTGCTTACCATGTATTTTTTTTGAAGGACATCTGAGTTCGTAAAGGAGAACTGGCGCCACTTTTCGTTGGGTAGGTGTTCAAACATAGTTAAAGGTTATTTATTGTTGCAATAAAGATAGAAATTCATTTTCATCAATTATCTTAATTGTATTAATCTTTTTTGCTTTTTCCAGTTTCCCTCCCGCATCTGCCCCCACTACCAGGTAATTGAGCTTGCTGCTAACACTGCCAACAATAACGCCCCCCCGTTGTTCTACCATCTCTTCTGCCTCATTTCTTTTAAATTTGGTGAGTGTACCTGTAAATAAAAAACTTTGCCCTTGCAGGGTGCTGCTTTGCGTTTTTGTTCGTTTTTCGTTGTAACACTGAATACCCAAAGCCTCTAATTCTTCTAACATAGCCATATTTTGGCGATTGCTAAAAAAATGACGAATACTGTCTGCTACTTTAACGCCAACATCTTCTAATTGTTGTAGCGCCAATGTATCCATTTTCCCCAAATCGAACAAATGGGTAATAGCATTGGCCAATGTTTTGGCAGTTGTTTCTCCAACAAAACGTATACCCAACGCATAAATTAACCGATGAAGTGGTTGCTTTTTAGAGGCTTCAATGGCTTGCTGTAAATTATCAACCGACTTTTTTCCAAATCCTTCCAATTGTGCAATAGCAGGAAAATCGAGTTTATAAATGCCCGGAATATCTTTCAACAGCCCTAATTCATAAAAACGCCTGATATTAGCTTCTCCCAGGCTTTTAATATCCATGGCATCTTTGCTCACAAAATGAACCATTCTTTCTACCACCTGAGCCGTACATTCTATGTTTACACAACGCCAAACCGCTTCACCGACTTCTTTAAATAGTGGGCTATGGCATACCGGGCAATGGTTAGGGAAATGTATGGCTTTTTCATGGCCGGTTCTTAACTCAGGTAACGATTTTACAATTTGCGGTATTACATCGCCGGCTCTTTCAATTAATACGGTATCGCCAATTTTTAAGTCTTTGTCTTTGATGTACTCTTCATTGTGTACCGATATACTGGATACCGTTACCCCGCCAATGGCTATCGGTATTAGCTTTGCCACCGGTGTAATGGCACCTGTTCTGCCTACCTGAAACTCGATCGAATTTAAAATGGTAGTGGCCTGACGTGCTTTAAACTTATAGGCAATGGCCCACCGTGGGTGGTGACTCGTCATTCCTAATAAATCCTGTAATGATAAACTGTTCACCTTTACCACCATGCCATCTATTTCATAAGGCATTGTATCACGTAAATGCTCAAAAGCTTCAACCTGTTCTATCACTCCATCAATGCCTTGTACAATTTTTTGCTCTTTTACCGGTGCATGCAATCCACATTCCCAAAGCAATTGTAACATGCCTGCATGGGTTTGTAATAAAGCAGACGCGTTTACTTCGCTATCAGCAAATTTTGTGTAATAACTTACGTGATATAAAAATGCTTCCAGGTTGCGTTTAGCAACTTCTTTGGGATCTTTCATCCGTAAACTTCCCGAAGCGGCATTTCTTGGATTTGCCATGATGGGTAAACCCTGTTCTGCTAATTTTTCATTATACAGTTCAAATGCTCGCTTACTCATAATTACTTCACCCCTTATTTCAATTAACTGAATACCATGTTTAGAAAAAGGCGCTGTTAAGGGTATGGAACGAATTTGTTTGATGTTGTTGGTAATATCCTCTCCTTCTACCCCATCGCCACGGGTAACAGCGCGAATTAAAATATCGTTTTCATATACCAGTGAAATGCCGGCACCATCAAATTTTGGTTCCAGTGTATATTCAACCACGGACAAATTGGTCAATTCCCGTACTTTTCTATCCCAGTCTAACAAATCGGCTTTATTATAACTGTTTTCCAAACTTAACATGGGTACCAAATGGGCTACCGTTAAAAAGTTTTGATTCAAACTATTACCCACCCGTTGTGTAGGAGAAACAGGCGTAATTAATTCCGGATGCGCTTTTTCAGTTTTTTCTAATAACTTATACAACCTGTCATATTCATAATCACTAATCAGGGGGGTGTTGGCTACATAATATTGGTATTCATGAAATCGCAATACTTCACGCAACTCTTCAATATTTGCAGCAGCATGCTGCATTGCATCAGGCGCCGATTCCTTTTGAAGCCATTGTTGTGTTAAACGTGATAAACTATGAATATGCTCCGTGTTATACATGCTAAAAAATTAACTTCAAATTTACTGCCTTGCACATAAATTCAATTTTTTTGCCCATGTAAAATTTACACAATGCCTAAAAGTATTACCTTCATTGCCCCAAAATTCCCATACATTTTTTAAGATGTAAGGAAAATACTTGCCAACAATGAAACTGAACAACCACCAAACCGAATTGCCGGAGAAACGGCCACTGATTACCGATGTTCATGCCTTAGTTAATTCCTATCCCCGTGTACCTATTACGGTTGACTGTGTAATATTTGGATTTGACGGACAAGATTTAAAGGTTTTATTAATTAGGAGTGACTTGGAAATGTACAAAGGTAAATGGACCTTGTTGGGCGATTTTGCAGAAGACAATGAAGAATTAGACGATGCAGCTTACCGGGTTTTGAAAATAAGAACGGGCATGACAGATGTGTATTTAGATCAGGTACGCACTTTTAGCAAACCCAACCGGCACCCGGGCGGCAGGGTGTTAACCGTTGCCTATTGTTCTTTACTCAACATACAACACCACGAAGTAAAAATATTAGACAATGAGTTGCACTGGCATAGTGTAAATTCTATCAAAGAAATGGCTTTTGATCATAAAGAAATTTTAGATACCTGCCACCAATGGTTACAAAAAAGAATTCAGGAACATCCGTTGGGCTTTAATTTATTACCCGAAAAATTCTCGCTTCGCGAATTACAGAATTTATATGAAGCCATTTTAGGCATTGAATTAGACCGCCGTAATTTCAGAAAAAAATTTGCTGCCATGGGCCTTTTAATTGATATAGGTGAAATGGAACAGGATGTGCCACACAGACCCGGCAAATTGTATAAGTTCAATTTCCAGAAATACGAAAAGAATAAACGCAAATGGATTGGTATTGATTTCTAAAAAAGGTTCCATAACTTTCCGTTGCAAGAAAAGCACATTTGTGTTCACAGGTGAAATGGGCAGTACATGATAGTTTAATACCCATTGCTGCATTTTTTCGCATCATTCATTCTAACCAAAACACTTAAACATGAGAACAATCACCATTTTATGCTTTTTCGCCTTACCCTTATTTCTTCAGGCACAAAAAGATACCATCCCCACTGAACAAATTAGCATAGCTGCCGGATTAGCCGATCTTTCTTTTACCCAACAGGAATTAGATTCCATGCAACAGGGTATAACGCAATTTTATCACACTTACCAATCGTTACACCGCCAATCACTGCCTAACGATGTGCCCATGAGCTTGTGGCAAAGCCCGGTAGTAGCCGGCATGCATTTTTCTAATCAACAATTACCTATTCATTGGGAAATGCCTAAAACAGTGGTATTACCCACCCATTTAAACGAATTAGCATTTTACTCCATACCTCAATTGGCTTATTTAATTCAACACAAAAAAATTACTTCGGTTGCACTCACCAAATTTTTCATTCAACGCATCAAACAATTTGGCGATACCTTGCAATGCGTTATTACCCTTACTGAAGATTTAGCATTGCAACAAGCCGCACAGGCCGATGCTGAAATAGCCGCCGGCAAATACAAAGGCATGTTACATGGCATACCCTATGGATTGAAAGATTTATTTGCTGTAAAAGGCTATAAAACTACCTGGGGCGCAGCACCCTACAAAAACCAAACCATTGATGAAAATGCTTTTGTATATGAACAATTACGCAAAGCCGGTGCCGTTTTAGTAGCTAAATTTACTTTAGGGGCCTTGGCCATGGGCGATTATTGGTTTGGCGGACGCACCAAAAATCCATGGGATTTAACAAGAGGGTCATCCGGTTCTTCGGCAGGTCCAGCAGCCGCTACTGCAGCAGGATTGGTACCTTTTGCCATTGGCACAGAAACCTGGGGAAGTATTGTTTCGCCTTCATCCACATGCGGCGTTACCGGTTTACGCCCCACATTTGGCAGTATTAGCAGAACAGGCGCTATGACGCTTAGCTGGAGTTTAGATAAAATTGGCCCCATTTGCCGCTCTGCAAATGATGCGGCTATTGTATTTAATGCCATTCATGGTACTGATGGAATAGATGAATTGGCTGTAAACCGCCCATTTAATTACACGCCTAATAAACCCATACAAGCTTATAAAATAGCGTATTCCAAAAACTATTTCGATAATATAACCGATACCTCCAGAAATGAATGGAAAGTGTTAGAAACATTTAAAAAAATGGGGGTTCAATTAATTCCCGTTAATTTTCCCGACAGTGGGGTTTACAATGTCAATATTATGAGTATTGTAATTGGTGCTGAGTGTGCCGCTGCTTTTGATGCATTTACCCGCGGTAATTTAGATGATGAAATGACCCGGCAAAGCCGTTACGACTGGCCCAACCAGTTTAGAGAAGCCAGGTTAATACCCGCCGTAGAATACATCAATGCCAATAGGCACCGTTACTTGCTGATGCAAAAAGTAAATGCATTACTGCAACAATACGATGCAGTTATTTGTCCCACCCGTGGCAGTGGCAACCAGTCGGCCATTACCAATTTAACAGGCAACCCGGTGGTTTGCGTTCCCACGGGTTTTGATAAAAGGTTTCATTTACCCACCAGCATTACTTTTATTGGTAATTTATACGATGAAGGCACACTGTTGCGCATTGCAGAAGCTTATCAGCAGGCAACACCTTGGAACAAAACCTATCCTAAGCTATTTCAATAAAGATGAATAAGTTTTAAACACTCCGGCAGCTTTTCACAGCTGCTTTTTTTATGCCATCATTCATGGGAAATTACTTTTCATTGTACAATCAAAACAAAAAAGCAAAATAAAAAGCACCCAAAAAAGGCAGTTTTATAACACGATGAAAATTTTTAATCAAAATTTTTATTGAAAATCAATTAGTTATGAAAGCGCTATTAAAAAAGATCGTCAAGACACTAAAAATTCAACAATAGAACACCTACCTTTGCCATCCCAAAAAAATGGGACATTCGCCGGGGGGATAGCCCCGATATCATTTAAACAAACCATATTATGAGTCATCTTCATTTCACTACCAAGCATGCAAACGCGGCTACCGTTAAGCACAACTGGTATGTTGTAGACGGTACTAATCAAACCGTAGGGCGCATTGCTTCAAAAATTGCCGCTGTATTAAGAGGCAAAAACAAAGCATACTACACACCGCATGTAGACTGTGGCGATTATGTTATTATCATCAATGCCGATAAAGTTGTTTTAACCGGCAATAAAATGGATGATAAAATGTACATTAACTTCTCAGGTTATCCCGGCGGTAAAAAAGAAGAAGCAGCCAAAGATTTATTAAAACGCAGACCTGAAGTGCTTTTAGAAAGAGCCATTAAAGGCATGC
Source organism: Hydrotalea lipotrueae (assembly GCF_019249625.1). Classification (NCBI taxonomy): domain Bacteria; kingdom Pseudomonadati; phylum Bacteroidota; class Chitinophagia; order Chitinophagales; family Chitinophagaceae; genus Hydrotalea; species Hydrotalea lipotrueae. The sequence continues at coordinate 36,295 of NZ_JAESDL010000016.1, read as the reverse complement.
TACCTAAAAATCGCCTCGGCCGCAAAATGTTCAATAAATTGTTTGTTTATGCCGGCAGCGAGCATCCACATAGTGCACAACAACCCAAAGAATTAAAATTTTAATCTAATTTCTAACATCAATTCCAAATAAATGGAAAAGCAAAAAAACGCAGTTGGTCGCCGTAAAGAAGCCGTAACCCGGGTTTTTATTAGTAAGGGTGAAGGTAAAATTACCGTGAACGACAAAGATTATAAAGAATATTTTCCTTTGGTTTACTTACAAAACCAGGTAGAGGCCCCTTTAAAGACTGCTGAAGTAATTACCAAATTTGATGTAGTTATCAATGCACAAGGTGGTGGTTTAAAAGGCCAAGCCGAAGCAGCAAAATTAGGCATAGCCCGTGCTTTACTAGAAGTAAACCCCGAGTTTAGGCCTGTATTAAAAGCCGCCGGATACTTAAAACGTGATCCCCGCAGTGTTGAACGTAAGAAATTTGGTCATAAAAAAGCCCGTAAGAGCTACCAATTCAGCAAACGTTAATCAGTATTGGATTACGCAAACCCTATCATTCAAACTATTTATACAAACACAATGGAAAATAATACTTCACTACAGCAGCAGTTGTTAGAAGCCGGTGTGCATTTTGGCCATTTAAAAAAGAAATGGAATCCTAAAATGTTACCTTACATCTATGCAGAAAAAAAAGGGATTCACATTATTGACCTGAACAAAACAGTAGACCATCTTCAGGAAACAGCCGCCGCTATGAAGCAAATTGCCAAGAACGGTAAAAAAATTATGTTCGTGGCTACCAAAAAGCAGGCTAAAGAAATTGTGGCTGAATGCGCAAAACGCGTAAACATGCCCTTTGCTACTGAACGTTGGTTAGGTGGTATGCTCACTAACTTTAATACTGTTCGTAAAAGCGTTAAAAAAATGCAGAGCATTGAAAAAATGCTGAACGATGGCAGTGCAGACAGCCTAACCAAAAAAGAGCGCCTTACGCTTAGCCGCGATAAAGAAAAAATGGAAAAAGTATTAGGTGGTATTGCCCAAATGAGCAGACTGCCCGCAGCTTTATTCTTAGTAGATATTGGTGTAGAACATATTGCTTTAGCAGAAGCCAAACGTTTAGGTATTACAACTTTTGGTATGGTAGATACCAATTGCGATCCTAACAAAGTTGATTTCCCTATTCCGGCTAATGATGATGCCACTAAATCAATTGCCATCATTACCAATTATTTAACCGCTGCTATTGCAGAAGGTTTGGCAGAACGTCAGGCAAATAAAGAAGAAGAAGATACCAACGATGATGCAAACGAATTAGAAGCAAAAGCACGCAGACTGGAAGCTGAAGCACAAAGTGAAGCCGCACGTACCCGTAAAGGTGGCCGTGGTGCAGAACCAGGTGCCGGTGCACCAAAACGCAGAGTGCCCAACAGTCGCAGACCTGCAGGTGGTGGCAGATAAAATATATACGGTACATTGAGCCCGAATGAATCATTTATTTTGTGCCCGGCTGTATCAATTTATTCCAACTTCCGTTGCGTCGCACACTGCAACACCTGTACTTTCTTCAACATTTCATAACCTGTAACAACACAGCGTTTATAAAAGTATAGGTAACTTTGCAAAAATTTTTTCAATGACTAAATAATTTTACAAATGAGTACATCCGTTTCTATAACCGCAGCCGATATTAATAAATTGCGCCAGGCAACCGGCGCTGGTATGATGGACTGCCGTAAAGCTTTAACCGAAACCAATGGCGATTTTGAAGCAGCTATTGACTGGTTGCGCAAACAAGGTCAGAAAGTTGCTGCTAAACGTAGCGATCGTGAAGCAAAAGAAGGTGTTATTATTGCAAAAACCACTGCCAATAATACAACCGGCTTCATTGTATGCATTAGTTGCGAAACTGACTTCGTTTCAAAAAATGCCGATTTTGTTGCTTTTGCACAATCTATTGCTGATGCAGCAGTGGCCAACAATGTAAAAAGTGCTGAAGAATTAAACGAAGTAATCGTAAACGGTGCCAAAGTATCCGATTTAATTAATGATAAATTAGCTGCTATCGGCGAAAAAATAGGCATTCAGAAATTTGAAAGAATTGAAGCACCTTATGTTGCCTCATACATTCATGGTGCCAACCGTATGGGTGTGTTGGTTGGTTTAAATAAAGCCGCTGCTGAAGCAGGTAAAGATCTGGCCATGCAAATTGCAGCTATGAACCCTGTAGCAATTGATGCCGACTCTGTTCCTGCAGATGTAGTAGAAAGAGAAAGAGCCATTGTTACTGAACAAATTGCCGCCGATCCTAAAATGGCCGGTAAACCTGCAGAAATGATTGCTAAAATTGCAGATGGCAAATTAAATGCCTTCTTTAAAGAGCAAACATTACTGGCGCAGGCATTTGTAAAAGATGGTAGCAAAAGCGTAGGCGATTACCTGAAATCGGTAGATGCTGATTTAAAAGTAGTTTCTTTTAAGCGTATTGCATTGGGATAATATAATTTATTATGACTATATTTTAAAGGGAACCCACAAGGTTCCCTTTATTCATTTTGAAACTTCTGCAAAAAATCAGGTTATTTGCAGTATAATCAATTCTTTTAATTATGCTGCCTAAATACAAACGCATTTTACTGAAGCTATCCGGAGAAGCCCTTGTTGGTGATGTAAAAAATGGTGATCCCTTCGATCCAAAAATCATTGAACAATATGCACAAGACATTAAATTAGTAACCAACCTTGGTGTTCAGGTAGCCATTGTAATTGGAGGCGGCAATATTTACAGAGGCATGAATGAAGCTGAAAGTGGTATTGAAAGGGCACACGGCGATTATATGGGCATGCTGGCAACTGTAATCAATGCAATGGCCATGCAGGCAATGCTGGAAAAAATTGGCGTATATACCCGTTTACAAAGCGCTATTAATATGGAGCAGGTGGCCGAACCCTATATCCGCAGAAAAGCATTGCGTCATTTAGAAAAAGGTAGGGTAGTTATTTTTGGTGCCGGCACAGGCAACCCTTATTTCACTACAGATACTGCCGGTTCATTAAGAGCCATTGAAATGAAAGCAGATGTTATTTTGAAAGGTACAAGGGTAGATGGTATTTACAACGCCGATCCCGAAAAAGAACCCAATGCCAAAAGATTTGAAAATATCAGCTTTCAGGAATGTATTAACCAAAACCTGAAAGTAATGGACATGACAGCTTTTACACTCTGCATGGAAAATAAATTACCCATTATTGTTTTTGATATGAATAAACCGGGTAACCTGCTTAAAGTAGTAGAAGGAATGAATGTAGGAACACTGGTACAGTAACCCTTCATCCGCTCATAAAATTTATTTGATACAACATAGCTCCATAGCTAATTTCATGGTTTATGAGAAAAGCAATTTTATCAGGTGCTGTTATGCTCTGCTGCATGCTGCAAGCAGCAGCCCAACGCTCAATTTCTGTAAACGAGGCTGTGAACCTTGCACTTCAACATAATTTTAATATTCAAATTGCCAAAAGCAATATTCAAATTGCCAAAATAAACAACAATATAGGTGTGGCTGGGGGCTTACCAACCATAACAGGTACTGCTACCAATCAGGAAAGTATTGTCAACATCAATCAAAAAATCAACAGTGTAACCGGCGATAGAGATTTAACCCGCAATGGCGCCACCAGTAATAATTTAAATGCCGGCATTGCAGGTACTATGGTGTTGTATAATGGTTACAGAGTAATTACTACAAAAAAACAATTAGAAATGATTCAGGCACAAAGCGAATCTTTTTTTAATTCGCAGGTACAAAATACGATTGCGGCAGTAATGACGAAATATTTTGATGTAGTTCGGCAACGCAGCTATATGAAAACTTTGGAACAAAGTATTGAAGTATCCAAAAAACAATTGGAAATTATAGCAGTGAAACGCAAAATTGGCTTTGCCAATGATGCTGATTACTTTCAGGCTGAAATTGATTTACATAGTAAAGAGCAGGACCTTCAATCACAAAAAATTATTCTGGAACAAGGAAAAGCTGATTTGTTTAATCTACTCAGTATGCCCGCAGATTCTTCTGCAATGTTTACTGATTCTATTGCTATTGAAAACAATATAAAATTAGAAGATGTTCTAAATAAATTTAACCAGAATCCGGATATTGTAGCGGCTGATCAGCAAATTACCATTAACACACTCGCCGAAAAACAAACTGCTGCACAACGGTATCCAACCTTGCGTGTTAATAGCGGATTGAATTACGGAAGAAATTCCAGCAATGGCGGGCAAATTTTATTAAACCAGTCGTATGGCCCTTATGTTGGGCTTGGTTTATCCGTACCCATTTATAATGGAAGCATTTTAAAACGGCAACAACAAGCTGCTGCCATCAATACACACATTGCAAGAGTGCAAAAAGATGCCACCATTTTAAATTACCAAACCGATCTCACAAAAACATATCAAATGTATATCCATACATTAGATTTGATCGCCACCCAATACGCCATTAACCGGTTAACCGAACAATTGGTGAATTTAACCCTGCAGCGTTTTAGTTTATCGCAGGCTACTATTTTGGAAGTAAGAGCCGCACAACAAAGTTTTGAAGAAGCAGGTTATAAATTGGTGAATTTAAATTATGCCGCAAAAGCTGCAGAAATTGAATTAAAAAGGGTGGCTGGCATTTTGGCACCTTAAGTTTACTATCTTCCCATTTTATAAAAAAGGGCTATGCACATTGTATCAAAATTACCGCAGGTAGGTACTACCATTTTCACTATAATGAGCCAGTTGGCACAACAGCATCACGCCATTAATCTTGGGCAGGGATTTCCTGATTTTATGATGGATGAGGCCTTAATTGATTTGATACAAAAAGCCATGACAGATGGTTGCAATCAGTATACGCATACCAATGGTTTACCTGCTCTACGGAATGCCCTTGCCGAAAAGGTAAAAAAATTGTACAACACCTCCATCCATCCTGAAACACAAATTACCATTACCCCGGGCGGCACCTACGCCATTTACACCGCACTCACTTCGTTTTTATATTCCGGCGATGAAGTGATTGTTTTTGAACCGGCATACGACAGCTATGTTCCCAATATTGTTTTAAATGGCGCTAAACCGGTTTTTATTGCATTACAATATCCCGATTATTCAATTCCCTGGCATGAAGTAGCGCAGAAAATCAATTCCAAAACAAAAGCCATTATCATCAACTCACCCCATAACCCAACAGGTGCTGTATTAAGCGAGCAGGATATTATGACTTTGAGAACACTGGTAGCCAAGACCAAGATAATGATAGTGAGTGATGAGGTATATGAACATTTAATATTTGATGCTATCCCGCACCAAAGCCTGCTACGCTATCCAGATTTGATAGAAAGAAGTTTTATCATTTTTTCGTTTGGAAAAACCTATCATTGTACAGGCTGGAAGTTGGGTTACTGCATAGCAGCAGCACCATTAATGCAGGAATTTAGAAAAGTACACCAGTTTAATTGCTTTAGTTGCGATACCCCCAAACAATATGCTTTGGCAACTTATTTACAGGAAGAGGATAAATATGTACAATTGGGTGCGCAAATACAAAAAAAACGCGATTTTTTTAGAACATTAATGCAGCAAACGGGTTTTGTTTGTATTCCTTCACACGGAAGCTATTTTGAATGTTACAGTTATGCTGCATTATCTAATAAGTCCGATACAGAATTTGCAGTTGAATTGGTACAAAAAGCCGGTGTAGCCACCATTCCGGTTTCTGCATTTTATCATCATAAAACCGATGAAAAGGTACTTCGCTTTTGCTTTGCCAAAAAGGAAGAAACACTTCTGGAAGCAGCAGAACGATTTAAACACTTATAAATCAAAAAAATTTGTGTGAATTAACAGCAATTGTATGTTTTATTTCCATTCTTTTCATACGTTTGTTTAATGCATACTTCCTCCGAAAAGGAATTAATTTTATCCACCAAACCGTTTGCCAAAGAAATTCGCTGGAAGAGCTGGTATTATACACTTTCTACTACAGTTTTATTAATTGCAAGTTTAACAGGTTCTTTTTTACTACCGGGCATCCTAATTAAATTGGCTTTTAGCATTTTCAGTGCTTTACTGCTTTCCCGCATGTTCATTATTTTTCATGATTTTCAGCATCATACTATTTTAAACAAATCGTTTGCTGCCAATATTTTATTTACCATTTTTGGTGCTTACATGATAACACCGCCAAGTATCTGGAAACGTTCGCATGATCACCACCACAACAACAATGCTAAATTGTACAGCGCCAGTATTGGTTCCTATCCGATTATGACCAAACAAAAGTTTTATGCTGCGAATAAAAAAGAGCAAAGTATTTATCTGGCTATCCGGCATCCACTCAATATGTTCTTTTCTTATTTTACTATGTTTATGTTTGGCATGTGTGTTCGGTCGTTTCTCAGTTCAAAGAAAAGACATTGGGATTCTGCCATCGTTTTGCTGATACACGTTGGCATCGCCATTGTTTTATGGGTTCATTTTGGATGGCAAATTTGGTTTTTTGTATTCTTTCTGCCTTTCTTCTTATCACACATGCTGGGTGCATATTTATTTTATGCGCAACATAATTTTCCCGGTGCTACTTACCGTTGCAATACAGAATGGAGTTATGCTGCTGCTGCATTAGAATCTTCCAGCTATATGAAAATGAGTACCTTATGGCAATGGTTTACTGCAAATATTGGCTACCATCATATTCATCACCTCAATTGCAAAATTCCTTTTTACCGCTTACCCGAAGCAATGGCACATATACCTGCCCTACAGCAAGCAACGGTAACCAGTTTGCGTCCTAAAGATATTATTGCCTGCCTTCGTTTAAAAGTTTGGGACCCCGATCTGAATAAAATGGTTCCTTTAGATAGTTAGTGCAAATTGGCTTTAAAAATTAATGCATTCAATTAATCAGTTAGCTTTTTTTCAAGTATAGTTACCCGTTGTGCCAACTGATCTAAATTACGAAAATGAATATAAGCCTTTCTGTATTTATTGGCATCAAAGGCTGGTGAACCCATATAAACTTCTCCCGGCTTTGTAATGCTTTTGGATATGCCTGATTGTGCTGTAATAATTGTATTATCGGCTATTTGCAAATGACCCACAATACCAACCTGTCCGCTAAACATACAATTTTTACCCACTTTTGTTGATCCCGCAATCACTCCATGTGCTGCGATGTAAGTATTTTCGCCCACTTCTACATTATGGGCAATATGTATTAAATTATCAAACTTTACGCCTTTTCTTAAAATAGTTGAACCCAATGTTGCACGGTCAATAGCACAATTGGCGCCAATTTCAACATCATCTTCTATTACAACATTACCAATCTGTGCAATTTTTTTATTGCCTTCATTTTGCGGATCAAATCTAAAACCATCACTCCCAATAACAGTACCGGAGTGAATAATACAATTTTTTCCAATGTGTGTTTCTGAATAAATTTTAACACCCGCAAACAAGGTGGTATTATCGCCAATTACACAATTATCGCCAATATATACCTGCGGATATATTTTAACACCATTGCCTATTCTCGTATTTTCACCAACATAAGCAAATGCACCGGCATAAATTTGCTCACCAATTATTGCCGATGGCTCAATATGTGCATTGGGTGCAATACCGGTTTTATTCAGCTTTATCTGATTGTATAGTTCTAATAATTTTGCAAAAGCAGTTTGTGCATTTTCTACCCTTATTAATGTTGCCGTTACCGATTCTTTTGCTTCAAAATCTTTATTCACAATTACAATAGAAGCCTTTGTGGTATACAGGTATTGCGTATACAAAGGATTGGCTAAAAAAGATAACGAACCCGTTACGCCTTCTTCTATTCTGGATAAAGTAGATACTGTTACTGTGGCATTACCTTCTATTGTACCCTGAAGCATGTCTGCTATTTGTTGTGCCGAAAATTGCATAATTTATTTTTAATATATTTTAAATGAAATTTGCAGAATAATTTTAAAGGTAACAGAATTTTGTACGCCTGTTGCAATGAAATGCTAAAGTTTGGAACCCATAAAAAAAGGCAACTAAAAACGCTGCCTTTTATTTGTGCAACAGGTTGGAGTTGAATTGCACTTTTGGTTGTTATAGGGGCTGTAATTTATTGCATACTCAATTCATTAATAGCCTGCTTTGGTACCAGCAAATGGGTTACATGCTCTGTAATCATTTGTCGTGGCAATTGAAAAGTGGCTGTTTGTAGAATGTTTTCGGACGAATTGCCTATTTTAATGGTATAAGTACCCGCATCGGCAATCCATGCAGATTGCGTGGTTTGAAAAGATGCAATATCGGCAGGTGAAATGATAAATGTTAAGGTTTGCGATTCGCCGGGTTGTAATAGTTTTGTTTTGACAAAGGCTTTTAACTCTTCAGAAGGCTTATCAATATCACTTTTTGGTGCCGTTATATATACCTGAATTACTTCCTTTCCGGCTCTTTTGCCTTTATTAGTAATTGTTACAGAAGCAGTAATATTTTTTTTCATTTCAGTAGTACTGAGGTGAATAGGCTTTGTTGAGAAATGAGTATACGATAATCCATAACCGAAAGGATAAGCCGGTTGTACATGAAATGTATTAAAATAACGGTAACCAACATAAATGCCTTCTTCATACACCACTTCAGCCGGATTACCCATTAAAGAGAACCCTTTGTGCCGGACAGGTTGCAACTCTTTTCCCGGGAAATTTTTTGCAGAAGGCTCATCCTGATAATTCATGGGAAAAGTAACTGCTAATTTTCCGGAAGGATTTACTTTACCACTAATGATATCTGCAATAGCATTTCCTGCCTCTAAACCAGGTTGCCAGGCCAATATAATAGCATCCGGCATATTACGCCAACTGGCTGTTTCTATTACACCGCCAATATTTAATACTACAATTACTTTTTTATTTTTTGCATGAAAGGCATCGCAAACCTGGCGAATCATATTTTTTTCGGCATCTGATAAAGTAAAATCATTGTCTACTTTTCTGTCGGCACCTTCTCCTGCATTTCTACCAATGGTAATAATTGCAGCCGCTGCTTTATCGGCTTCAGTTTGCAACAAAGGCAATTCTAAATCCATTTCTTTTACACGAGGTACCAACTCAAAAAAGAAACGGGGCTTGGGTTGTTTGGCTTTTTCGGTTGTAATGTAAGCAGTATAAACATCTATTAAATTTTTATCAATGGTAAAACCGGCATTTAATAATCCCTGTTCTAATGATATAGTGTAGGCTTTATTTACATCACCACTTCCGGTTCCTCCGGCAATAATATCATAGGATGTATTGCCAAACAAAGCCACTTGTTTTTGAGTGGTATTCGTCAATGGTAATGCGTTATTATTGTTTTGTAACAGCACCATACCTTCAGCAGCCGCTTTTCTGGATAGTGCCGCATCTGCTTTTAAATTGGGCTGATCGGTATAAGCATATTTTTTATGAGTAGGCGATTCTAAAATTAAATCAACCACCCTTGCGGCATTTCGGTCAATAATTTTTTCATCTAAAGTCCCGTCTTTTACTGCTTTTAGAATGGCATTGTATTGCAAAATAGTGCCCGGCATCAGTAAGTCATTGCCTGCTTTCATTTGTGCAACAGCATCTTTTCCACCAAACCAATCGGTCATCACCAAACCTTTAAAGCCCCATTCATCGCGTAAAATTCCGGTCAGTAAATCCTTGCTTTCTGAGGCATACGTTCCATTAATTAAATTGTAGGATGACATCACTGTCCATGGTTTGGCTTCTTTCACGGCAATTTCAAAACCTTTTAAATAAATTTCACGTAATGCCCTTTCACTCACAATGGTATTTACGCTGTTTCTATTTGTTTCCTGATTATTGGCAACAAAATGTTTAATAGAGGTGCCTACTCCGTTTTGTTGAATTCCGTTTACAAATGCTGCCGCAATATGTCCTGAAACAAATGGGTCTTCAGAATAATATTCAAAATTTCTACCGCCCAATGGATTGCGTTGTATATTCATGGCAGGTGCCAGTAACACATCAATACCGTATTCTTTCACTTCCTTCCCAAAAGCCCTGCCCACTTGTTGTACCAATGCTGTATCCCAAGATGAGGCCAGCAAAATTCCCACCGGCCATGCGGTGGCATAATAAGTTTTGTTAGGATGATTGGATCTGAATGGATTGATGCGTACGCCGGCCGGACCATCCGACAGGGTTAATGAAGGCAACTCAAGACTTTCAATGGCATGTGTTCTGCCCGCAGCACCCGGAACTTTTTCGGGAATGGAAGCATCTTTTGGTAGCGATGGTGGTAATTGAAATCCGGCAATTTCATGTTTTCCGGTATCGGTTTTTTTATCTGATGCAGCAGTTGGGCCGGGCAATCGCATACCCATTCCTACTACTAATTCAACTTTTTGTTCCAAGGTCATCCGTGCTATTAAATCATTGGCTTTACCCGATTGGGCATATAGCGTGGGTGTGCTGCATAGTATAGCAAGGGCAGGCAATAGTGTAGAAAGTTTCATGATTATATATTAATGAAACATAAAGTTCATACCAATGTGAACACCTTTCATTGATAATTATCAAAAAACTAACGATGCGCCCTAATACGGCTCAGTGTTTCCTGCGTAATACCTAAGAATGAAGCGATATAAGATAATGGTACCCGCTGCAAAATAGTAGGATGCTCATCGGCCAAACGCCGGTAACGATGTAAGGCGGTTTCAAATTGTATGGCATCCATTCTTTGCTGAGAAGAAATCAATGAGCGGGTTAACAATTTACGCAGCCAGCGTTCCACATCATGGTATTCATCGCACAAACGCATCAAATCATCATGATGTATACCCATGATAACAGATGGCTCAATGGTATGGATATTCAGTTTGCTGGGTGTACGTTTAAAAAAACTGGTAATAGAAAGAAAAAAAGTACCATCCATGGCCAGCCATTCGGTAATTTCTTTGCCATGTTTAAAATAATAAATACGGGCCAAACCGGAAGATACAAAATAAATATAATCTGAAACAATGCCTTCTTTTAGCAGTAAATAATCCTTGGGCAATTTCCATTGTTGCCATTGTTGTAAAAAAGCCTGTAAACTATTTTCAGAAAAATAGCCGGTTGCAGAAATTTTTTGGGTCAAACGGTCCATAGTACATACCAACTTTATGCCAACGAAATTAGGCTTTAGTTCAATAGAAAGTTATAAAAATGCTGAATAGCAATTCTACCCGATTTATGATTTATTTTTAGCATTATCCGGATTCATTTTTTCAGTATTTACTTTAAAACCCGGTGCAGTATAATTATCAGGCAGATAATCAGAAGGGATAGTGGTCTGATTTCCATCTCGCAAATTGGTATAATGTGCCGACATAATTTCCACGCCTGCTTCATTAAAAGTATCTTGTATATTGGCGTGCAAAAGGGAATATAATTCTGCCTGCTTATTGGGTTGTTTCGTGTAGGCATTAATCTGATAACTTACATAAAAGTCATTCAACGAAGTTTGCAATACAAAAGGTTCCGGATTTTTTTCAACATACGTTGTAGCTAATGCAGCTTTAATTAATAAAGCATGCACCTGACGCCATGGAGCATCATACCCAATGGTAATGGTTGTATGCACAATTAAACCTCGTTCCGGCGCATCGCTGCTGTAATTAATGGTATGGCTATTTAAAATAGTAGCATTGGGAATAGAAATTATTTCATTTTTAATGGTTCTAATGCGTGTAACCAACAAGGTTTTTTCAATCACATCGCCTGTAACATCTGCAATTCGAATACGATCGCCCAATTTAAATGAGCGCATATAAGTTAATACCAACCCTGCAATAATATTACTGAGAGAACCGGAGGATCCAAATGTAAATAACACACCCAAAAAAACTGAAACGCCTCTGAATACCGGGCTATTTGAACCCGGCAGATAGGGAAAAATTACAATAAGCAAAAAAGCAAACAAAAGAATACGTACAATTTGATAAGAAGGGTTTGCCCAATCTGCATAAAAACCCGGAATAGATAAAGCGCCCTTTTCAATTTCGTTTTTAAGATAACGAATGCCTTTTAAAACCAATCTAAATACAAACAGTATGACTATAATGGTGATTAAGTTGGGCAAATAATCCCAAATACCAAGTAAAATTCTTTTTAACGGATCAACAAAATAGGATAATAATTTTGTAGCTATTGTTTTTGTCCATGGAAAAATTCCAAACACTAACGGAAATGCAAGATAAATTGCGATGAAAATGATGACCCATTTTGTAATACGCAGCGCAGACTTAATCAGATTTATTTCCTGTTCAACAGAAAGTAATTCATAATTTTTTATTTTAACACCTTGAATCCGTGCATGATGCGTTGAAGCAATATTTGTTTCAATTTTTACAAATAATTTTATAACATAATGTACTACAAATATCAATACAACAATTACAATTAATGCCAGAATAATTTGCTTAAGAATATTTTGCCAACTTGTTTCCTGGCGATAATTCTGAATAGCAGTTTTAATTTTTAAACGATAAGAATTTGCCAATTGCAGTTTACCCATATTCTCCCATAACGCATCATTTTCTGTAATACTCATCAGTACTAAATCATGAAACACTATATCTACCGTACTTTCATTATCCACAATACTTAGCGAATCAACAGCAAAATTATAATTATCAGCCAATGCCTGAATTCGATTGTTAATAGCATTTGCTCTGTCGGCAGCAGAAAAACTACCCAATGAAGTATAAACAGTAAACAAGGTATCGCCAAAAGGAGCTACAACATAACCATGCATAATTTTTTTTAATGAATCAATTTTTTGTTTTTGCACGGCCACACGAAGGCTGTCTTTTTGTTTCAAAACATCCAGTTGCTGCTGCAAGACTTGTTTTTGTTGATGATTGATGGTGGAAAAATTTTGTAATTCAAGAAAGAGGTTTATTTTTTTTAAAGAATCGGCTTGCCTTTCTAATTCAATTTGTTTCAATTGATTGGCTTGTTGCTGAATATATATTTGCTGAGCTGAATCAGTATGTAAAGCAAGGGTATCTTTTTTGCGCTGTGCCATTATTGCAATGGGCAGTAGCATCCAACACAGAATTATTATTGCATTTATCTTTTTCATCAGGCATAAATTTAATACATTTCAGTCATTCCCATTTGAGCCATGCAACATGATGTTGATAGAAGAAAAAGATATTCGTTTTAAGTTAAGGAAGCATAAAAACCCAAATCTTTTCCGGTCATTTGTTTGGTTAACAAAGCAATTTGACCGGTATGATAAGAAAAATGTTCGGTTACATGAACAAGAATGGCAATGCCACTCATTTCATAAATTTGAACAGAATAGTTTTTCAACAGGCAATCAGAGGAACAATTATTTGCTATTTGAATGGCTGCCTCTAAAACCGCATTCAATTGCTTTAACAATGCCGCTTTAGATAATTGAGGGTTTTGCTCAAACTCTGCATTCCTATTGCGTTGAAAACCCTGCGCTCCTAAAGTTGCCAGTATATATTGGCTGATGTTTCCGCAAAGATGCAATACCAGATTGCCAATACTGTTACTAACGGTATTGTATTGCTGCCAAACCTGTTGTTCAGACAATAAGGTAAAGCAATACTCCGTTTTCTTTACATTTTCCTGCCAGTAAAACAGACAGGTTTGTACCAATGCTTGTTGAATATCATCAACCATAACAATAATTTTACCAGCCATCGCCATCTAATAAATTACCCAGACCGCCGAGTACACTTCCTTCTTCTTTCCTTTTAAAAGTTGCGTATTGTAAAATGCGGCCGGCCAGGCGGCTAATTGGCAAAGTTTGTATCCATACGGTTCCCGGCCCCCTGAGTGTGGCAAAGAAAACCCCCTCACCGCCAAATAATGTATTTTTAATACCTCCTACAAATTGAATGTCGTATTGAACAGTTGCAGTAAACCCAACAATACAACCTGTATCTATTTTAAGTAACTCGCCGGGTTGCAACTCTTTTTGTTCAACATGTCCGCATGCATGTACAAAGGCCATACCATCACCTTCTAATTTTTCCATTATAAATCCTTCCCCGCCAAACAAACCCGTTCCTAATTTTCTTTGAAACTCAATGCCAATACTTACCCCTTTGGCTGCACAGAGAAATGCATCTTTCTGGCAAATTACTTTGTTGCCCAATCGATTAAGATCGAGAGGAATAATTTTGCCGGGGTAAGGTGCAGCAAAGCTTACATGCTTTTTCCCGGCACTAACATTTGTGTAGGCAGTCATAAACAGATTCTCACCCACAAGCATGCGCTTCCCGGCCGAAAATAATTTGCCTAACAATCCGTTATTCTGGTTACTGCCATCTCCAAAAATAGTTTGCATGGTAATACCATCTTCCATCATCATAAAGGCACCGGGTTCAGCAACTGCGGTTTCATTGGGATCTAATTCTACCTCAACATATTGCATTTCTTCACCAATAATCCTATAGTCAATTTCATGATTTTGAATCATACCAAAAATTTTGTGTGAAAATACAAAAGGTTTTGCTGTATTTTGAATAGAAATAAAAAACAAAAAAGCCGTTATGAAAATATCATAGCGGCCTTTTGTGAAAAACTTTAGGGTTTAAAACCAGCTTCCTATAAAAGCTTCATTTACATGTTTCAATTGCAGGCCCTTTCTTTTTTGAACATGCTTTCTGTGATTGTATAAAGTAATTAAAATCAATAACAGGAAGATGATGGTAAAAGGTGGAATGGCCAAAAAGCTAATCCATTTTCCACCAAACATTCTGCGCATGGGCTTGCGTAAACGTTCTGCTATTAAATACATGGAAGGTACAATTACAAGCGTCATAAAGAATGCAAATGCCAAACCAAAAATAATGGTCCATGACAATGGCTTCCAGAACACAACATTATCACCTCCAAAAAAGATATGAGGATTTAATTCAGAAAATAAAGTAATGAAATTGATATTAAATCCAACTGCAATAGGAATAAATGCAAGGATGGCAGCCAATGCAGTAAGCAATACAGGTATAATACGGGTTTTTCCTGCAGCAATCACTGCTTCTCTTGTCTTCATACCACGGCCTCTTAGTTCATCGGCAAATTCTATTACCAGAATTCCATTTTTTACCACAATACCTGCAAGGCCAACAATACCCAATCCTGTCATTACAACAGATACCTGCAAACCAGATATTGCAAAGCCGAGTAAAACACCTATTACACTAAACACAATTTCTGTTAATATAATAACGGGTTTACTAACGCTATTAAATTGTAGTACCAAAATAATTAAAATAAGCCCCAATGCTATTAATAAAGCTTTACTTAAAAATGCACCGGTTTCGGCTTGTTGTTCTCCCTCTCCGGTTTGTTTAATGGTAACACCTGCCGGTACTTTGGGTTTAAACTGGTCAATGTATTTTTTAATTACCTGATTTACGCCCGTTGCATCATAACCCTGGTTGATTAATACATTAGAGCGAAGGGTAATTAACCGT
The DNA here is from genome assembly GCF_019249625.1 of Hydrotalea lipotrueae. Lineage (NCBI taxonomy): Bacteria > Pseudomonadati > Bacteroidota > Chitinophagia > Chitinophagales > Chitinophagaceae > Hydrotalea > Hydrotalea lipotrueae. Next base: position 20,762 of record NZ_JAESDL010000016.1, on the reverse strand, counting down.
TTCTGATCTTTCCGTTTAACACTACCCAAAGTAGTGGTAGGTTCTACTTTTACCAATGCACTAATGGGAATATTTTTTACGGCGCCACCTGCTGCCATATCGCGGAAGGAGATGCGCATATTCAACAGATCATTTAAATTTTGGCGCTGATAATCCTGGCTACGCAGTTGAATTTTATATTCATCTTTTCCCTCTTTAATTTTTGATACTTCTTTTCCAAATAAAGAAGTTCGGATTTGCTGGCCAATTTGTGCAGTAGAAACCCCTTCTGTCAAAGCTCGGTCGCGATTAATGGTAAGCGTTAATTCAGGATTTTTTAAATCAACATCCATTTTTAATTCTTCCACACCTGGCACCTGAATAGAATCTAAATAATTTTTTAGCAAAGTGGCTGTTCCAATTAAGTTATCGAAATTTTCGCAGGCAATTTCAATATTAATGGGCGGATCGGTAGGCGGGCCGGAGCTTTCCTGATCAACCGTAATTTCGGCACCGGGTATTCCTTTCATTACAGACCTAATCTGGTCTAAATAAGGTGCAGTAGAAACACCATGTCGTTTTTCATATTCAACAAAAGAAACCTGAATTCTGCCCAATTCACTTCTGGTACTTCTATCGCCACTCATGGGGTCACTGGCACCAACTGCCACATTACTTATCACACTTTCAACAATAGGATTGGTTTTGCCTTTTGCTTCATCTATGCCCAAAACTTTATTCACCCTTCCTTCCAATACATGAGTAATGGAGTCGGTATACAACACATTGGTACCCACCGGCAATTTCAGGTAAACATAAATTTGGTTGGGATCTCCTTTCGGGAAGAATGTAATACCCACATGACTGGTACTAATAGCAATAGCAAAACCTACTACTGCCACAATTAATAAACCGAAAGTAACCAATAACAATTTTACAGGACGCCATCCATGCAATGCCCAGCGTAATAAAGTTTCATAATGATTCATGATCCAGGGCAATCCATAATTCTGGAAATAATGAATGGCATCATCTAACACAAACCTGTTTAATACAACCAAAATCATGAAGAATAGCAACAGGTTACCGAAGAAAGTTAATCCTGCAATATCTAACAAAATACCAATGGCTATTGCTACCCAGAAAGAAGTTTTCTTAAAAAGATCTTTTTTAGGAGGCTTTACTTCATCTTCAGGATGATTCATAAAATCGACCGCAAAAACGGGGTTCATAATAAATGCTACCACCAATGAAGCTGTTAAGGTAAAAATGAGCATGGTGGGTAAATAAATCATGAACTTACCAATAATACCCGGCCAGAATAATAAAGGAAAAAATGGTGCCAAAGTGGTAAGTGTTCCTGCAAGCACGGGTACAAACACTTCGCCGGCAGCCATACGTGCTGAAGTTTGTATGGGTATTTTACCTTTTCCCTGCATAAAAATACGATGGGTATTTTCAATTACCACAATCGCATCATCTACAATAATTCCCAACCCAAACAGTAATGCAAACAATACAATAAAGTTTAAGGTTACATGCGAGCCTACAATTAAGTCGGCGCCGGGCAGGAATACAAATGCCACAAACATACTTAGTGGAACAGATAGGGCAACGAAAAAGGCATTGACGACACCCATAAAAAACATCAACACTATTAACACCAATACAAATCCAATTACAATAGAGTTAACCAAATCATTAAAAGAACTTCTTGTTTTAATACTTTGATCGCCTGTAACCACTGCTTTTAAATCTTTGGGTAATATAGTTCCTTTCATTTTTTCTATTACTGCTTTCACAGCATCACTGGTTTCAATCAGGTTTTCGCCGGAACGTTTAATGATGTTTAATGTAATTACATTTTTACCATCTAATCGGGCAAAGCTTTCACTTTCTTTAGTAGTATCTTTAATGGTAGCAATATCTTTCAAATAAACAGGGCCACCGGTTTGGTTGCGCACAATAATTTTAGCAATATCTGCAGCGGTTTTTAACTGGCCTTTAATTTGCAGGTTACGCTTCATATTGCCTACATCCAATAAACCACCGGATATATCTAAGTTTTCGCGTTGTACAGCATTACTGATATCATCAAACGTAATTCCGGCAGATTGCATGCGGAAGTTATCAACATTAATCTGGAACTCCCGATCGGGGGCGCCTACTTCATCTACCCGATTAATTTGAGGAATATTTTCGAGTTCATCTTTTACATCATCAGCATATTTTTTGAGCTGTTGTAAATCGTAATCGCCGCTAAGGTTTACATACATAATGGGTTGATCGCTAAAACTCACTTCTAAAACGGTAGGTTCTTGTGTTAAATCAGTGGGTAAATCCTGCTTGGCTTTATCTACCGCATCTTTCACTTTTTGTAGTGCCACTTCTGTTTTTACATCAGTTTCAAACTCAACAGTAATAGCAGAGTAATCTTGTTGCGATGTACTGGTAAATTTTTTAATTTTTGCACCGGTAATGCCCTTTATTTGTTTTTCGATGGGGCGTGTTACCAAATTTTCGATGTCTTTAGGCGAGTTACCTACATATATGGTTTGCACGTAAATGGTTGGAATAACAATATCAGGAAACTGTTCTTTGGGTAAAGTAACAAACTGATAAATACCACCCAAACTAACAAAGAGCATGATTAAATAAATAGCTGTTTTATTTTTAATGCTCCAGCTAGTAGGCGCAAACTCTTTAAACTTACTGTTGATATCTTCTAATAAACTCATAAACATATTTTAAAAGCTGCATGTATAAGGTTAACAATAGCTATAACGGTACTACAATTGTGTAGTAATTAGTTGCCCGTCGTACAAACTTTGGTAGCCATCGGTAATAATCTGATCACCTGCCTGTAACCCGCTTAAAATTTCAACATTATCATTATTCATCATTCCAATTTTAACGTGGCGTTTTATAGCAATTAAACGGTTGCCTTCTTTAGCGGCTACTAACACATATTTTCCATTTTCATCATTTTGAATGGTATTAATGGGGGCGGTAATGGCATTCATGGCTTTATAATCCTGAATGGCAATTACGGCTACCTGATTGGGATAAAACTCTTTACCGGAAGGCAATTTGGCTTCGGCAAAAAAACTGCGATTATTGGCATCAATTAAATTACCCGTAACACTAATAGTTGCATCAATGGTTTTATTAATGTCGGGCAAAGTAATTTTTACCGGAGAGCCTACTATTACTTTACCCAAATAATTTTCAGGAACCTGTGTGGTTACTTTTAAGTTGTTGGTATTTACAATTTTTATTTGGGGCGATGTGCCTGAAAAACCGGTAAACAACTCGCCAACTCGCACATTTACATCATCGGCAACCCCATCAATTTCAGCATATACTTTGGTATAATCTAATTGTTGCTTGGTAATGTTCAACTGTTTTTGTAAGGTGGCCAACTGGTTTTGTAAATTTTCAACATTATTTTTAGCAGTAATTAATTGCACCTCGGTACCAATATTTTGATCCCACAGGTTTTTTTGTTTTTGATACAATGTTTTGGCAAAAGCTAATTGTGTTTGAACGGTTTCTATATTTTGTTGTGCTGCTGCAAAGCTTTGTTGCGCAATGGCATCATCTAACTGTAATAACAATTGGCCTTTATGAATTTTGTCACCTTTTTTAACGTACAAAGCTTTTACTACACCTCCGGTACCTTTTGGTGCTACGTAAGCAATATTCACCGCATCAACCCTTCCCTGCAAATTAATAAAGTGTATAAATGTTTGGGGGGCAACGGTTGTAAGCACCACTAATTTTGCTTTTTCAGTGTTGGCAAATGCGGTATCGTGTTGTGCCAGTTTATTTTCCAGATCGCTGATTTGCTGGTTAATTTTTTGTTGTTGCTTTTTTAAATCTGCTAACATTTGTTTTTCTTTTTGAATTTCGGTAGAAGTGGTTTTACCTGAACAGGCAGCCATCAAGACCACTGTACCCACAACAAATGAAAATTGAAATATTTTTTGCATATAAATGATTTGTTTATTTGAATGAATTAAAGTTTTCCGGTTGCTTTTAAATAATCTACTCTGGCAATTACCGCATCATACAATGCGCTGATGTAATTGGTTTGAGCTGTTTTTAAATCGGTTTCGGCGGCAGTTATTTCTGTATTGCTACCGGTACCTGCTTCATATTTTTTCTTGGTTTGGTTGTATACTGTTTCGGCCAGTTCCATATTTTTTTTCTGGAAATTGAGGGTTTGTAATGCAGAAGCAAAATTGAGTTGCGCCGTTTTTACATCATTATCAATAGATAGTTTTAAGTTATCTAATGAATTATCTGTTTGCTTTAATTCAAGTCTTGATTGTTTAATTTTCGCATCTTTTGCAAATCCGTCAAAAATAGGAATACCAATATTTAAACCAATGGCCGATGCGGTAAACCAATCGCCCTTTCGGTCAAAAAAATCAAATTTTCCACGATAAGCCTGTTTGGCGAATGAGCCCGACAATGTTACGGAAGGCAAATAACTCATTTGGTAACGTTTTACATTGTACTGGTTTAATTTTTTAACCAATGCTAAGTATTGATAATCTTTCCGGTTATTGTATTGATAAACGGTATCGTTGAGAATATTGTCTTTTATAATGTCTTCATTAATATTGTCGGTTAGTATCAATGAGTCTTTAACAGGCATTCCCATTAGCATTTTTAAACCCATATACCCTATCGCAATACTGTTTAAAGTTTTTTGTTTTTCTGTTTGCAGGTTGGCCAATTGTACTAAAGTTTTATCTACATCTAATTTTTCGGCAAAACCATTTTTATACAATTCCTGTGTATCGTGTAACAGTTTTTGAAAACGCTCAATATTGGCATCTAACAAACCGATTTGTGTTTTACTGACTACCAATTGATAGTACACTTTGTAAATATTGGCTTTAATATTTTCTTCTGTTACTTCTACATTTTTTTGTTGGTATTGGATAGAAGTAGTACGGGCTTGTAAACCCACAAATACCTGTCCATCAAACAATATTTGGGTTAATGAAACATTGGCACTGGCATTATAAGGTGTACCAAATTGTGCCTGCACATAACCAAAGTCGGAAGGTGGCACAATAGGGTTACCCGCACCGTTTTTTACTCCTTCCTGCACTAACACACCATAAGTGGCTGCCGCAATAAAATTAGGAAAGCTTTGTACGGCCACATTGGGGTAATAGTTGGCACCAATACCACCATTAATTTGTGGCAGTGCAGCCGAAGTAACACCCCTGTTTATTTGCTGCTGAATTTGCACATTCAGTAAGGCATTTTTAATTTGTGTATTGTTTTTATGTGCATAATCAAGGCATTGTTGCAATGAAAAAGCATGCATCGGTTCATTGTTTTGTGCTTTTAAAGAAAAACTACTGCCGATTGCCAGCAGCCATAGTAGCGGATATTTTATCTTCATACAATTGTTTTTATCATGAATAGGTTGCAATTAGAATTTTAAATAAATATTTTTTATTATTTTTTTCATGTTTTTTAAATTTATTTAGCAATTGGTTTTTGTCGTTTTTGCAGGTATTTGGCAATTAGTTTTTGACCTTTAGGAGTGGCAATACCATATAAAAAATGGTGTGTGATGGCCTCAGCCAATTCATCTAAACTGTGTTTGCCGGTTGCCTGTGTAAAAGATGGGTTGAATATTAAAAAAATTGATTCAATTCTGTAGGCTGCCATAATTTCAACCGGCAATTCACTCCTGTACAATTCCTCTTCAATTCCTCTTTTTAAATTGTTGGTAATTACCTGAAACAGGAATTTGTTTTTATGCTCATAAAATTGCTGAAAAGCTTTGGGATGGTATTTTTCCAGCTCAAACAAAAGCAGCGGGTTCATGTTTTTCAGCATTTCTTCAACCATTTCAATGGCCAGAAACACTTCATGAATGGCATTTTCGCTTTGGTTATATTGCAAATGGCAATAACTGGTATTTCTATTTATTTCTAAACGAATTACCTGCTCTACCAAATGGTCTTTATCGGTAAAATATTGATATAAGGTTTTTTTACTCATCCCTAATTGCGATGCAATTTCATCCATGCTAATACTGCGCACGCCAAAACGCATAAACAATTCATGGGCTTTTGCTATTATTCTCTCATCATGTTCCATAACGGCCGCAAAACTATGGAAACTTTTAACGTAGCCAAAGTTTCTATGCTGTTTTTTAATATTATTTTTACATGAATGGTATAGGGGAAGGATGAATGAACAAATAAACGTTCGGTTATCAGTTTTTTGAATTGAGAATAAGTTTGTAAAGGTTGTTGGGTAAAATAAATTTTAAACATGTAAACAGGCCATTTTTTGTTGAATACAATTTTTTTCAGTGACTGACCGGCAAAGTGAATATGCCAGCATTAAACAATTTTTTTATATTTGTATGATGCGCATGATACAAATAGCTAAGCAACAGATAATAATAATGGTTGTTTGTAAATATCCATTGTTTAATGCCGCATGATTTCTCTTACTTCAACCGTATTGCCTTCTCCCTGAAATACCGGCGCACCTTTTGCAAATTGGGCTGCTTCTTCAGCCGATTCGGCCCTGATGAGAATAAATCCGCCAAGGATTTCTTTAATATCTCCTAATGGTCCGTTGGTAACCATTTTGTTATGGTGTACTACTTTTGCGTCTTCAAACAATAAACCGGTACCACTCATAAACTTGTTTTGGGCAGCAATACTGTTTACCCATTCCATTTGTTACTGCATCCAAATTTGCATTTGTTCGGGAGAAACTTTTCCTGTAGCGTTTTCGTGTCTGAAAATTAGTAAAAACTCTTCCATGGCTTTTTAATTTTAATGAATGATGAATAGTTGCAGTGTATCTATTTATAACAATTGATACGGCTAAAAAGGGACATGCCGCTTCCATCAATTATTTGAATTTACTAAATTGATGCATTGTTATTATCCGTTTTTGGCAATAAAAAAAGTAAAATGGCATCCTGCATTTTTATATGCATATTTATTGTAAACTTGTGGTATGAAAAAGGAACGATTTTCCTTGATATTTCAACTCTTTCTCCGAAATATTTTTAAATATTTCTTACAAGGGCTTGCCGTACTTGCCCCCATTGGTATTACCATTTGGCTGGTTATTAGTTTGTTTAATTTTATTGATGGCATTCTTCCCAATATTATTCACGCCATTTTTCCGAGTTTAATAAAGGTAGATTCCGATGGCAGTCTGAAACGTATACCCGGTGTTGGTTTTATAGTAGTGCTCACTTTGGTTTTATTAGTGGGTCGTATTTCTTCCTCATTTATTTTCTCTAAAATTGTAGAAGCTTTTGATTCTATTTTGGAACATACCCCTGGTGTAAAATTTATTTATTCATCGGTAAAAGATTTTTTTGAAGCATTTTCGGGCAACAAAAAGAAATTTGATAAGCCGGTAATGGTGAATGTAGATGCTACTGATGTTTGGAGAATGGGGTTTATTACCAATAAAGATGCTGCCGGCTTAAACCTGCCCGACCATATTGTAGTATATGTGCCACATTCTTACGCCATTAGCGGCATAACCTATATTGTTCCAAAAGATCGGGTACGTATTATTCGCAATTTAAATGCTGCAGATGCCATGAAATTTATCATTAGCGGCGGCATTACCGAACACGATTAAACCCAATACTCTTTTAATGCATATTTATTAACGGCCTGCTTTGCTGCTATTTGATTAAATTGCAGCACTTTTTTTAGCAACCATGAAAAAACATAATTTTAATTCCGGCCCCTCTATTTTGCCGGCTACGGTAATAGAACAGGCTGCTGCGGCCTTACACGATTTTAATGGCATTGGCTTATCTATCCTTGAAATTGGGCATCGTACCGATTGGTTTGTAGCAGTATTAGAAGAAGCAAAAATGTTGGTAAAACAACTGATGCAGTTGAATGATGATTATGAAGTTTTGTTTTTACACGGCGGAGCCACCACGCAATTCATGCAAATTCCCATGAATTTTTTATCGCCCGGCGAAACTGCCGCTTATTGCGATAACGGCATTTGGGGCAGTAAGGCTATACAGGAGGCGGGTTATTTTGGGAATGTTCATATTGCAGCTTCTTCTAAAGATAAAAATCATACGTATATTCCTAAAAATTTATCGCTGCCTGAAAAAGCCAATTACCTGCATATTACCACCAACAATACGGTTGAAGGAACACAGTGGCATCAAATACCACCCACAAATTTGCCATTAGTAGCCGATATGAGCAGCGATATTTTTAGCCGACCCATGCCCTTTAATCAATTTTCATTCATTTATGCGGGTGCACAAAAAAACATGGGTGCCGCAGGGGTAACATTGGTGGTCATCAAAAAAGAATGGGCAGCTTCGGTACAAAAGCCGGTGCCTCCCATTATGCACTATCAAAAACACATTGAAGCAAAATCGCTCATGAATACTCCGCCGGTTTTTGCTATTTATGTAGCATTATTAACCCTTAGATGGATTGTTGCAGAAGGTGGATTGGCTGCTATGAAAACAAGAAGCCGCCAAAAAGCTGACCTGTTATACCAAACGATTGACAGTTTACCCATTTTTACAACGGCCATTGCAAAAGAAGACAGAAGCTTAATGAATGCAGTATTTTTTATGAAAGAGGAAGCATTATTGCAGCCTTTTTTAAAAACCTGCACCGAAAATGGAATAATTGGTGTAAAAGGATACAGAACTGTAGGTGGCTTAAGGGTAAGCATGTATAATGCCTTACCGTTAGAAAGTGTTCAGGCATTTTGCCAACTGGCGAAGGATTTTGCACAAAAACACGGTTAAATTATTTTAAATCATTTAAACAAGTACGATAGCATGGCGATTATTCAACCTTTTAAAGCTTTAAGACCACAACCACAGTTTGCAAAACAAGTGGCCAGTAAACCTTACGATGTATTAAGCAGTGCCGAAGCAAAAATTGAAGCACAAGGCAATCCCGCTTCCTTTCTGCACATTACTAAAAGTGAAATTGATTTGCCCGAACAAATAGATGTTCATGCACCAGAAGTATATCTGCAAGCCAAACAAAATTTAGATGCATTTTTGAAAAGAGAAATACTGTTTTATGAATCAAAACCCTGTTATTACATTTATCGTTTAATTATGGATGGCAAAAGCCAAACCGGCTTGGTTTGTACCAGTGCAGTAGATGATTATGATAACAACATCATCAAAAAACATGAATTTACGCGGCCCGATAAAGAACAGGACCGTATTAATCACATAACCGTTACAGGTGCCCAAACAGGCAATGTATTTCTTGCTTACCGAAATGTTGATGCCATTGATGCTTTTATTACACAATGGACCACCGCTAAAACACCCGGGTACGATTTTGTGGCCGATGATGCCGTGCAACACAGCATTTGGGTAATTAACGATGGTGATGCTATTGAAACCATTACTAACCTGTTCGCAAAACATGTGCCGGTAACTTATATTGCCGATGGCCACCACCGGGCTGCTTCTGCTGCCAAAGTAAGGCAATCGTTCAATGGTAAAATACCTGAAGCCGCCAATTATTTTCTAACCACTTTATTCCCGGCTAATCAGTTATCGATAATGGATTATAACAGGGTAATATCAGACTTAAATGGGCATACACAGGAAAGTTTATTAGCAGCATTATCAAAAAAATTTACAGTTCATCTCGTCGGAGAAAAAGCATTGAAACCTGCTGCTTCGCACGAAATGGGTATGTACCTTAATGGCAACTGGTATCAATTAACCGCTAAACCCGGCAGCTTCAATACTGACCCCATTGGTATTTTAGATATTAGCATTTTGCAAAAAAATATTTTAGAACCCATATTTAATATTGTAGACCAGCGCACAGATAAAAGAATTGATTTTGTGGGTGGCATTAGAGGTATGGCAGCATTGGAAAGCCGCGTAAACAGCGGTGAAATGAAAGTGGCGTTCAGTTTATTTCCTGTTAGCATGGAACAATTATTCACCATTGCAGATACCAATAATGTAATGCCTCCTAAAAGCACCTGGTTTGAACCTAAATTACGCGATGGTTTATTAACACATTTAATTTATGAATAAGTGTATTTTCGCCAAAGCCTGAAATGTATTTTTATGAAACATGTTGTTTTTCTATGTTTTTTTGGTTTATTGGTAATAATGGCAAAGGCGCAAACCCAGGATGCTGCCCAGTTGTATAAAGATGGCAAACAATTAATGCAACAGGGCGATTACGATAATGCAGTAATGGTGCTGAACAATGCATTACAGCAAGATCCGAACAACTTAGACATACAAAAAGATTTGGCCTTCGCTAATTTTTTGAACAGAGATTATACCAGCGCCATTAATGTCAGCAAAAAAATTATTGCCCAACCTGGCGCCGATGAACAAGCCTATCAAATATTGGGCATGTGCTATAAAGCCATTGCAGAATACAAAGAGGCTGGCGATTTATATGAAAAAGGTTTAAAAAAATTCCCCAATAGTGGTGTATTATACAATGAATATGGCGAAATGTTGGCCATGAATAAAACATTAGACAAAGCCATTCAATATTGGGAAAAAGGCATTGAGGCAGACCCAAATTACAGCAGCAACTATTTCAATGCAGCCATGTATTATGCACAAAACAATGATAACCTGTTGTGGGTAATGTACTATGGCGAAATATTCATTAATTTGGAAAGTTACACTACCCGCACTGCCAGCATGAAAAGCACCATTTTAGATGCTTATAAAAAACTATATACCCAATACAAACCCGAGCAATGGGACAGCGGTTATAAAAAAACACCTTTTGCATTGGCCTTTTTTCAGGTGTTAAAAAATAGTATTTATCAAATTGCCACGGGTGTAACACCCGATAATTTAATGGCTGTAAGAACCCGTTTTATTTTGGATTGGTATAATAGCGGCCTAAACCAGCAATTTCCCTCCCGCCTTTTTGATCAGTGGCAATACTTTTTAAGAGATGGTATGTTTGAGGCCTATAACCAATGGATATTTGGTGCTGCTGCCAGTCCTGTTAATTATCAAAATTGGGTGCAAACACATACTGCACAGGCCGATGCTTTTAAACAATATCAGGCCAGTCGTATTTTTAAAATTCCTTTAGGCCAGTATTATCATCAATAATACACTTACTTAATATTAAAATGCCAGCATTGATTTAAGAAAATAGATTTTCTTATTCACCCCCTATCATTCCTGTTTTTTTAATTAACGATGTTTACTTAATTTGTATCGTGTTCAATATTAAAAACACCGTTACCGCAATATTTTAGTTTATAACGATTGCCAATATGATAACACCCAAAAGATTATTTGAAGTAACAGACCATCAATTGCAACATTTTCCAAAAGAAACCATGCTGGCAGCAAAAGAAAATGGGCAATGGCACAGCTACAGTACGCAGGATGTGCAGCAAACCGCCTTGCAATTAAGTGCCGGTCTTTTATCACTCGGTTTAAGTGGAAATGATTTTACGCCCGAAGGCAGCGATAAAGTAGCCATTATTAGTAATAACCGCCCTGAGTGGATTATTACCGATTTGGCTGTTCAGCAAACAGGAGCCATTTTGGTACCGCTTTATCCCACAACCAATCCGTTAGAAATTGAATTTATTTTAAACGATTCAAAAGTGACTACCCTTTTCATCAGTAGTGTTGATTTATTGGAAAAAATAAAATTTATTCAACCCAATGTTCCTACATTAAAAAATATTTTCACTTTTAACAAAATAGAAGGTGCCAGACATTGGAGTGAGTTATTGATAAAAGATGATGCAGCCCTGCAAAGGGTACAAACAATTCGGGCACAAATACCGGCTACACACTTGGCTACCATCATTTATACTTCCGGAACTACAGGTACCCCAAAGGGTGTAATGCTGAGCCATACCAATATTTACAGCAATGTAATGTTTAGTAAAGAAAGTTTCCCTTTTGAAGATGCACCACACACAAAAGTATTAAGCTTTTTACCACTCAATCACATATTTGAAAAAACGGTTACTTATATTTACCTGTATAGTGGTATATCTATTTATTACGCCGAAAGTTTAGAAACTATTGGCGATAATTTAAAAGAAGTACAACCCGATGGTTTTACAACGGTACCCCGTTTGTTAGAGAAAGTTTTTGAAAAAATTATGCATACCGGTAACCAGTTAACCGGTATAAAACGTTGGTTGTTTTTTTGGGCTGTATCATTGGGTACACAATACGATAATAGAATCAATAAAGGATTTTGGTACAATACACAACTGGCAATAGCCAATCGTCTTATTTTTAATAAGTGGCGTGCTGCTTTGGGAGGCAATGTGCAATATATTGTAACAGGTGGTGCCGCCTGTCAGGTTAAATTATTACGCATTTTTAATGCTGCCAAAATTCCCGTGTATGAGGGCTATGGACCTACCGAAAACAGTCCGGTAATTTGTGTAAACAGGAAAGCTGCAGGTGGAATGAAATTTGGCACAGTAGGCCCACCCATTAATGGTATTGAAGTGAAACTGGCAGATGATGGTGAAATTTTAGTAACCGGCCCTTGTGTAATGGTTGGTTATTATAAACGCCCCGATTTAACTGCCGAAGCTGTAATTGATGGATGGCTACATACCGGAGATATTGGTGTATGGGAAGATGGAACTTTTTTAAAAATTACCGACCGCAAAAAAGAATTGTTTAAAACCAGTGGAGGCAAATATGTAGCACCGCAACCCATTGAAAATAAATTAAAAGAAAATGCTTTCATTGAACAGGTATTGGTGGTAGGCCCCGAAAGAAAATTTGTTGGAGCACTTATTGTTCCCAGTTTCAGTACATTACAATCATGGATGAAAGAAAATAATATACCTTTTACAACAAATCAACAGGCTATTGAAAACCCCAAAGTATTGGAACATTACAATAAAATAATTGATAAATACAACCAGTTATTCAACCACGTGGAACAAATAAAAAAATTTAGATTATTGCCTGTTGAATGGAGCATTGAAACCGGTGAAATGACACCAAAAATGAGCCTGCGCAGAAAAATTATTATGGAAAAATATGCAGCAGATATTGAAAAAATTTATGCTGAAAATAATAACTAACCTAAATTGCAGCAACGCCTTTATTTTTCAATTTAAAACATATATGTATGCTTCGTAACATTGGATTAATAACTATAATGGGTATTTTTTTGGCAGCTTGTTCTACTAATAACACTAAAAAAATAATGATTGTAGCTACCGGTAATATAGATGTTAATATGGATGCCAAAACCATTACCCTTAGTGGGGGAGCCGGCTCAAATGACAAAACAGTTGACTTTAATGTTGCAGGACCATTAACGCTTACTCTTAAGGATGAAGACGGTAAAAGCTCTGCCATTTCGGTAAATGATAATGGCTATTATATTTTGAATGCAAGAAAGGATACCATTGCAGGGGCTTATCAAAATTATAGTGCACCTAAAACTAAAGTAGATACCATTAAACAGGAAACCATTGAAAGAGGAATTGACTCATTGAGCCAACTGATTGAAGGTAAAAATGTAAGTGCAACCAATCGCAATTTTTTTGTTACGCCAAGTAATATTGTAAAAATTACAGCGAATATGGATGCTTTTGTAGTGCCCCCTTTTCACAGAATGACCTCGATTGAAAAAGTAGGCGATAAAGAACCGGAAGTATACCGTTTTTACACATCAAATGAAATAAGGGAAAAGCTTGCAAAATTAAAAGCCTTAACGGCACCACCAACGGTAAAATAAATTTAAGGTACTGGATCATGGCCATGGCCACCCCAGGGATGGCATGAACTGATACGTTTAATAGAAAGCCAACCACCTTTAAAAATGCCATATTTTTTTAATGCCTCAATGGCATATTGTGAGCAGGTGGGCGTATACCGGCATTTAGGGCCAATATTGGGCGATATGACGTATTGATAAAATTTTATCAACCCAATCAAAGGCCAACTAAGTATTTTTAGTATCCATTTCATGCAAAATCTGGTACAATTGAACCAGTAATTTATGTGATGCCGAATGTAGTTTTTGCTGATTGGGCATTTCCTTTCCAACATAAATAATAAACAAATACAGTTGGTGTGGCTTTTCAGTCAATAATTGCTGCAGTTTAACTTTATTTAACCGGTATGCTTCACGCATTAATCTTTTAATCCGATTGCGTTGTACCGCCTTTTTGAAATGTCGGCTGCTAACCGTTACCCCTGCTTTTAACACCGCATCATCACCCGTTCGTGGTGCTATTTGATATAAAATTTTAAAAGGATAACTGTACAGTTGCATACCTTTCACAAACAAAACCTCAATTTGCTTGCGGCTTTTTAATTTTTCGTGTTTGGAATATGAAAAAAGGCCAGACATATTTAAAAAATTATACATGAAAAAAGCCTCATCCCGAAGGTGAGGCTTTTAAAGATATGAATAGAATTGAAATTGACTATTTTAATCCTTTCTCGCTGGATACGGTTAATTTTTTGCGACCCTTCCTTCTGCGACTGGCTAATACCTTTCTTCCATTAGCAGTTTGCATACGTTTGCGAAAACCGTGAACCGATTTACGGCGACGCTTATGTGGTTGGAATGTACGTTTCATAATAATTTTATTTTTCTAACCCAATAATAATTTTTCAACTTCAACAGTGGCCACCATACCACTCTTTTGTGAAAGGATGGCAAAGGTAAGGGCACAGACTGAAAATTTGAACTTTTGCCCTAATTTTTTTTAACTCAGCCTATTTCTGCTCATTCAAATGCAAAAAAACATGAAGCGGAATGCAAATATTATTGAAAAAGAGGTATACAAAAGCAGTTTTAACCTATTTCTACCTGCATGGCCTGAATGGGTAGTTCATAAAATAACCCGGCCTGTTGCTCAAAATTTTTTGAATCATCCGTAGTAAAAAAAGATTTACTGCCATTTTTGGTGCATTTTTCATCCATTTCAGGATGTCGCATTAAGTAGTTCTGCAAACTTTTGGCTACAATTCCACCTTGCACAATTACCTGAATATGTGGCGGTAATGCGGCTTTAATTTTATTGAACAATAGCGGATAATGCGTGCAGGCTAGTAAAACCGTATCAATAGCTGCACTTTGCGCCAATAATTGTTGCGTGTATTTAGTAACAAAATAATCGGCGCCGGCATTAAGGTGTTCGTTATTTTCGATCAGTGGTACCCACATAGGACAGGCCTGTTGCCAAATCTTTACTTCGGGAAAAAACTTTTTAATTTCGAGTGGATAAGATTGTGATGATACCGTTCCCTGGGTACCCATTATACCGATATGCCCAGTTTTGGAAAATGACCCAATAACTTCGGCTGAAGGCCTGATGACACCCAACACACGTTTATGAGCCCCAATAACCGGTAGATTTTTTTGCTGAATGGTACGCAATGCCTTAGCAGATGCTGTATTACATGCTACAATCACCAACGAACAACCCCGGGCAAAAAACCATTCTACACATTGCAGGGTATAATGATAAACCGTTTCAAAACTGCGTGAACCATACGGAGTTCTGGCATTATCACCCAAATAGATATAATCATATTGCGGCAATAAAGCAGTTACTTCTTTTAAAACAGTTAACCCGCCATAACCACTGTCGAATACGCCAATTGGACCCTTCTGTGTTAGCATAGCTCAAAAATAAGAAAGCATCCGACCTTTTCATGCTGCGGATACTTCTTTATTGATGTTTAAAATATTTTTAGTGTTTCACAGGTGCTTTAGAGGGTGTTGTTCCACCTGAAGTACTAATACCCAACGCTTTTATTTGGTCTTCCAGTTCTTTGGGTAAAGGAATTTTCATTTTAGCCAGTACACGTAATGTTAATTCCTCCGATTTTTCAGCATACAACAGTGCATCGGGTTTAAATACATAATTATATTTTTGCTCTGCCATTACAGTCTGAAAAGCCTTTCCAATTATATCATAATATGGCTGCAATAATTGCTGTTGTTTTTGTTGCATCATTTGGTTTTGGTATTGCTGCCAGTTTTGGAGTTTGGCAAACTGATCAGCCAAATCTTTCTGCATAATTGATTTCATACTGGAATTCATACGGGCAGAATCTGCTTTGTAAATACTGTCTTTTCTTTTAAACTCGCTAATGGCATAATCTCTTTGTACATTCAGCGAATCGGTCATGTATTGATTCAAAAGCGTATCTACTTTTTGAATACCGGGCATTAATGCCAAAACATTTTGTTCATCGAAAATACCAATTTTAATGTTTTGGGCCATTGTAGTGCCCACCATTACCATACTCAAACCAAGGGCGGCAAATAATACTATTGCTTTCTTCATTTTTTTTGTTTTATAGATTGTTTTTTGTTTGTGTTATTTTAAGGTTTTATACCCAGTTCGCGCAGTACATCATCACTCTTATCTAATTTTGGGTCGACAAATATAACAGTAATTCCTTCACTTTTATCCAGAACAAAATCATAAGCTTTTTCAACAGCAATTTTTTGAATGGCATTGTATACTTTGTCTTGAATTGGCTTTATCAATCGTTGGCGTTCTTTAAACACATCTCCATCATAACCGAACCTTTTTTTCTGCAAATCACGTACCTCTTTTTCTTTATTAAACAATTCTGCTTCGCGTTTATTTTTTAGTTCATCGCTTAACATTACCTGTTCAGCGGCATAATTTTTATACATCTGATCCAGTGCAGCCTGTTTATCATCTATTTCTTTTTGCCACTGCTCACTAATCAGTTGAATTTGTTTATTTGCCTGAACATATTCGGGCATTTTGTTTAAAATATACTTGGTATCTATTACGGCATAACGTTGCGCCTGCACTGCACCCAGACTGAGCAGGATACAGCCAATCAGTAAAAATGATAATTTTTTCATACCTGTATTTTTCAATTTATGAACATCCTCCTGCTTGGTTGCAGTGGCTGTATTTAACCATACAAATTAAGCAAATTCAATACAATCCTATTCCGGTTCAAATCCTAACATAAAGGTAAATCTGGAAATATCTTTTAAGCTGGCACCGGGAGTATACCTATCTAACCCTATTCCATAATCAAATCCCAGCAATCCGAACATGGGCAAAAAGAAGCGCATACCCACACCCACTGAACGCCTTAATTGGAAAGGGTTGTAATCTTTTAAATCATACCATCCATTGGCTGCTTCAAAAAAGGATTCTGCATAAATAGTACTACTCGGGTTTAAACTTAATGGATATCTTAATTCTGCCGTATACTTATTAAACATGGTGAAGTACTGACTGGCGCCGGTTTGATCAGGGTTGATTCTTGGATTAGAAGTTTCATACACTGGATAACCTCTTTGCGAAATGATATCATATCCAATTAAAGCATACTGGTTACTTAAACCGGCATCACCCAACTGAAAACGCTCGAACGGCGAAATTTGCAATTGCGGATTATACCTTCCCAGAAAACCAAACTTAGCAGCTAATTTCAATACAAACATTTTATTGTGATCTTCACCGGTGCCTTTGCTTAAAGGCACATACCATTCACCATTAAAGCGCCATTTGTGGTATTCAATAAAATTGTACGGATCGTTTTGTGTAACCACACCCGGATTAAATGCTGAGTATGGCGGTGTTACTGCTAAACTGGCCAAAAATGTAGAACCCGAAGTTGGGAATAAAGGCTGGTTAACAGAAGATCGTTGCAATGCAACTTTAAAGTTGAAGTTATTGGAAATACCATTGTTAAATAAGGTTCCATCCCTCAATTTCAACTGTTGGCTGATGGCATAATTCACCAATTGATAACGCGTATAGTTTACAGAGAATGAAAGGGAAAAATAATCATCGGGCCAGGTTAACTGTTTGCTATAAGATACCGAAGCACCGGTTGTTTTTAGGAATGAACGACCTGCTGCTGCTGCAGTATAGGTACCGGTAAGCGGGTCGTAGGCATTGGCAAATTTGGTATCGTAAATAGAAAAAGTTAATGCATTTCTTTTTTTACCCCCTACCCAGGGTTCAGTGAAAGAGAAATTATAGGAACGAAATGCCCGCCCGTTACTTTGTACACGGAAACTCAATTTTTGTCCATCGCCCATTGGTAATGGGTCCCAGGCTTTTTTACTGAATATATTTTTGATGGAGAAGTTATTGAAGGAAACACCCACTGTTCCGGTTAATCCAATAGCACCACCCCAGCCGGCACTCAGCTCCAGCTGATCGCTTGATTTTTCTTCCAATGTATAGTTAATATCTACTGTTCCATCATCAGGGTTAGGAATAGGATTAATGCCAATTTTTTCCTGATTAAAATAATTTAACTGCGCAATTTCACGCTGAGAGCGAATTAGATCGGTTCTACTAAATTTCTCACCCGGAATGGTGCGTAATTCGCGTCGGATAACATATTCTTTTGTTTTATCATTGCCTGAAATCCGTACATTTTTAATAGTAGCTTGTGGACCTTCTACCATCCTGATTTCATAATCGATGGTATCATTGTATACTGCAGTTTCAACCGGATCAGCTCTGAAGAAAAGGTAACCATTATCTAAATACAAGCTGCTGATATCGGCACTACCATCGGGAGCACCGCCACCTTTACCCAGGCGCTTGTTCAATATTTCCATATTGTACGTATCGCCTTTTTTAATGCCGAGTATTACAGTTAAAATAGAATCAGAATAAATGGTATTTCCCCTCCAGCTAATGTTTCCAAAATAATATTTATGGCCTTCACTTATTGCAATATCAATATCTAAATTTCCTTTTGAATTTTTAAATACCTGGTCTTTTACAATTTGAGCATCGCGGTAACCAATGGAGTTATAAAAATCAATAATCGATTCTTTGTCTTCGTTATATTTCTTCTCATTATATTTGGCAGAAACAAAGGGTTTTATGCGGATATATGGAGCTACTACTTTACGTGTATCTGTAAAGTTTAAAAAGCCTTTATCACGCATGTATTGTTGAAAAGTATAGGGTTGTGGTTTAATAAACCCGCTGGAATCAATCGATGGGAATAAGGTTAAATGGCCTTTTTCTTTGGTTCCCTTCATTTGTTTTTTTAGTTTGGCGGCATCTACAGTATTGCCGGCAAAATAAATATCGCTGATTTTAATTTTTCCGCCCCTGTCTACCACAAATACCAAATCCATTGAATTAGAACGGGTAGAATCTTTTATTTCCTGAATGGTTACATGGGCATTTTGATAGCCTTTATCGAAGAAATATTTACGAATGGCTTCTGAAGCAGTACGTTTCATGTTTTCGGTAACTACCCTTCCCGGCACTAGTCCGGTTTTGGAATTTAAATCGTCGGTAGCTCCTTTCCCAATGCCTTTAAAATAAAATTTTGAGAGGCGTGGCCTTTCGGTAACATTTATTTCAATGTCAATATTAGTACCTACTAATTTGGTAATATAAATTTCAACATTCGAGAAGTAATTCTGACTCCATAATTTATTAATGGCTCTTGAAAAATTATCGCCGCCCGGAATCACCACTTCATCACCCACATTTAATCCGGAGATCGAAATCAGCAGGTTTTCATCAAAATATTTGTTGCCGGTTACTTTAATGGATTCAATTTTATATTTTTTAGGTGTTTTTTGATTGAAGATGTTAATCAGATCTGCATCTATAGAGGTAATGGTTGTATCGGCTTTTTGTTGGGCATATACACACAGGTGAAAGGAACTAAGAAATAAAGCAAGAGTCAAAAGCTTAAGCGTTTTCTGCATCCGAATAGGGTTTTTTGGTATGGTTGCCGTTCTATTGTACCATAAAAAAGTAGCATTAGACAGTTGTTTCAGCATATATTAACTGGAGCAAATTAAAGGGAATAATTAAAAGTGTTTGTTAAATCGGCCGTTAAATTCATCACAATAGCATATTAAATTTTTATTTGTGTATTTCCTTCGCTTTAATTTGCCTGCTAATTTTTCCAAAACGCCGCTCCCGCATTTGAAAGTCGATAATGGCTTCATAAAGGTTTTCTTTTCTAAAGTCGGGCCAGCGTGTATTGGTAAAATACAATTCGGCATACGCCAATTGGTATAATAAAAAATTACTGATTCTATACTCTCCACTGGTTCTAATCATCAATTCTGGATCGGGCAGGTTACTGGTGCTCAGGTATTTTTGCAAGGTATCCTGATTAATGCTATCGGGTTCAATTTTACCGGCCTTTACATCTTTTGCAATGTTTTTTACGGCATTTACCAACTCCCATCGGCTACTGTAACTTAATGCCATTACCAGATTTAAACCTGTATTGGCGGCAGTAAGCTCCAGAGCTTCGTTTAAAGCTGTTCTGGCAAAATCGGGTAACATACGCAACTCTCCAATTACGTGTAACCGAATGTTGTTTTTGTTCAACACCGGCACCTCCTTGCGAATGGTTTCAACCAGCAATGCCATTAACCCTTCTACTTCGGGTTGTGGTCTGTCCCAATTTTCGGTGCTAAATGCATATAATGTAAGGTATTCAATGCCCAGCTCTGCACATCCTTCTACAATATTACGTACACTTTCTACCCCATGAAAATGGCCATATAAGCGCTCCTGACCCTTTTCTTCTGCCCAACGGCCATTGCCATCCATAATAATAGCAATATGGCGGGGTAGTCTGGATGTATCAATTTGTTGTAATAAGGCTTGCATGTAAAACCCGTACTATTTTGTAGCGGCAAATGTATGGAAAGCAATGGGTTTGTAGATAAAAATATAGCAGTAGGGAGCAAGGTTTTATTGCTTTTTTATCCGGCAATTCTTTATTGCTCTAAAAAGTATAGGTA
>NZ_JAESDL010000015.1:0-96390 GCF_019249625.1 Hydrotalea lipotrueae | reverse complement strand
TGGAAAGATTGATGAATCAAATTCCACATCCTTACAATTATCTAAAATCCCTTTGCGCTTATTCTACCTAATCCTATAAATGTAAAAAAAGTGATACTTTCAATTGAACTTAAAAAAACACATCTTCTATCCAATAAATTTCAATCACCTGCTGTTGCTGAAGGGTAATGGCAATTACATCGAACTGAAGCTGTTCCCATTGTGGATGTTGTTCCATAAATGCCGAGGCAGCCTTTTTCAGAGCATCCATTTTTGGTTGCTGAATACTATCTTCCGGAAACCCAAAAGGCGATTGTTGCCTGGTTTTTACCTCTATAAAGTGAATGGTATTATTTTTTAAAGCAATGATATCTACTTCCCAATATTTATACCTCCAGTTTTGATACAATAACTGAAAACCATTTTCAAGAATATACCTGATTGCTAAATTTTCTCCAAGATTTCCTATTTCTTTTTGATGGCTCATGTGAATAAAATTATTTTTATAAACAGATGGAAAGCATAGATTAGCATTTGATGAAACAGCGTTAATTGAAAAATATTTTAGGATGCAAAAGTGTAAAATCGGCTTCTGCTTCTTTCAAAGAAAAAAACGAACAAATGCAAGATAATATTTATAAATTAAAAGGTAAAATTCAGCATTATGCCTGGGGCGGCTATACATATATTTCGAAACTGCTCGGAATTGAAAATACCAATGGTGAACCCTATGCCGAATATTGGCTGGGTGCACATCCCAGTGCCGCTGCAGAAATTATTTTGGATGATGGAGCATCGGTTAGTTTGTTACAATTCATACAACAGGATCCAAACAGAGTGTTAACCCCGGCCATTCAGGCTAAATTTGGCGAGTTACCCTATTTATTGAAAGTTTTGGATGTAAGAGAAATGCTTTCCATTCAGGTGCATCCTACAAAAGAAAATGCCATCAAAGGATTTGAGTCAGAAGAACAGGCAGGCATTCCCATTCATGCGCCGCATCGGAATTATAAAGACAAAAACCACAAGCCTGAAGTGATGGTTGCACTCAGCGAAACATTTTGGTTGTTGCATGGCTTTAAAAGTGCTGCAGCAATTGAGTCTGTTTTGGCCAATACATTTGAGTTAAGCGTTTTATTGCCCCTGTTTAAAAAGCAGGGCTACAAAGCATTGTATCAGTTAGTGATGGAAATGGAACAAAAAGATATTAATAATAAGTTAAATACATTGATTCGAAAAGAGCTGCATAAAAAAGCAGAAGGCCTTCTTACCAAAAACGATCCGGGTTGGTGGGTAGCTAAGTTATATGAAGGAAAAGAAGCAATTGAAAATATTGACCGTGGCATTTTTTCTATTTACTTTTTTAATATCGTACAATTAAAAAAAGGGGAGGGAATATTCCAAAAAGCTGGTATTCCACATGCTTATTTAGAGGGGCAAAATGTAGAACTAATGGCCAATAGCGATAATGTTTTGCGGGCGGGTTTAACACCTAAACATATAGATGTGCCGGAATTATTGAAACATACCATTTTTCAACCCGTTATACCGGAAATTTTAACTGGAAAGCAAATTGAAAGAAACGTACTTGAATTCAATTATCCATGCCCGGTGCCTGATTTTGGCATTCATAAAATAGAATGGGAAGGAGCCAATCAATACACAGCTTATGCAGCCTCTCCCGAAATTATTATTGCGGTAGAAGGTGGTTTTATTATCAGCAGCACCAATGGAAAAAATAAAGTAATTAAACAGGGCGAAGCCTGTTTCATAATTCCCAATACAGAATATTCTATATCCAGTAGTGGCAGGGTATTGTTGTTTAAAGCATTTGTTCCTATTTAAGAGTATCAATTTTATAGTTAAAAAGCGTATAAAACCTTCAAATTGCTTATTTTTGTTTTTGTTGAATGGGCAAAATTATCAACTGTGTGTATGCTGGAGCTGATTGCCTGTTTTTTATGCTATTTTATATGAACCTTTAAATCAGCAATATGCAATTTTCAAAAAAGAATATGATTTATGCAGGAATTGTTTTACTGTTAACAGTTTTCTGCAAAATTATTTTTGCCAATAGTATACAATGGAGTGGTTTTTCGCCGATTATGGCGGTTGCCCTTGTATCTGGTATGATGGTGCATCAAAAGCATTTCACTTTTATTTTTCCATTATTCGCTTTATTGGGCAGTGATATCATGATTCAGCTTTTGTATGTAACCGGACAGTTTCCTTTTCCAGGTTTTTATAGTTATCAATTGCTAAATTATTTGTTTTTAAGTGTATTAGTACTAGCAGGGTGGCTATTAAAAGGTAAAAATTATACAACCTTGGTGTTTGGGGCATTAGCCGGTCCTACAGTTTACTTTTTGCTTTCTAATTTTACGGTTTGGGCTACACACGGCGGATATAACCACCCAATGAACGCTTCCGGTTTATGGCTTTGTATGGTAGATGGGTTGCCTTTTTATAAAAATTCATTAATGGCTACATTATTATTTGTACCAATGCTATTAATAATTTATCATGCTTTATTAAGAAAAAAACTGGCTATTAAGATGCAATAATAGTTGAAGTAAATACCACAACATCTGCACATTATATCATTAAGAAACCGGCTTCTAAAATGGGAAGCCGGTTTCTTAATAATGATTTCGTTCCTGTTATATAAATTGTTGTAATTGTTGAATCACTTCATCAATCTCTTCTTTTGAGTTGTGCCGGCTAAAAGAAAACCGAACGGCGACTTTATTTGGATTATTATTAAATGCCCTGATAACATGGCTTCCCTGATCGGCACCGCTGGTGCAGGCGCTGCCACCGCTGGCACAGATGTGATGAATATCTAAATTAAATAACAGCATCTCACTTTTTTCAGTTTTCGGAAAGCTTACATTTAAAACGGTGTACAGACTTTCATCAGAAGTATCACCATTAAAACTGATGCCCTTGATATGCTGTTGTAGCTGCTGCATCATATACTGCTTTAGCCCTCTGATGTATTTACTTTGGGTTGGATAATTTTCCGTAGCAATTTCCAATGCTTTTGCAAACCCTACAATACCATACACATTTTCAGTTCCTGCACGCATATTTCTTTCTTGTGCACCACCTTGTATAAAGGGGTTTATTTTTATATTTTCATTAATGTAAAGTAAACCAACCCCTTTGGGCCCATGAAATTTATGAGCCGCGCCGGTAATAAAATGAACGGGTAATTCTCTTAAATTAAATGGAAAATGACCAACGGTTTGCACGGTATCACTATGAAATATTGCATTGTATTTTTTGCAAATATTTCCTATCCATGCAATATTGGTGATATTTCCAATTTCATTGTTGGCATGCATCAGCGTAACTAAACATTTTTCGGTTGAACTGGTTAAAATTTGCTCTAAGTGCTGCAAATCAACATGGCCGTTTTCCAGAATATTTACATAACTCAGTTTTATTTTATGTTGATGGTGTAATTTTTCAACAGTATGCAAAGTAGCATGGTGTTCAATAGGCGATGTAATAATATGTGTACATCCTAAATCGTATACTGCGGCATTAATAGCAGTGTTGCTGCTTTCAGTACCCCCGCTTGTAAAAAATATTTCTGCAGGATGGGCATTTAAAATTTTTGCTACCAATTTTCGTGCATTTTCTATTGCCATGCGTGTTTCTCTGCCATAGCTGTATATTGAAGAGGGATTTCCAAAATGTTCAGTTAAATAAGGCATCATTGCCGCTAAAACCTCGGGATCGATAGGGGTAGTGGCTGCATTATCGAAATAAATTCTTTTACTCATCGGGTAATCGTTGTTCAGTTAAACAGTAAAGGTATATACTGTACAGTTTCTTACAAAAAAACCTCTTATCACAGTGTTAATAAGAGCTTTTACAAGCATTTGAAGTTGTATTACATTACTTCACGGATGTCCTGCATCATTCTTTTGGCAATATTATCGGCAGTAGTTTCAAAGTTGCTTTCCGCATAAATGCGAATAATGGGTTCTGTATTGCTGGTTCTAAGGTGCACCCAGTCATTTTCAAATTCAATTTTTAAACCATCTTCTGTATTGATGGGGTATTTTTTATATTTCTTTGTAATCTGTTCAAATATCTTTTTAATATCAAATCCTTTTTCAAGCTCAATTTTATTTTTACTGATAAAATAGTTGGGATAAATATTGCGTAGTTGTTTTACACTTTTCTTTTCTTTAGCCAAATAAGTTAAAAATAAAGCAATGCCAATTAAAGCATCGCGGCCATAATGCAAATCGGGCACTATTACGCCGCCATTGCCTTCACCCCCAATTACGGCATTTACTGCTTTCATTTTTGTAACTACATTTACCTCGCCAACAGCAGAAGGGTAGTACATGCCACCATGTTTTAATGTAACATCTTTCAATGCTTTGGTGCTCGACATGTTGCTAACGGTATTGCCTTTCCTGTTCTTTAATACATAATCTGCAATGGCTACCAATGTATATTCTTCGCCAAATAAACTGCCATCTTCACATACAAATGAAAGCCTGTCTACATCAGGATCTACTGCTATACCAATATCAGCCTTGTGTTTGTTTATTGCATTACATAATTCCTGCAAATGTTGTGGTAATGGCTCGGGATTATGTGCAAATTTTCCATTTACTGTTTCATTCAATATAATAATGTCGGTCTCTTTAATACCCAAAGCCTGTAATAAAGCAGGTACTGCAATAGCACCGGTGCTGTTAATGGCATCAACCACTACTTTAAATTTTCTCTTCTTAATCGAAGCCACATCTACCAACGGATAATCTATAATTGCTTGTATATGCTGTGCTATAAAGTTTGTATGAATGGTTTTATTACCTAATTTATCTACCTGTGCAAATACAAATTCATTTTTTTCTGCAATGGATAAAACAATAGCGCCATCACTTGCCGAAATAAATTCACCTTGATGATTGAATAGTTTTAAAGCATTCCACTCTTTGGGATTGTGGCTGGCACTGATGATCATTCCACCGGCTGCGTTTTCAAACTGAATCGCCATTTCAATGGTAGGGGTAGTGCTTAAACCTGCATCTACAACATCTATACCCAATGCCATGAGTGTAGCCATAGCCAATTCCTGAACCATTGCACCGCTGATTCTTCCATCGCGGCCAATTACTACTTTTTTATTTGAATGATTTTGTTGCAATAGCCATGTACCAAATGCTGCAGTATATTTTACAACATCTAAAGGGCTAAGATTATCTTCCGATTTGCCACCGATGGTGCCACGAATGCCTGAAATACTTTTGATTAATGCCATATTTTATTCGCTTATTTTCTCTGCAGGGGGAATGCAAATTTAAGTAATTGATTCATATTTTTTTCATTAATTTAATTATAGTGGCCTTATTGTTTACAAACATTTGTTTTACATCATTACCAACTTTCTATTTGTAATTTTGCAGCTTCACTAATAGCAATTAGTGGATGCCTTTAAGAAATTGGTATAAAGACTGGTTTAATTCACCATATTATCATTTATTATATCAAAACAGAAATGAAGATGAGGCCAATGAATGGATTATTCATTTGCTGCAGTATTTAAAACCGGCTATTTCATATACTATTTTAGATGTTGCCTGCGGAAAAGGGCGTCATAGTAAAATATTTGCCGAAAAAGGATTTGATGTAACCGGCATTGATTTGGCACCAGAAAATATAGTAGAAGCTAAGCAATTTGAAAATGACAGGTTACATTTTTTTGTGCATGATATGCGACTGCCCTTTTATGTAAATTATTTTGATTTTGCATTTAATTTTTTTACCAGTTTTGGTTTTTTTAGAACGTTGAGAGAACATAATAATGCTATCCGTACCATTGCTCAATGCCTAAAACCGAATGGTGTTTTTTTTTAGATTATATGAATGTTCAGTATGTAGAAAGTTATTTAAAAAAAACAGAGCAAATTGAAATCAATCATCTCGTTTTTTATATTACACGTTGGTAGGGTTCGGAACATTTTTATAAACAAATTCAGGTAGCTGAAAAAGGCAATACTACCTTAAAGCATTTATTTACCGAAAAAGTTGCAAAGTTTACATTGGTTGATTTTACTGAAATAATGGCCTACCAACATTTGCAAATTTAGGAAGTTTTTGGGAATTATGCACTGGAGCCATTTCACCTGAAGCAATCGCCCAGTATAATTATCATTGCAAAAAAAATCAGTAACCCAAGCATTACAGCATAATGCTTGCCATTTTTACGCAAATAAAATGGAGCAATACAGTAATATTTGTGTTTTATTTTGATATTTCTGTAACTATTTAACTGTATTTTGCAACCAAATGATTTATTTGTAATGGTGGATTAAGGCAGCAGGTATGTTGAAAAAAAATGTTGTATTATTTGTAATAGGTTTATGCATCTTTACTTATATATTGGGAATGTTTTTAATTCCGCTAATGGATATTGATGCGGCGCAGTATGCATCCATTTCCAGAGAAATGTTTGTCCGCAAAAGCTATCTGCAAGTATATGATTTAGGCCACGATTATTTAGATAAACCACCCATGCTTTTCTGGCTATCCGGATTAAGTATGTATATTTTCGGTGTTCATGATTGGGCTTATCGCTTGCCATCTGTTTTATTTTCAATTGTAGCTATTTATGCTACTTACCGGTTGGCATTGCTTTATTATAAGAAAGAAACAGCCATGCTGAGTGCTATGGTGCTGGCAGCCAGTCAGGCACTCTTCCTCATGAATCATGATGTAAGAGCCGATACCATGTTAATGGGTTGGGTTATTTTCAGTATCTGGCAATTGGCAGAATGGTATACAAACAAAAAGTATATTCATTTTGTGTTGGGCTTTATAGCTATTGCTGGTGGTATGCTTACAAAAGGGCCTATAGCATTATTTGTACCGGTTTTTGCATTTCTGCCCCATTTTATTTTACGTAGGGAATGGAAGCAGTTCTATCGTTGGGAATACATTCCGGGCCTGCTAATAATAGCAATACTATTATTGCCAATGAGTATAGGATTGTACCAACAGTTTGATATGCATCCCGGTAAAATGGTAGGCGGAAATTATATCACATCAGGATTGAGGTTTTATTACTGGACGCAAAGTTTTGGCCGTTATACCGGCGAGAATGCCAACCGAGAAATGAATCAGTTTACCTTTTTACTGCAAAATATGTTGTGGAGCTTTTCGCCATGGATTATTTTTTTTCTGGTTGGATTGTTTTTAGAAATAAAAACAGTTATAAAGCAAAAAGGTAAACTTACTGAACAGCAGGAGTGGATTACCACCGGAGGCTTCATTATTACCTATTGCGTGTTAGCCAGAAGCCAGGCACAATTGCCACACTATATTTTTGTAGCATTCCCTTTCGCAGCAATTGTAACTGCAAAGTTTTTATATGCTTTGTTTTTTGAACATAAATGGAGGCATTTACGGCGAATCCTGGTTTTATTACACCTTCTTATTTTTACTGTGCTTTGGCTGGCATTAATTGTATTAATGGCATTTCCTTTTTCAGATATACCCAAATTTGTAGCAACATTATCTGCATTATGTTTATTATTAATGTACTCGCTTTTTTATTCTAAAAAATTACATTTTCACCGGTTACCTGTTATTGCATTCTTTACCATTATCGGCATCAATGTGTTTTTAAATACTGCATTCTATCCTGCTTTATTGCAATACCAAATGGGCAATACTGCAGCCGGGTTTATCAACGCCAAACATATTGACAAGTCGAAGGTGATTGTTGCAGGCATACATCCTGGCTATCCATTTTATTTTTATGGACAATATATTTTTCCTGACACCACCATAAATGGATTAAAAGAAGGCGAAGTTGCTGTAACCAATGCTGATAGTGTTGCTATAATTGAAAAGAAATTTCCCTATGCCAAAGTGTTGCACCGGGGCGATAATTTTCATGTAACACAATTGAGTTTTGACTTTCTTAATCCGGAAACCAGGCCGGAAGAATTGCAGCACTATGCCATTGTGGATTTAACACCACCCCTCAAAAAAACGGTTAAAAAGTAAAGCTTACAGCGTTTTGCGGGTTATCTAACTTGTAACTTTTATCTTCACCATTGCAGTTTACATGAAAAATATTTACTTGTGTTGGCTGGTAATCATACAATAGCGTTGATGTTATATCCATTTTTTTGATGGATGGAATATTTTCTATCTCAAAGTAACTCCACACACTTTCTTTTTGAATTTCGTACCCAACATATTTTAAATGAACAGATGCGTTATTGATTTTAACATTCATTTTCTGCGTAATGTATTGTTGAATCATATTATTTACTTCTGCTTTATTTGCAGGATGCGTAAGGTCTACATTTTTATTAAAATGTTTTTTTAAAACCTGTTCCAGATCATCTGTAAAAATTCTAATACTTACTTCCACCATTTTTTCTTTTGCATTGTGATGCAAATCAATAACCGAAACATAAAACGGGTGCATGGCGGTAATGCAGGTAATCCATATCCATTTATACAGTAAAGCAACCATTTATCTTAATTTTTTGGTGATTACAAATGTCGGTATTATATTGAACGCCATGAGCGATTTTAATTTGTATTTTACATTAGGGCGTGAACATATTGCCAATATCACTGCATTAGATCATATTCTGTTTATTGCAGCTTTATGCACCCGATATCAATTTGCAGATTGGAAAAAAATTTTAATTTTAGTAACCGCATTTACCATTGGCCATTCTATTACCCTTGCTTTAAGTGTTTTGAATGTAGTGCATTTTTCAACACGATGGATTGAGTTTTTAATTCCTGTTACCATTTTAATTACAGCCATTAGTAATTTTTTTGTGAAAAAATTTGTGTTCAAAGCAAAGTTTCCGGTTATTTATTTTTTTGCATTATTTTTTGGATTAATTCATGGGTTGGGTTTTAGTAATTATTTAAAGAGTTTATTGGGGAAAGATCAAAACATTATTTGGCAATTATTTGCCTTTAACTGTGGCTTAGAGGTTGGGCAACTTATTATTGTACTCATTATTTTGGTAATTGCTTTTATACTGGTGCAAATTTTTAGCGTTAACCGAAGATATTATTTGCTGTTTTTGTCGGCAGTCATTATTGCCTTATCTTTAGAAATGTGTTTACAACGAATGCCTTTTCATTTTTAAAAAATAACATAAATGCTATGAGAAAGTGGTTACTATTACTGGTATTACTGCCTGGTTGGCGTGTTTTGCCAGCACAAAATATTCAAAACAATCCGGGTTCCAACCATGGAAACAAATTTGAACAATTGGGCACCATTTTACCAACACCCAATGAGTACAGAACGGCCAGTGGCGCCCCGGGGCCTAAATACTGGCAACAACGCTGCGATTATGATATAAAATGCTCATTAGATGAGAAAAAATTGATGTTAACCGGAACGGAAAATATTTCCTATTACAACAATTCACCCGACGCGCTTACCTATTTGTGGATTCAGTTAGATGAAAATGAACACAATAATTTGCACAATGCCAATTATCAGGATGCCAGCTATCTGAATAACCGCATGACAAATGCCATGATTAACAGATTAGAAACATCGAAAGAAGATAATGGTTATGGCGATAAAATTCATGCAGTCATCAATCTGGCAACAGGAAAGGCATTGCCTTACACCATCAATAAAACCATGATGCGCATTGATTTGCCTCACCCCTTAAAACCAGGCCAGCAATTTAATTTTAAAATAAACTGGAGTTATAAAATTTCCGACAGAATGCAAATGGGAGGCCGTGGTGGTTATGAATACTTTCCTGAAGATGGAAATTATTTATTTACTATTACGCAATGGTATCCCCGTTTGTGTGTGTACAGCGATTTTCAAGGATGGCAAAACCATCAGTTTACCGGCAGAGGCGAGTTTGCATTAACTTTTGGAAATTTTAAAGTACAAATGACAGTGCCTGCCGATCATATTGTAATGGCAACCGGCACCTGCCAAAACTATAATCAGGTTTTGTCGTCCAATCAATTAGCACGTTGGAACAAAGCACAAACTGCCAAAGAACCGATTGAAATAGTAACCTTAGATGAGGCAAAAAAGGCTGAAACAGGGAAAATATCTGCAACCAAAACCTGGATATTTTCAGCCGATAATGTACGCGATTTTGCATGGACATCATCCCGAAAATTTATTTGGGATGCTATGCCTGCTTATATAGATGGTAAAAAAATTATGTGTATGAGCGCTTACGGTAAAGAAGCATATGGATTATACCGAAAATTTTCAACCAGGGTAGTGGCACATACCATTAAAACGTATTCAAAATTTTCTATACCATATCCCTATCCTGTGGCACAAAGTATCGAAGCCAGCAATGGCATGGAATATCCTATGATTTGTTTTAATTATGGAAGAACCGAAAAAGATGGCACTTACAGCGAAGCCGTTAAGAATGGCATGTTAGGTGTGATAATTCATGAAGTGGGGCATAATTTCTTCCCAATGATTGTAAATAGTGATGAACGCCAATGGACATGGATGGATGAAGGCCTGAACAGTTTTGTTGAATACCTCACCGAAGAATTGTATGACAATAAATTTCCATCCCGTAAAGGAGCCGCCTGGACAATAACCGATTACATGCGCTTGCCTAAAGATCAGTTAGAACCTATTATGACCAATAGTGAAAATATTGTTCAGTTTGGCCCTAATGCATATACCAAACCGGCTACCGGATTAAATATATTACGCGAAACTATTATGGGGCATGAGTTGTTTGATTTTGCATTCCGGGAATATGCACGCCGGTGGGCATTCAAACATCCAACACCTGCCGATTTATTTAGGACAATGGAAGATGCAAGCGGTGAAGATTTAGACTGGTTTTGGAGAGGTTGGTTTTACAGTACCGATCCCTGCGATATTGCCATTGATTCAGTAAAACATGCTGTAGTCGATGCTGCTTCAATAGGTGCCATGCCGCAGCGAAATGGCGTTCGTACAATGCCATTAGCCAAACCTGCAGTTCCTCAGTTTGATGATATTTCTAAAATAAGGAACAGGGAAAATAATTCCATTACTTTTCTTACCGATGCAGATACCTCTCTCCGCGATTTTTACTGGAAATATGACCGCGGTATCATTCCGTACGATTCAACGATTCATGTAACACTTCCTGCAAGCGGTACTGCAGAAAAGTTTACGCAGGATGAATTAAAGCCTTATCTGGGTAAACACTTGTATGAAATAACTTTTAAAAATAAAGGCGGGTTGGTAATGCCCATCATTCTTCAATTCACATTTGAAGATGGCACCACAGCTGTTGAAAGAATACCTGCACAAATTTGGCGAAAAAATGAAAATGAGGTAACCAAAGTATTTGTTACCAATCAGGCAGTAAAATCAATGCAATTAGACCCATTACGCGAAACTGCAGATATTGATGAAAGTAATAATTCGTGGCCAAAAGTAAGTGCGCCTACTAAATTTGAATTATTTAAAGCAGGTTTAATCAATAGAAGGAACCCTGTTACACCACCTAATCCAATGCAGGAAATTAAAGTATCTTCCAAAAATTGATTTCATAATAAATTAAAACAAAAAATCGAAGTACTGTCAATACTTCGGTTTTTTATTGCAATAAAAAACCCCGGAAATATTTACCAGGGCTTATTTTTGGTTGGGTTACTAGGATTCGAACCTAGACAGACAGAACCAAAATCTGTAGTGCTACCGTTACACCATAACCCAATCCTATCACCAATTTTTACATTGGGGTGCAAAAATAGGGGAGCCTTTGGTTTGTTCCAAAAAATTTTATCACAATAAAAGGGAATTTTCTGGTTACAACTTCAATAAGGCTTCAATCTTTCAAATAATCAGTTTGTTTTGCGGGTGATTTTATAATAATCGTTCTTTCTATTACCGCTGCATCGTAATCAATTAAAATGGTAACAACAACTTCATCATTTTGCTGGGGGAGTGCAGTGCCATTTTCTGAAACTGCAAATGTTGAAATGATAGCCGGATTGATACCAATTCGCATTAAATATTTTTTAATATTATTGGCTCTTTTAACAGCAAGGTTTGTATTTTTTTCTTTAGAAAGTGCATTACCATAAATTCTAATTCTGGTTAAAGTAATACTTGAATCGCCGGGCGGTACATCATTTAAAATTAATTTTGCAGCAGGTGTTAAATCGGGTTTATTGAATTGAAAATATACCCTGGCACTGGTGGTATCTGGTTCAACAGCTTTTGCCAAAAGTCCTGAAAAAATGATACCCAGTAAGAAAAGTGTTTTTTTTAACATGTATCAATTTTAGTGTTGAATATAAAAGAAACACTAAGTTCCTCTATTTATTTTGTATGGAATAGATTTTATGGTTAAAAAATGATCTCACATCTTTTTTATTTCCGTTGCAACAGGTTATCTTTAATTCATCCCTGATGGGTATCCAAATGGAAAGTAAACTAATTTTATTGGCATTATTTGTAATTGTAATGTTGCTTATGTCGTACACAGTTTCAAAAAAAACAAAAACAATTCTATTTTTCGGCGATTCAATTACCGAATTTGGCACGTTGCCTGGTGGTTATTTGCAGTTGTTAAATGAAAAAATAGTACAAAATGGCTTATCTCAGCTAACTTGTTTGGGGGCAGGTATTAGTGGCAATAAAATTTACGATTTATACCTTCGGTTAGAAGATGATGTTTTGAATAAAAATCCTGCTTTGGTAGTTATTTTAATTGGCGTAAATGATGTATGGCATAAAGTATCGCACGGAACAGGTACCGATGCCGATAAGTTTGAAAAATTCTACAAAGCCATTTTAAATAAACTTCAGGCGTCCAATATTCCTGTGGTTTTATGCACCATTATATCCATTGGCGAAAAATTACAAGGTCAAAACCGGCAAGATGATGATATTGATGTATACAATGGTATTATCAGAAATCTTTCCACCACTTACCAAGTACCACTTTGTGATTTGCGAAAAGTGGCATTTGATTGTATTGCAGCACAAAATCATACCAATGCCGACAGGGGGGTTTTAACCAAAGATGGGGTTCATTTAAATGAAACCGGCAATAGGATGGTAGCAGAAAATATTTGGCAAACCATTGCTCAAATTCCCGGTTTTTTATAAAACAAAAAGACAGTTTGTTTGAAAGTAAACTGTCTTTTTTAAATAATTTAGATGAATACAAAATTGAGTAAGCCTACTCAAATCCTAATCATTTACAACTGCTAAATAGTAATTTTTTTTTCCTTTTTGAATGAGGAGGTATTTGTTTTGCAAAAGGTCTTGTTTTGTAATCTGCACATAATCGGTTTCAATTTTCTTTTTATTGATGCGGATACCACCATTCTGCCACATTTTTCTGGCTTCGCTTTTACTGGGGAAGATACTGGTTTCAGTTAAAAAGTTTAATAAATCATAACCGTTTTCAATTTGTGATTTTGAAATGGTGATGGTAGGCACACCTTCCAAAGCCTGTAATAGTTGCTTTTCACTTAAGCTGGCCAGTATATCAGCAGTTTCATTATTAAATAATATTTCAGAAGCCTGCACTGCAAAATCATAATCTGCTTTGCTATGCACAAAAATGGTTAATGATTCGGCTAATTTTTTTTGTAAAATCCTTTCATACGGCGCTTTATCGTGTGCTTCCAATAAGCTTTCAATGGTTTCTTTTGGTAGCAGCGTAAATATTTTAATCCATTTTTTTGCATCTTCATCACTGGCATTCAGCCAAAATTGATAAAATTGATAGGGAGAAGTTTTTTGCGCATCTAACCAAACATTGCCTTTTTCAGTTTTACCAAACTTACCGCCATCTGCTTTGGTTATCAGCGGGCAGGTAAATGCAAAGGCTTCGCCGCCTGCTTTTTTTCTGATAATTTCAGTTCCGGTTACAATATTACCCCACTGATCGCTGCCACCCATTTGCAGTTTGCAGTTTTTGTGTGTATAAAGCCAGTAAAAATCATAGCCCTGTACCAACTGATAGGTAAATTCGGTAAAACTCATTCCATTTTCATTTTCTATCCGTTTTTTTACACTATCCTTGGCCAACATATAGTTTACGGTAATATACTTTCCTACATCTCTGATAAAATGCAGAAAACCCATGTCTTTAAACCAGTCGTAATTATTCACCATTTCGGCGGCATTGGGCTTTGTAGTATCAAAGTCTAAAAATTTTTCTAACTGTTTTTTTACGCATTGCACATTGTGCTGTAAAACATCTTCACTCAGCAAATTTCTTTCTTCACTTTTTCCGCTCGGATCGCCCACCATGCCTGTTGCACCGCCTACTAAAGCAAAGGGTTTATGCCCTGCTTTTTGCAAATGAACCAATAATAAAATAGGCACCAGACTGCCAATATGTAAACTATCTGCAGTAGGATCAAAACCAATGTAGGCCGAGGTCATTTCCTTATTCAATTGTTCAATGGTTCCGGGCATTATATCCTGAATTAATCCACGCCATTGCAATTCTTCCATTAGATTCATACAAAATTCAATTTGCGCAAAAGTAATTACTTTGATGTTCTGAATAAATGTAATTGTTGCGTTATGTTTGCAAATGAATCAGCTGATGCTGTTCAATAATTCAGGAAGATGCCACAGTGGGAAGTTCTATCATAAAAATAATAACAATATGCAAATAGTAGGTTTTGGTACCCGGGTGCTTAATTTTCTGGTAGATTTAATTTTTGTGTTTTCTATCGCATATTTATTGAATAAAGTATGGGATTGGTATGTTGTTTTTTATGAATACACGCCTTATAGTTTTGGTGAAATATTTGGATTGGTAGTGTTCGTATATTATTTTTTGTTTGAATGGATCTTTGCACGTACACCGGGAAAATGGTTTTCACGAAGTAAGGTGGTAACCCAATCGGGAGGTAAACCCGGTATATGGCCTGTATTTGTGCGCAGTATTATCCGGTTAACTATCATAAATGCTTTTTTTATTCCTTTTTTAGAAATGCCATTGCATGATTATTTAAGTAAAACCAGGGTAGTAGAAGCTTAATTTTTTGGAAAGACATGACTGTATTTTTTTAAACTAAAAAATCACCAACTATTTTGAGCGCATTACCTTAAAGTAAAGATTTTGTAAAAATTTTATAAGATGTTTTTGGAAAAGGAAAATGATTTAAGATAATTTTTTTAGCGTTTCCATTCTTAAGATGTATTTTCCAATTACATCGAATTCAAGATTCACTTCAGTGTTGATGGTTACAGTTGACATGTTGGTATGTTCATATGTATAAGGAATAATGGCTACTTTAAAACTGTTTTCCGTAACATTAAAACAGGTTAAACTAATGCCGTTTACACAAATAGAGCCTTTTTCAATCACCAATGTTGCATGTGCCGAAGGAAACTGAAAAGAATACTCCCAACTTCCGTTTAAGTTTTGAACTGCTGTACAAGTGGCAGTACAATCTACATGGCCCTGCACCAAATGCCCGTCTATACGTCCGTTCATAACCATACAGCGTTCAATATTCACCATATCGCCCGGTTGTAAATGGTTTAAATTGGTTTTTTGTAATGTTTCTTCAATAGCGGTAACCCGATGCAAATTATCCTTAACAGCCTCAATAGTAAGGCAAACACCATTGTGCGATACACTTTGGTCGGTTTTTAAAGCATTGCTAAGTGGCGATGAGATCCAAAATATGGTATTTGTACCACTTTTTTCAATCTTTTCAACATAGCCGGTACATTCAATAATTCCTGTAAACATGCCTGCAATTTAAATGGAAAAGACACAAAAATGATTTTGATATTTGGAATTTTACCGGAACCTATTATCTTTGCAACCCATTCATTCAAAAAAGGAGATATTTTATTATGCTTATTATCGATTCAAAAGATTGCGAAAACATTGACAAGGCGCTGAAAAAGTATAAGAAAAAGTTTGAAAAAAGCAAAACACTGCTTAAATTAAGAGAGCGTCAAACTTTTACAAAGCCCTCTGTTAAACGCAGAGAAACTGTGTTAAAAGCAATCTACAAGCAGAAAATTGCCAGTGGAAAAATAGAAGCATAAAATGCTTTTATACCCAAAATATATTTAGTAGCCTGAGATAGTTAATTTTAGGCTACTTTTTTATGTCTATAATTGAAACATATCCTGAATTACAACAATTTATTGAATATCTCAGTTTTGAGAAGCGATATTCAAAATATACCGTTGCAGCTTATCAAAAGGATTTGGAGCAATTTCTTCATTTTCAAATCAATCAGTTTAATTCTCCGGCTATCAACGATATTCAGCCCACATTTATTAAAAGTTGGCTTGCATTTTTAAAAGAACAGGGACTTGAGTCCAAGAGCATCAATCGAAAAATTTCTACTTTAAAATCTTTTTTCAAGCATCTTCAAAAATTGGGATTGTTGCGGCAACCGCCCATGGCAACCATTATTTCTCCAAAAGCCAAAAAAAGGCTGCCTGCATTTGTAGATGAATCCAAAATGGAATTATTGTTACAAACAGCTATTGATACCACCAATTGGGATGAAAAAACAAATTTTCTGGTTTTACAGTTATTTTATTTTACCGGCATTCGTTTAAGTGAGTTAATACATTTAAAAGAAATGCAAATTGATGCTGCCAACCAACAAATAAAAGTAATAGGGAAGGGGAACAAAGAACGAATCATACCCATTCATGATACCTTATTGACTCAGTTAAAAGGGTATCTGAAGGAAAAGCATCATCAGTTTGGAACTATTGAATCCTGTGTATTTGTGAATAAAAAAAATAAACCATTGCAACCTAGAGAGGTGTATCAAAACATTAAAAATTTATTGGGTACAGTAACAACCATGCAAAAGAAGAGTCCGCATGTGCTACGCCATACTTTTGCAACCCATCTCTTAAACAATGGTGCAGATTTAAATGCCGTAAAAGAACTATTGGGGCACAGCAGTTTAGCCGCAACACAGGTGTATACCCACACCACCATCGAAAAGCTAAAAGATATTCACAAAAAAGCTCATCCTAAAGCCTGAAATTTTATGGCACCAGCAATAGGAAAATTTTTTAAGAAAAACAATGACGAATTAGCTTTATTTTATAAAATGAAAGCAGTAGATTTATCATGAAATGATGAAGTATAAAAACACATCATTTAAAACAGTTCTTTACATTATTTTTTCACCATTAAACGTGTGTTGCTATGAACATCAACATTCAAACTGTGCATTTTGAAGCAGATTTTAAACTGTTAGATTATGTAACTAAAAAAACGGAAAAATTAAACACTTTTCATGATCAGGTTTTAAAAGTAGATGTCTTTCTTAAATTGGATAATGTAGTTCATAAAATTAAAGACAAGATTGTTGAAATCCGCGTTCATGTTCCCAAACACGATTTTTTTGTAAAAGCCTCTTCAAAATCATTCGAAGAGTCTTTTGATATGGCGTTTGATTCCATGATCAATCAAATTAAACGAAAAAAAGAAAAGCTAACCATTGCTTAACAATTTTACCGGCCCTCTTGCAAAGAGGGCTTTTTTTTTGCTATTGTGGCATTCGATTTTTAAATTAATTGCTCAGTAATAGCAGTACTTTTGCAGAAATGTTGAAAACTGATTAAAAATTTTTGTAGAAGAATTTTGTTGAAATAAGTTTTCCATTACCTTTGCCATCCCGAAAAAAACGGTAGTTCTTTGTGTAAGCCGAAGTAGCTCAGTTGGTAGAGCAGCTGATTTGTAATCAGCAGGTCGTGGGTTCGACTCCCTTCTTCGGCTCAAAAAATGTATTGGGCAGGTTCCAGAGCGGCCAAATGGGGCGGACTGTAAATCCGCTGTCTTTCGACTTCAGTGGTTCGAATCCACTCCTGCCCACAATTATTCTTTTTTTTTGGAAGAATAAAATAGTTCTTTAAAACGAAAAAGTATCGGCTCAGTGGCTGTTACAATTTCAAGCGGGAGTAGCTCATTTGGTAGAGCGATAGCCTTCCAAGCTATAGGTGGCGAGTTCGAGCCTCGTCTCCCGCTCTTTGCCTGAAATAACGGAAATAAAAAAAATAGGTTCATGACTTTTTGAATTGGAATGAATACTATTAATAAGTGAAACCGATTTTTTTTATCAGGCCGTTGTAGCTCAGGGGTAGAGCACTTCCTTGGTAAGGAAGAGGTCGTGAGTTCAATTCTCATCAACGGCTCCATTTATAATGGAAAAGAATGTGCAGTTGGAAATAGTGTTACTAATTTGAATAACAGGATTTGAAAAATCCAGAAAATAAAAACTAAAACAAGGCAGAGGCCTTAAATTTTTAAACACAACTAAAAACAAATAAAATGGCAAAAGAAAGCTTCTTGAGGGATAAACCCCACGTTAACGTTGGAACAATTGGTCACGTGGATCATGGTAAAACCACCTTGACTGCGGCCATAACTACAATCTTATCTAAAAAAGGAATGGGTAATGTGGCTAGGAAATATGATGAGATTGATGGTGCACCTGAAGAAAAAGAGCGTGGTATTACCATTAATACCGCACACGTGGAATATCAAACTGCTAACCGTCACTATGCACACGTTGACTGTCCTGGTCACGCTGACTATGTTAAAAACATGATTACAGGTGCTGCACAGATGGATGGTGCTATTCTGGTGGTTGCTGCGACCGATGGTCCAATGCCTCAAACCAAAGAGCACATTCTTTTGGCCCGTCAGGTAGGTGTACCACGTATTGTAGTATTCATGAACAAAGTTGACTTAGTTGACGATCCTGAATTATTAGAATTAGTAGAAATGGAAATCCGTGAGTTATTAAGCTCATATGGTTTTGATGGTGATAATACTCCTATTATTCAGGGTTCTGCAACCGGCGCCTTGGCTGAAGATCCAAAATGGGTTGGTAAAATTGATGAATTAATGGATGCTGTTGATAGTTATATTCCATTACCTCCCCGCCCAATTGATCAACCATTCCTGATGAGTGTGGAAGATGTATTCTCTATCACAGGTCGTGGTACAGTAGCTACCGGTCGTATTGAACGTGGTGTGATCAAAGTTGGTGAATCAGTTGAAATTGTTGGTTTAATGGAAGCGCCCCTTTCCTCAACTGTAACTGGTGTGGAAATGTTTAAGAAATTATTAGATGAAGGTCAGGCTGGTGATAATGCTGGTTTATTATTACGTGGTATTGAAAAGAAAGATATTCGTCGTGGTATGGTAATTTGCAAACCAAAAAGCATTACCCCACATACAGAATTTAAAGGTGAGGTTTACGTATTAAGCAAAGAAGAAGGTGGCCGTCATACTCCATTCTTCAACAAATACCGTCCTCAGTTCTATTTCCGCACTACCGATGTAACCGGTGAAGTTTCCTTACCTGAAGGAACAGAAATGGTAATGCCTGGTGATAATATTAACTTAACTGTAAAATTAATCCAACCCATCGCAATGGAAAAAGGTTTGAAATTTGCGATTAGAGAAGGTGGTAGAACAGTAGGAGCAGGACAGGTTACTGAAATTTTGAAATAGGCTCTTTATTTTAATAAATTCTTTGTTGTAATTCGCTTATATTTGCAACAGACAAATTTCTTAAAGGCTGTCCCGACAACATCGGGATAGCTTTTAAGTTTATACGGGTATCGTACAACGGTTAGTATAGAGGTCTCCAAAACCTTCGATCTGGGTTCGAATCCTAGTACCCGTGCTATTGTTGGTTTTATTTTAACCGGGGTTTACACATGCCTTGTGCAACGAACTGATTATTAGTAGTGCTGCAACAAATGTGTGTTTGCCATCATAACATCAAAAATAAAATGAATAAAGTTACTACCTATTTTAAAGACAGCTACCGCGAGTTAGTTGAAAAAGTAACCTGGCCAACTTGGCAAGAGTTGCAACAAAGCACCGTAATTGTATTGGTAGCCACCATCATTATTACAGGTATTGTATGGTTAATGGATTTTAGCTCCAACCAGGTACTAAAATTAATTTATTCATTGTTCAAGTAATTTTTATTCCATGGAGATTTCTTCAGAAGTAATAGATGCCATTACTACACCACAACCAGAAACCAAATGGTATGTGTTACGGGTAGTGAGTGGAAAAGAGCGAAAAGTAAAAGAATATCTGGATAAAGATATTCAGCGCAGTGGTTGGGTTGATATTATTAAACAGGTTTTTTTACCAATGGAAAAAGTGTACAAAGTGCAGAATGGTAAAAAAATAATGCGGGAAAAAAACTATTTTCCAGGTTATGTAATGATAGAAGTAGCGGATGGTAAATTAAACGATGAAATTGTTCAGCACATTAGCAATATTAGCAATGTAATGCATTTTCTTACTGATGGCAAGGGTTCTAAAGGCAATATCATTTCACTTCGTAAAAGTGAAGTAAATAAAATGCTTGGAAAAGTGGATGAAATGAATGATCAGGGTATCAGCATCAGCGAGCCTTTTATTGTTGGTGAAACCATTAAAATTATTGAAGGGCCATTTAACGATTTTAATGGTATTATTGAAGAAGTGAATGACGAGAAGAAAAAACTAAAAGTTACCGTTAAAATTTTCGGAAGATCAACTCCTGTAGAGTTAAATTATATGCAGGTTGAAAAAATAAGCTAATGGTAATCCAGAAAATATTTTCTAAAAAATCTCCCAATAAGGAGATTTTTTAGTTGGAAGGTTAAATGAATCAAAAATTCTATTACCTTTGCCGTCCCAAAATAGTTCTTATTCGTAATGATGGAGCTTGGGAGTTTTGTTTTAAACAAAACGTTATTACCAATCAAATCGTAAAATTATGGCAAAAGAAATCTCCGGCTTTGTAAAGCTGCAGGTAAAAGGTGGTCAGGCCAACCCCGCACCACCTGTAGGTCCTGCCCTTGGTTCCAAGGGAATTAATATTATGGAGTTCTGCAAACAATTCAATGCAAGAACTCAGGATAAAATGGGAAAAGTTGTTCCCGTTTTAATTACAGTGTATTCCGACAAGTCTTTCGACTTTGTTATTAAAACCGCACCGGCTGCCGTTCAATTAATGGAAGCAGCAAAAATTCAAAAAGGCAGTAAAGAACCCAACCGTGCTAAGGTTGGAAAAGTAACATGGGAACAAATTGAAGGCATTGCAAAAGATAAAATGCCCGATATGAACTGTTTTACTTTAGAAAGCGCCATGAAAATGGTTGCAGGTACTGCACGTAGTTTAGGACTTAATATTGAGGGGGATGCTCCCTGGAAAAACTAATTATTCACCTTAAATAACTTTATAAAATGGCACTGACTAAAAAAAGAAAAGTAGCAGAAAGTAAGGTGGATAAAAACAAAGTTTATTCCCTTAAAGAAGCCGCTGTATTAGTAAAAGAAATTAATTGCACCAAATTCGATAGTTCTGTAGATATACATATTCGCTTAGGCGTTGATCCTAAAAAAGCCGATCAGCAAGTACGCGGTACTGTAAGTTTACCACATGGTACTGGTAAAACCAAAAGAGTACTGGTTTTATGTACACCTGATAAAGAAGATGCTGCAAAACAGGCTGGCGCTGACTATGTTGGGTTGGATGAATTCATTCAAAAAATAGAATCAGGCTGGGTTGATGTAGACGTAATTATTGCAACCCCATCAGTAATGCCTAAAATTGGTAAACTAGGTAAAGTATTGGGTCCTCGTAACTTAATGCCCAACCCCAAAACCGGTACCGTTACCAACGATGTAGCCGCTGCAGTGAATGAAGTAAAAGGTGGTAAAATTGCATTTAAAGTTGATAAAGCAGGTATTGTTCATGCTTCCATTGGCCGTGTTTCTTTCGATGCCAATAAAATTGCAGAAAATACCACTGAATTAATTAATGCTATTTTAAAATTAAAACCCGCAACTGCAAAGGGTACTTATTTAAAAGGCGTTAATATGGCCAGCACTATGAGCCCCGGTATTACATTAGATGCAAAATCATTAGCAAACTAAGTCCTGGTGATTCGGAATTCCGAATATGACCTGGGTATTTAAAAAATTAGTTATGACCAAAGAACAAAAAAATGAAGTGATTGAACTTTTAAAAGAAAAGTTTTCACAATACAATAACTTTTATGTTACCGATACTGAATCATTAACAGTAGATCAGGTAGGTAAATTACGTAAAGCCTGTTTCGATAAGAATGTAGAGCTGAAAGTAGCCAAAAACACACTGATTAAAAAAGCATTGGAAGCATTAGATGCTGAAAAATATACAGGGGTATATGAATCATTGCACAATGTAACAGCATTACTTTTTTCGGAGAACCCGAAAGATCCTGCATTGATTATCTCTTCTTTCAGAAAAGCAAGCAATAATGAAAAGCCTCAATTAAAAGCAGCTTTTATTAATGGTGATATCTACACCGGTGATGCTAATCTGGTAACATTAACAAAAATTAAAACAAAAGATGAATTGATAGGTGAAGTAATTGGTTTACTACAATCTCCTGCAAAACGTGTTTTGGCTGCTTTATTGCACCATCACGAAAAACAGGCAGAAACAACCACTGCTGCAGAATAGTTCATTTGTAAAATTTTATAACCAACACCTCTGAGGTAAAAATGGGGTATTTTTCCATAACCTTCCGCCGGAGCAAACGCAATGAAGGCGGTTTTTAAAACTTAAATATTATGGCAGACGTAAAAGCATTAGCCGAAACCTTGGTAGGTTTAACAGTTAAAGAAGTACAAGAATTAGCAGATGTATTAAAAGCAGAATATGGTATTGAGCCAGCCGCTGCCGCAGCTGTAGTAGTTGCAAGTGGTGATGGTGGCGGTGCTGCTGCTGCTGCAGAACAAACTTCATTTGATGTTATTCTGAAAAGTGGTGGAGCCAGCAAATTAAATGTGGTTAAAATTGTAAAAGAATTAACCGGTTTAGGTTTGAAAGAAGCGAAAGATCTGGTTGATGGTGCACCCAAACCAGTAAAAGAAGGTATTTCTAAAGCTGAAGCTGAAGAATTAGCCAATAAGCTGAAAGATGCCGGAGCTGAAGTTGAAATCAAATAACTTTACCGAAAATTATTCCTTCATTACCTCCGAAATACTTTCGGAGGTAATTTTTTTAAAGGGAATTTCGGGACTGGGTAATGCATTGGGTTGGTAGTGAACAACCCGACTGATGTACCGGAAGCAAAAACCAGCCAATATTGAAATAAATTTTGTTTTTTCTTTCACCTGCTTTCCGTACTTTTGCCATCCTTATTTTAAGGCATTTAGATTCCGGTGAATTGGGAATGGCCATTAAATCCCTTTCATCTTTGTATAACAGAGCGCCGGGAACCTATCGTTTCCCTATTTTTTAGCTAAAACCGGTTTTACAAAATACTATGTCAACAACAACACTGAACAAAAGGATCAACTTTGGCAAAACAAAAAACCTAGCTGAAGCACCTGATTTATTAGACATTCAACTTGAATCATTTCGTGAATTTTTTCAGTTAGAAACTACACCCGATAAAAGGAATGTAGAAGGACTATTCCGTGTATTTAAGGAAAACTTTCCTATTACAGATACACGTAATATTTTCGTGCTGGAATTTTTAGATTATTTTATTGACCCGCCACGTTATTCAATTGAAGAATGTATGGAGCGTGGTTTAACCTATGCCGTTCCATTAAAAGCTAAACTGCGGTTAAGTTGTAATGATGAAGAACATGTGGATTTTCAAACCATTGTTCAAGATGTGTTTTTAGGAAATATTCCTTATATGACACCTCGCGGCACGTTTGTAGTAAATGGTGCTGAACGTGTGGTTGTATCTCAGTTACATCGTTCACCTGGTGTATTCTTTGGCCAGTCTGTACACCCTAACGGTACTAAAATTTATTCTGCCCGTGTAATTCCTTTTAAAGGTGCATGGATGGAATTTGCCACCGATATTAACAACGTAATGTATGCGTATATTGATCGTAAGAAAAAATTCCCGGTAACCACCCTCTTACGTTCCATAGGCTACGAAACAGATAAAGATATTCTTGAAT
Source organism: Hydrotalea lipotrueae (assembly GCF_019249625.1). NCBI lineage: Bacteria > Pseudomonadati > Bacteroidota > Chitinophagia > Chitinophagales > Chitinophagaceae > Hydrotalea > Hydrotalea lipotrueae. The sequence goes on along the minus strand of NZ_JAESDL010000015.1, from coordinate 72,445 downwards.
TATTCGGAATGGCCGATGAAGTTAAAACTGATAAGAAGGAATTATCCAAATTCATTGGAAAAAAATTAGCTGCCCGTGTACTAAGAACCTGGGTTGAAGATTTTGTAGATGAAGATTCGGGTGAAGTGGTATCGATTGAGCGTAATGAAATTGTAATGGAACGCGATACCATTTTAGATGAAGATGCCATTGATACAATTATTGAATTAGGCGTTAAAAGCGTATTCATTCAAAAAGAAGACGTAGGCGGTGATTATGCAATTATTTATAATACTTTAAATAAAGATACCTCAAACAGTGAATTAGAAGCTGTTCAGCACATTTATCGTCAGTTACGTGGTGCTGATGCTCCAGATAATGAAACAGCACGTGGTATTATCGATAAATTATTTTTCTCAGACAAACGTTACGATTTAGGTGAAGTTGGCCGTTATAAAATTAATCGCAAACTGAACCTTGATTTATCCATCGAGAAAAAAGTATTAACAAGATTAGATATTATTGAAATTATCAAATATTTGGTTCGTTTAACCAATGGTAAAGCCGAAGTAGATGATATTGATCATTTAAGCAATCGCCGTGTTAGAACAGTGGGCGAACAATTGTATGCACAATTTGGCGTAGGTTTAGCTCGTATGGCTCGTACCATTCGTGAAAGAATGAATGTACGCGACAATGAAGTATTTACGCCTGTTGATTTAATCAATGCTCGTACTTTATCTTCCGTTATTAATTCATTTTTTGGTACTTCCCAATTATCTCAATTCTTAGACCAAACCAACCCCTTATCTGAAATTACACATAAACGCAGGATTTCAGCTTTAGGACCCGGTGGTTTAAGCAGAGAAAGAGCCGGATTTGAGGTGCGCGACGTTCACTATTCTCATTACGGTCGTTTATGTACCATTGAAACACCCGAAGGCCCGAATATCGGATTGATTTCTACCCTTTGTGTACATGCAACCATTAATGATATGGGCTTTATAGAAACCCCTTATCGTAAAGTAGAAAATGGGAAAGTTAATTTGAAAGAATTAACCTATTTAAGTGCAGAAGAAGAAGATACCGCAAAAATTGCACAAAGTAATACACCACTTACCCCTAATGGTGAATTTGCTGTAGATCAGGTAATTTCCCGTGAAACAGGCGATTTTCCCATTTTAGATAAAGAGGAAGTTGAATATATGGATGTTGCGCCCAACCAAATTGTAGGATTAAGTGCCTCATTAATTCCTTTCTTAGAGCATGATGATGCCAACCGTGCATTGATGGGTTCTAACATGCAACGTCAGGCCGTACCATTAATCAGATTAGAATCTCCGATTGTAGGTACAGGTTTGGAAGGTAAAGCAGCCCGTGATGCCAGAATTCAAATTCATGCAGAAGGAGATGGTGTGATAGAATTTGTAGATGCCAATGAAATACATGTGCGTTATGAAAGAAGCGAGATTGATAAACTCATTTCATTCGATGATGATTTGCGTGTTTATAAATTAACCAAATTTATCAAAACCAATCAGGCTACCTCTATCAATCTTCGTCCGGCTGTTAAAAAAGGACAAATTGTTAAAAAAGGTGATTTCTTAACCGAAGGTTATGCCACTCAAAATGGAGAATTGGCTTTGGGAAGAAACTTGCAAGTAGCTTTCATGCCATGGAAAGGTTACAATTTTGAAGATGCCATTGTAATTAACGAAAAAGTAGTTCGTGAAGATTTATTTACTTCTATTCACATTGATGAATATGAATTAGAAGTACGCGATACCAAACTGGGTGAAGAAGAATTAACGCCCGATATACCAAATGTTTCTGAAGAAGCCACCAAAGATTTGGATGAAAATGGTATCATCAGAATTGGTGCATCCATTAAAGAGGGTGATATATTAATTGGTAAAATAACGCCCAAAGGTGAATCTGATCCTACACCGGAAGAAAAATTATTAAGAGCCATATTTGGTGATAAAGCCGGTGACGCAAAAGATGCTTCTTTAAAAGCACCTAACGGAACAGAAGGCGTTGTGATTGATAAAAAATTGTTTCAGCGTGCTAAGAAAGATAAGAACAGTAAACAAAAAGAAAAATCACAATTAGAAAAAGTAGAAAAAATACATCAGCAAAATGTTGAAGTTTTAAAAGAACAATTGCATAGTAAACTGCAGGTTTTATTAAAAGATAAAACATCTGCCGGTGTTACCAATACTTTTGGTGAAGTATTAATTGGGAAAGGCGCAAAATTTAATGCCAAAAATATTGCTTCTATTGAGTATCAAAGCGTTAATCCGTTAGGCTGGACAGGTGAAGCCGAAACTGATCATTATATTAATACAATGTTGCATAATTACAGTATTAAATATAATGAAGAACTGGGCAGATACAAAAGAGAGAAATTCAATATTTCAATTGGTGATGAATTGCCAGCCGGTGTTTTAAAATTGGCTAAGGTTTATTTGGCTGTTAAGCGTAAATTGAAAGTTGGTGATAAAATGGCCGGACGCCATGGAAATAAAGGTATTGTTGCAAAAATTGTACGTGCCGAAGATATGCCTTTTATGGAAGATGGTACACCGGTGGATATTGTATTAAATCCATTAGGGGTACCTTCCCGTATGAATCTGGGCCAGATTTATGAAACCATTTTAGGATGGGCCGGAAAAAAATTAGGGTTGAAATTTGCTACGCCAATTTTTGATGGTGCTACTACAACAGAAATTGAAAAATACTGTGAAGATGCGAATATTCCATTAAATGGTCATACTTATTTGTATGATGGTGAAACCGGTGAACGTTTTGATCAAAAAGCTACTGTGGGTGTTATTTACATGATTAAACTGCACCACATGGTTGATGATAAAATGCATGCTCGTTCAATTGGACCTTACAGTTTAATTACCCAACAACCTTTGGGTGGTAAAGCACAATTTGGTGGTCAGCGTTTTGGTGAAATGGAAGTTTGGGCATTGGAAGCTTATGGCGCAGCTAATATATTACAGGAATTATTAACATTAAAATCTGATGATATTATTGGCCGTGCAAAAACATATGAAGCCATTGTAAAGGGTGAAAACATACCAAAGGCAGGCGTGCCGGAGTCTTTCAATGTATTGGTTCATGAATTAAGAGGTTTAGGGCTCGATTTAAAATTTGAGTAATCTTCCTGAATATTTCTTTCATACAAAGCCGTTTGATTTTTTCAAACGGTTTTTTTATTTTGTTTCTTTTGTACATTCTACTTAACAAAAATCAAATTCTGCTCCTTAGTATTTTTTAAGTAATGCTTTCATTTTAAAATATTTACCTTGTACTTAAAATTAATTTTTATGCGTTTATTGCTTGCGCTATGCTGTTCAGTTTTTTCTTTATTAGGAATCAGTCAGCCCCATGAATATTATATGATGGTAGGTAGTTATACCAATCATATTGAAGTGTATAAGTTTAATACGAATATCGGTTCTGCTAATTTGGTGAGTACATTTACTGGAACATCCAATCCTTCTTATCTTACCGTTTCAGATAATGGCAAATTTGTTTATGCTGTGAATGAAAATCACAAAGAAATTCCGGGGGCCGTAAGTGCCTTTTCTTTCAATAAAAAAAATGGAACACTACAATTGTTAAATACCACGCCGAGTGGGGGAGATGATCCCTGCTATATTGATGTAGATGCTACCCATACATGGGCTGCTGTGGCTAATTATAGCAGCGGTAGCTTGTCTATGTTAAAGATTAATGCAGATGGTTCTTTGCAACCACTGGCACAAAATATAGAACATCACGGATATAGTGTAAACGTTACCCGACAGGAACAGGCACATGTACATTGTACCATTTTTTCTCCTGGCAATAAATATTTATTTGTGGATGATTTAGGAACAGATAAAGTGTATCAATATCATTTTAATCCTACCAATGAAACAGCGCCTTTATCAGAAACAGATACCGCATTATTTGATGTTCCTGACGGATATGGCCCAAGGCATTTAACATTTAGTCCCAACAAAAAATTTGCATACTTAATTACAGAATTGGCCGGTAAAGTAATTTGTTTTAATTATGATAGCAATACCGGGCGGCTGCAAGCCATACAAACCATTGCATCATGTACTGTTGGTGATCCCAATGAGCGGGGAAGTGCAGACATTCATATTACTCCTGATGGGAAATATTTATATACTTCAAATCGGGGTAAGGCGAACGATATTACCATTTACCGAATTGCTGCCAATGGTACTTTAACAGAATTGGGGCATCAGTCAACACTTGGCGTACATCCCAGAAATTTTGTTATTGATCCTACCGGGAAATTTTTATTGGTAGCCAATAGAGATACAAATAATATTGTAGTATTTACCATTTATAAAAGTACCGGTATGTTAGTACCCACCGGTGTACAAATAAAATCGGAAAAGCCAGTTTGTTTAAAAATGTTTCCTGTTCAATAACCACTCTTTCAATGCATTAAAGTTTGCAGGCATATTCATACTTTTTTTTTCTTTAGTGAAGAGTTCCTTAATAGCTTCAGGAAAGGGTACCTGATAACCGGTTGCCAGCTCTACAACATCAGGAAATTTTACCGGATGCGCAGTTGCAGCTATATAACCGTGTTCATTTGGAAATTGCTTTAAATAGTGTGATAATGCAGCAAAAGCAACTGCTCCATGCGGGTCTAACAAATAGTTATATTGTTTGTATACGGTTTGTATGGTTTGTAGGGTAGTTGCATCATCTACACTAAAACTGTTTATTTTATTTTTTAATGATTGAAATGAGTGTTGAAATATTTCAAGAATTCTTATGAAATTACTTGGATTGCCCACGTCCATTGCATTGGAAAAGGTTGGAACAGATTGTTGGGCATGATAGGTACCGGTATTTAAATAGTCGGTTACTACTTTATTGGCATTACAAGCTGCAATAAAATGCTGAACAGGCAGGCCCGAATGGTGTGCCAGTATTGCTGCACAGATATTACCAAAATTACCGCTTGGTACAGATATAACGGGAGGGGTTTGCTGTTGCCATTGCTGGTATGCAAAAAAATAATACAATTGTTGTGGCAGCCATCTGGCTACATTGATAGAGTTGGCAGAAGTAAGCGTTAATTTCCGGTTTAAATCTTTATCCATAAATGCTTCCTTCACCATTGCCTGGCAATCATCAAAATTACCTTCAATTTCAAGTGCTGTAATATTGTTACCTGGTGTTGTTAATTGCAATTCCTGCACTTTACTTACTTTATTTTTGGGATATAAAATAATTACTTCAACACCTTTCACACCCAAAAATCCATGAGCAACAGCACCGCCGGTATCGCCGGAAGTAGCAACCAGCACAGTTACCGGCTGGGTATTATTCCGGTTAAAATAAGCCAGACATCTGCTCATAAATCTTGCGCCTACATCTTTAAAAGCTAAGGTTGGACCATGAAATAATTCCAATGCAGCAATGGAGGGTGTAATGGTTACTAAAGGAAATGGGAAGTCAACCGTTTCCTCAATAATTTTTTCAAGAATGGAAAGAGGCATTGCATTACCCATATAAGGTTGCATTACGGTTACCCCAATCTCTGTTTTCTTGTAGTGTTGAATATTTTCAATAAATCCTTTGGGTAAAGCAGGTATGTTTTCCGGAAAATACAACCCTTTATCCGGTGCCTGTCCCTGAATGGCGGCTACTGAAAAATCTACAACAGGGGCTTTATGGTTTAAACTAAAATATTTCATGATTATAAAATAAATGGATGTTGATGTGAAGTTTTAAAATGAAATGTGTAGCCAATACTTATTTGTTATAAATAAATTATATATACATATCTTAATTGATGATTTTTACACCTTGCTGATTAATAGTGGTTACATGGGTATAGTAATCTAAACCAATAGCATAGTATACCTCTTTCATAATATTTTCAACTGCAATGGCTATGTCTTTGGTTTTGCTTAGCATAAAAATAGAAGGGCCTGAACCTGAAATACCGCCACCTAAAGCACCCACTTCTTTACATTTGTTCTTTATTTCATAAAATCCTGGAATTAATATGCTTCTTACCGGTTCAATGATTACATCTTCTAAGCTTCTTGCAATTAATTCATAATCGTGTTGAATAAAACCTGCTACTAAACCTGCAATGTTACCCCACTGTTTGATAGCATCTTTTAGTAAAACATTTTGTTTTAAAATTTGACGGGCATCGGCTGTTCTCACCTCAATTTGAGGATGAACAACGGTTACATATAAATCGGGAGCTGTTATGGGAATAATATCTAATGGAAAAATAGAACGGATGAGTGTAACGCCACCATAAATTGCCGGTGCAATATTATCGGCGTGTTTTACCCCACTGGCCACTTTTTCACCAAACATGGCAAAACGAACCAGGTCTAATTTGTTAAAATAATTATTTAATAAAAAGTTGGCTGCAACCACTACACCTGCTGCACTGGCTGCGCTGGAACCTATTCCACTGCCGGGTTTAATTTGTTTTTTACTAATCAATGTAAATCCATTTATTTCAGGTACTGCTTCTAAAAATGCTAAAAGTGCAGCTCCGGCAACATTTTCTTCCGCTTTAAGTGGTAGGTTAAAATTATCTTCATTTATTATTGTAACACCTTTGGTATCGCTAATAGTTAAGGTATAGAAATCCTCAGGTTGATTGATTGCAAAACCCAGAATATCAAAACCGCATACTATATTGGCAACAGTTGCAGGACTACTAACGGTAATGCTTTGTTGTTTTATTTGCACAATTTCTTTTTTGCTTTTTAAAAATATTGCTTTAAGTGAACAGAAAGCTTATGAACACTTTATAGGTATTCATCATTAATGAACCACCCGAATAATATCCGCAAAAACTCCTGATGCAGTTACATCGGCACCTGCACCGGCCCCTTTTATTACAAGGGGTTGTTCCGGATATCTCTGTGTATAAAACAATACGATATTATCTTTTCCGTATAAATGATAAAAATCAGAATCAGCAGGTATATGCTTTAATCCTACCTCGGCTTTTCCATTTACATACTCAGCTACAAATTTTAGCTTACAGTTGTTTGCGGTAGCCTTTAAGTATAATTCTTTAAAATGTGCTTCATGTTTTTCTAATTCCACATAAAAGTCGTCTACAGTTCCCTGCATACAAGATGGCGGTAAAAAAGAATGATTGGTTACATCTTCCATTTCTATAGCAGTTCCCGCTTCTCTGGCCAATATCATTATTTTACGCATTACATCTGTACCACCTAAATCTAACCTTGGATCGGGTTCAGTATAACCTTCTTTTTGTGCTTGTTTTACAACTGTTGCAAACGTTTCAGTAGCATTATAATTGTTAAAAACATAATTTAATGTACCTGACAATACAGCCTGAATTTTATGAATACTATCGCCGCTTCTAATTAAATCATTTAATGTTCCTATCACCGGCAATCCTGCACCTACGTTGGTTTCAAAGAAGTAGGGAACATTAAACTCCTTGGCTAATTGTTTCAACTTTATATAATTTTTATAGGCAGAAGAGGCTGCAATTTTATTGCATGCAACAATAGCTATAGAGTGGGATAATAATTCGGCATAGGTATCTGCCACCTGATGATTGGCAGTAACATCTACAACAACACTGTTACGTAAGTTCTTTAACAAAATGGTTTCAATAAACCCACTCAATTTCATGGGTGGCGCTTCTTGTAATAATTGATTCCAATTGTTGAGTTGAATGCCATCATCATTAAAAAGCATGTGCCTGCTATTGCCAATACCGGTAATTCTGATTTGCAAATTCAAATGATGCAGTAAATATTCTTGTTGTTGTTTAATTTGTTCCAATAATTTACTACCTACATTTCCGGAACCTATAATAAAAAGGTTCAGTTGTTTGTAACTCGATTCGAAAAATGCCTCATGTAAAACATTGACTGCTTTTTTTACATCTTTAAAAGCAACTACAGCAGAAATATTTCTTTCTGATGAGCCTTGCGCAATTGCCCTGATGTTTACACCATTTCTGCCCAGTGCTGCAAACATTTTTCCGGCAATCCCCGGATGGCTTTTCATTTTATCGCCAACTAATGCAATAATTGATAATTCATGTTCAACTTTCAAAGGATCTACTTTCCCCGAAGCAATTTCATTGGCAAAATGCTCATCTACAATGTGTTTAGCCATATTTGCATCTGCGCTGTTTACTGCCACACAAATAGAATGTTCAGAAGAACTTTGTGTTATCAGTATAACATTAATTCCTGCTGAAGATAATGCTTCGAACAAGTGTTTTGAAAAACCGGGAATACCTACCATGCCGCTGCCTTCTAAGCTAAGCAGGCTAATGGTATTGATACTGGATATTCCTGTAATAATTTCATTTTTTTGTGCTGAAATGTTTTCAATAACGGTACCTGGCTGCTGTGGTTGAAAAGTATTTTTAATCCATATTGGAATAAGTTGTTGCATTGCCGGTTGTATTGTAGGCGGATAAATAACTTTTGCTCCAAAATGTGATAATTCCATGGCCTCTCTGTAAGAAGTGGAAGGAATGGTTTTTGCATTTGAAACCCATCTCGGATCGGCTGTCATCATTCCGGTAACATCGGTCCAAATTTCTAATGCTTCTGATTGTATGGCTGCTGCAAAAATTGCTGCAGTATAATCTGAGCCACCTCGTCCCAGTGTAGTAGTTAAACCCTCCTGATTGGCAGCAATAAAGCCGGGGGAAACAAATTTCTTTGAGGACGAGTGTGCAATCCAATCCTGTATATTTTTATTGGTTAGCGGAAAAATAACCTGTGCAAATCCGAATTGGCTGTTGGTGGTAATTAATTTTCTGCTATCCAGCCATTCGTTGTTAATTTGAATGGCATTCAAATAATGAGAAATGATAGTGGATGAAAGCAATTCTCCATAACTTACAATTCTATCCATGGTTCTTTTAGATAATTCACCTAATCGGAATACGCCTTCACATATATCTTCTAATTCATTAAATTTTTGTTTTACGTTGCTTAAGCAACTGCTCTGTATAGTTACAGGTAATAAGTTTTTAACGGTTTCTAAATGCCGGGTTTCTAAATTTAGTAACAATTGTTTGTAGTTATCATCGCCTTTGGCCGCAGAAGTGCCTGTTTGTATTAATGCATCTGTAACACCACCCAATGCTGAAACTACAATAATGGATTGTTCATATTTTTTATCAGCTACTATCTCAGCTACTTTTTTTATATTCTCTGCATTTGCAACAGAGGAACCGCCAAATTTTAAAACCTTCATAAATTTAAATTATTTTATATAATAATTATTTTTAAAATAGACATTTCAATTTGCCCACTCGCATTAACTTTGTTAAAATAAATTCTTTTTGAAGAAAACAGCGAAAATGCCCAATGTGTAATATAAAATAATGTTACCCTTTACAGGGTAGTAGTAGTGGTGGTAGAAAATATGTAAATGATGGAGTTAATCATTGCTATATAAAAATCAATTTTGATTGCTTTTTTTTTACTGATTTTAATGCTAAGGTAAATAAAATTTAATTATACTACCAAAATATTTATTAATTTTCAAGCCCGAAACGATGGCCTGTCACTTTTTTAATCTAAAATTTTTATACTATCATGTCTGCGTCAGCTAATTTATCCGTATTTCAAAGCCAGGTGGCTATTAAGTTTCAGTTATACAATAGTTTGTTCACATCATTACCTTTTCACCGAATTGAGAAAACCGGTATTTTGGTTTCATTGCTTTTATTAAATTGTGAAGAAGGATATAAAAAAAAGCAAGGACCGTTAGAAATTATTCAGGAATTTTTTAATAAACAAACCAATTTAAATTCTGAGCAAGAAAAAATTGATTTGCTTTTTAGGTTTGTTCAATATATTGAAAGACAGGTAGTATTGTTTGATGCCTTAGAAGATGCAGCTTTTAAGGAAGTAAATGATATGCAGGGCAAAGGAACGGTAAAACAATTACTGTTAGAAGCAGATCAAAAACAGATGATGGATACTTTGAAAAAACGTATCAATGATTTTAGTATTCAGTTAGTGCTCACTGCGCATCCTACTCAATTTTACAGGGGTGCTGTATTGGGCATTATTCATGATCTTTCTTCTGCCATCAATACCAATAATGAAAAACAGATATATACTTATTTGCAACAATTAGGAAGAACTCCTTTTTTTCAACAACAAAAACCTACTCCCTTCGATGAAGCAGTTAGTTTAATATGGTATCTTGAAAATGTATTTTATCATGCTGCAGGCCGCATTATTACTTATATTAAAGAAAATGTACCTGATTTATTAAGTGAGCATCATGCTATCATTAGAATGGGTTTTTGGCCGGGTGGTGATAGAGATGGTAATCCGTTTGTTACTCGTGATATCAGTTTAAAGGTAGCCAATGTGCTACGAGAAAGTATTATTCGTTCCTATTTCAGTGAAGTTAGAAAGTTAAAGCGGCGTTTAACTTTTAAAGGGGTAGATGTAGCTTTAACTAATTTGGAAAAAAGATTGTACGATAATTTATTTGTTCCAGAGCATGAATTTGATTTAACCAAAAATGAAATTCTACAAGCACTTGAAAAAATAAGGTATCAACTCATTTATGAGCACAATCATCTTTTTGTAAATCTGGTTGAATCATTCATTAATAAAGTTGAATTGTTTGGGTTGCATTTTGCAACATTAGATATTAGGCAGGATAGCAGTATTCATGCCAAAATTTTTGACTTTCTTATTCATGATACCAATGTCTTGCCCAAAGATTATGCTGCATCAAGTGATGCTGAAAAATTAAACATGCTGGCTGCTATTGAAACTACAATTGATTCAGGAGTTTTGAAAGATCCCGTACAAAAAGATACATTAGATATTATTGCTGCAATTCGTGATATACAGCATTTAAACGGCGAGGCGGGTTGTAACCGATATATTATTAGCCATTGCTTTAGTGCCATTAATGTAATGGAAGTTTTTGGTATGTTTTTGTTAATGGGGTGGAAGAAAGAAAATTTAACAATTGATATTGTTCCACTATTTGAAACCATTGATGATTTAAAAAATGCTGCTGCGATTATGGAAACATTGTATCAGCAAAATACCTATCGTTCACATCTTCAAAAAAGGCATAATAAGCAAACCATCATGCTGGGCTTTTCAGACGGAACAAAAGATGGCGGTTATTTAATGGCTAACTGGAGTATTTATAAAACGAAAGAGGCATTAACCGATATCTCAAAACAATACGGAATTGATGTAGTGTTTTTTGATGGACGTGGCGGCCCTCCTGCCAGAGGCGGTGGTAAAACCCATCAATTCTATGCATCAATGGGCAGCAATATTTCCAACAAAGAAATACAGTTAACCATTCAAGGCCAAACCGTTAGTTCTAATTTTGGTACGATCGATTCAGCACAATACAATATTGAGCAATTAATACATGCCGGCATGTCGAATGAAATTTTTTCTAATAATAAAATAACATTAGAAAAAATGGAAGAACAATTAATGGAAGCAATTGCTGAAACCAGTTATCAGGCTTATTTACAATTAAAAAATCATCCTTATTTTATTGATTATCTGGTGCATGTTAGTCCGCTTAAATTATATTCAGAAACCAATATAGGAAGCAGGCCTACCAAAAGAGGCGGCTCCAGTAAATTAACTTTGAATGATTTGCGTGCCATACCTTTTGTAGGCTCGTGGAGTCAAATAAAACAAAATGTTACCGGCTATTATGGCGTTGGAACCGCTTTGCAAGCTGCAGAGCATCAAGGGAAATGGGACGCCATTAAAGCATTATACCAGCATTCATTATTTTTCAAAACTTTAATTGATAATTGTGAGATGGCCATGCAAAAATGTTTCTTTCCATTAACCGCATTTTTAGCAAATGATGAAAAGTATGGTGAAATTTGGAATATGGTTTATAGTGAATATGAACTCACAAAAAAATATATACTGCTTTTAAACAACAAATCTGGCTTAATGGCAGATTATCCTGTTGATCAAATGTCTATTCAAATGCGGGAACGCATTGTTTTACCGTTGGTAACCATTCAACAATATGCTATTACGAAAGTTCGAGAGCTGGAAGCATATTCTTCACAAGAATCATTAAAAAATACTTACGAAAAATTGGCAATGCGTTGTTCCTTTGGTATTATTAATGCCGGACGAAATTCTGCTTAAAATAAGAAAGGTGGATTAAGTCAAACTCATCAATTTATATGATTTTATATCATTATTGTCTGTCAAAAATAGAGATTGGAATTGCAGTAACGTTTTGTTGTACTGGTTACAATTCAAAAGTTTGTTAAAATAAATGGAAGTTTCCTTTTTTTTAAGTGTGCTGGGTTTTAACATTAATACAAATACACCCATGTATGTAATCATTCTTAATTAAGTATAGCATTGATTTTAAGAAAATAAATAGTATATAAACTAAATTATATTTAAGTATAAAGGGAAAGGGGCAAAATGCCCCTTATCCATTGTTTATACCACCCCAGATTGTATATTACTCTTGAAAATGATATGCTGACACCCCATGTTCAAATTTATCAAGTCCATCACCATATTCAGCTTCTGGTTCAACACGGAGTTTCCAGGGATATGGCAATTTATTTACAACCCACATCAATATTAATGCAATTAAAAAGGTAGATAAAGTAATCACAGCACTACCTATAAATTGTGCTTTCAAAACGTTTAAACCTCCACCATAAAATAAGCCCTTTACCGGAGAAGAATTATCTGCACCTGTTGGACCGGTTGCGCCAAATTGACCACAGGCAAAAAGTCCCAAAGATAATGTGCCCCATATGCCTGCTATTCCATGCACCGGAACCGCACCTACCGGATCGTCAATTCTTAAAAATTCCAATAAAAGCGTTCCATAGTATACTACTACTCCTGCAATAAGTCCTATTAAAATAGCACCAAATGGGGAAACCCAGTAACAAGGACAGGTTATTGCAACAAGGCCAGCTAATAATCCATTGACTGTAAAAGCTAAATCAAACTTACCCTTGTTAGGGCCGAACCACAGCGGCAGAATCATTGCTGTTAAAGAAGCGGCACAAGCTGCAAGCGTTGTATTAGCAGCGATTCTTCCAATTCCATCTGCATCTATTGCGGAAAGCGTACTGCCAGGATTAAAACCATACCAGCCAAACCAAAGTATAAAAGCACCAACAGTTGCTAATGGTAGATTATGGGCTGGTGGTAATCCGCCTTTTTCTTTATCATCTCTGGTAAAGATTCTTCCAATACGAGGCCCTAAAACTAAGGCACCTGCTAAAGATATTACACCGCCAATTGTATGCACAACAGTAGATCCGGCAAAATCTCTAAATCCTTGGCCTAAAGATGGGAAAAAATGCCCTTCACTACCCATTAAAGCCAACCAGCCATCAGGGCCCCATGCCCAATGCCCTATTATGGGATAAATGAAACCCGTTACACCTATGCTATATAATATATCACCTCTGAAACTTGTTCTTCCAATCATTGCACCAGATGTAATGGTAGAAGTTGTATCAGCAAATGCGAATTGAAAAATCCAATGTGCCAAAATTGGAATACCAGTCGTTTCATAAGTTGCCGGAGCTCCGGACAAGAAGAACCAATGTGTTCCAATAAAACCATTTCCATGGCTAAACATGAAAGCATATCCAATTGCCCAGAAAAGAATACCACAAATTGCTGTATCAAAAATACACTCCAAAAGAACGTTTACAGTTTCTTTTGATCTTGCAAAACCCGCTTCCAGCATAACAAAACCTGCCTGCATTCCAAAAACTAAAAAAGCTGCAACAAGTGTCCATACTGTATTTATGGAATTGAATGTAGTTATTTCGTGAGGGGTAAAAGTTTCAGTTGCAAATGCCGTAGTAGCAAATATACCCGGTAAACTTTTTATAAAGATTACAACAGCAATTACTCCAAAAATTTTTCCTGAAAAAACGGTTAATGCTAATCTCATTTTTTCTTTTCTGGTAAGATGATAAACCACTGAATTTTCGGTAGGTCTTGCTTTCCTAATTTGTTTTAAATAGCTAATTGTAGAAGAAAACATAGTTGTAGGGTTTAATATGATTAAATAGTTTTGGTTGGTAATTTTTTAAAACTTATAAACAGCAGCCAATAAGCAGCTAACATCGCTTTTACTATATGAATTGAGGCTGCTTTTTGAGAAAATGGCAGATTGCGCATTATCTATTCTTACTTCGGGAATGAGGGTGAGATTATTGATGTGAATGTTACCGGATAGCGTGGTTGCAATAATTCCGGCACCAACACCTGCTACATTTTTTTGTCATCAAAATATTCCTCTCTTAAGGTAAAGCCAACAGTTTTTGTGGCATCATAATTTATATACAGCACATTGCTTGACCAACTGTTACTATTGCCGGCAACTTTCACTGTTTTAATGGTGCCATCGTAATCTAAACTGAACTTACTGCTCAAATTTGCATTCAATACCAAATCGAACTGATTAAAGTCAGTCCCTCCGTGAAAATTAAGGATTGCTTTAAATTTATCATCTTTTGTTCCGGTACTCAATTGGGCTATGGCAACTTTACGACCCGAAGTTGTTGTGGAGAAGTCGGTAGGATTGGCAATACCCACCATTATGGCTGTTTTACCGCCCAATGCAATATCAGCTTTAATACCTGTGTGAAAGAAGGGACCATAAGAAAATCCATAACTCATGCTATAGTTTCTGTTGGCATAAGCATCTAATACTTCATAGCCGATAAAAGTACCAAATTTGCCTGCTGTTAAGGTAACACCTTTAACAGGCGTATAGGTTAAAAATAACTGTTTAATAGCAGCCATGGTGCCTACATCATTGTAAGAGTAATTTTCGGCTCTTTTTCCAAAGCCTAAATCGGCAGTTGCACCTACTTTTCCAAAGGAGTGGTCAACCCTAACAGAGGCCATCCCTAATTCAAACGAATTTTTTGAATCGGTAAAACTGGTAAAATTGTTCGATTTAGCGTCGGAGGAGGGGTCAGTGAAATCAGTTCTGTAATAAGCATCAATTGCGTAAGTAAATGTGGTGTTACTTTCTATTTTTTTTGTAGAGTCCGTTTGGGCCTCAATAGAAGTGACTGCTGCAAAACTTATTGCAGTTAGTTGGCAGATTTTCTTTAACATTGTGGTTGGTTTTTTGTTAATAAAAGGGTACAGCAAATAGGCTTGGTCAGAAGTTTGTTACCTGCTGTACCTTTTTTGTGTTATGATGCATGCATAATAATTTCCTTTTGAATGATGGAGCCTTCTTCGTTTTCGCCAATCTCTTCTAATAAAATTGTTCCCTGAACGTACTTTTCGTCGTGTTGTGATTTGTCTAATCCTACTTCTTCTTCAGCTGAACTTACCCTTAATGGTAAAATGAAATTGATAAATTTGAATATGGCAAACGACATCGTGAAACTATATGCTACCACTATAAGCATGGCTTTGAATTGAATGAAAAACAAACCAGCATTACCATACAACCATCCATTATTCCCTGCTACATTCACAGTTTTAGTTGCCAATAAGCCGGTTAATAGCATGCCAACAATACCACCTAAACCATGGCAGGGGAAAACATCTAATGTATCATCGAGTGTAGACTTTGATTTATAATGAACCGCGATGTTAGAAATGACGGCTGCAATTACTCCTACAAAAATACTTTGAGGTATACCAATGAAGCCGGATGCAGGAGTAATGGCAACAAGTCCAACCACTGCGCCAATGCAAAAGCCGAGTACAGAGGGTTTTTTACCTTTTACAGCATCAAAAAACATCCATGAACATCCTGCGGCAGCGGCTGCAATACTGGTAGTAGCAAAGGCCGATACAGCCAAAGCATTAGCCGCCATTGCAGAGCCAGCATTAAAACCAAACCAACCAAACCAAAGCAAACCTGTACCAATTAAAACATAAGGTATATTGGCCGGAGGAATTTCTCTTTGCTCTATATGAGCTTTTCTACGTTTTAATACCAGTGCACCGGCTAAGGCAGCGCAACCTGCTGAAATATGTACTACAGTTCCACCTGCAAAATCCAGAACACCCATTTTTGCCAGAAAGCCATCTGGGTGCCATGTCCAGTGAGCAATAGGAGCATAAACTAATAAACTAAATAATGCAATGAACAATATATATGCAGTAAATCGAATGCGTTCCGCTACAGCGCCTACCACCAAACCGGGTGTTATAATGGCAAACATTAATTGAAATAAGGCAAATAAAGTAAGCGGAATGGTGGGGGCACCTATCCAGGGAGCCCCTGAAGCTACACCTTTAAAAAAAAAGTGCGTAGCTGGGTTACCAATGAATCCTCCAATGGAATCACCAAATGCCAAGCTATACCCTACAACCACCCAAAGAATGCTAACAATACCTGCGGCTACTACACTTTTTATCATAGTAGAAAGTACATTTTTTCTATGCACCATACCGCCGTAAAAGAAGGCTAATCCGGGAGTCATTAAAAATACCAATGCCGTTGCCACCAATATCCAGGCAATATCTGCGGTATTGTATTGACCTTTGGTATCCGTAAAATCTGGTAATGAAGGGATAAATAAAGCTGCGATTGCAACAATGCCAAGTAAAGTAAAAGGGGCAATTGCTCTAAAGGATACTTTTTTTACCATGATACAGATTTAAATTTAAATTTTATAAAAATATGAAATTTATTTTGCTAAAATAGCAAAAAAATTATAAAAACAAATAAAAATATCAAATGTAAATTATTGTAATTTGTATATATAATTTTGACAAAATAGTATTGGTTACTATAAATAACTGATTTTCAATTTTTTATGATGGTATAAATAAAAAAGTCACCCAAATGGGTGACTAATTAAAAAGTATTAAAATTTAATTAATTTAAATTACAGCCAATAAAGATTCATCTTTTGTTTCTAAAATTGAACTGCCCATCAAAAATTCATCTACCTTTCTGGCACATTCTCTGCCTTCACTAATGGCCCATACTACCAGCGATTGGCCTCTTCGCATATCGCCGGCTGTAAATATTTTGGCAATATTGGTTTGATAGTTTTTTTCAGTGGCTTTTACATTGCCCCTTTCATCTAATTCAACGCCAAGTTCTTCTATTAACCCACTGTGTTCAGGATGAACAAAACCCATGGCCAATAATGCCAATTCGCAAGGCATATCTCTTTCACTACCTTCTTTTTCAATAAACCTTGCCGGCTTTCCATCATTTGTAATAGTCCATTCCAAATCCACCACTTTAATGGCTTTCAGGTTGCCGTTTTCATCACCTAAAAAAGCTTTAGTTGCAATTGCCCATTTTCTGTCAGCTCCTTCTTCATGTGAAGTAGTGGTTTTTAATACCATTGGATATGTAGGCCAAGGCATATAAGGGGTTCTGCTTTCCGGTGGTTTGGGTAATAATTCAAATTGTGTAACTGATTTAGCTTTGTGCCGGTTAGAGGTACCTACACAATCACTTCCAGTATCACCACCGCCTATGATGACAACATTTTTGCTTGTGGCCATTAATTCATGCGATAGCATATTACTTTCTATACAGAAGTTTTCATCAACAGTTGGTTTTTTACCGGCCACTCTTTTATTGTTTTGTTTTAAAAATTGCATGGCAAAATATACGCCATTTAATTCCCTGCCGGGTATGTTCAAATCTCTTGGAAAAGTTGATCCCCCCGCCAATACAATAGCATTGAATTCTCGCAGTAAATCATTAATGCTAACATTTACGCCAACATTGGCATTGCATTTAAATACAACACCTTCTTGTTCCATTAATTGAATTCTTCTATCCACCACAGATTTCTCTAATTTAAAATCGGGTATTCCATAACGCAGCAATCCACCTGGCGCATCATCTCTTTCAAATATGGTTACTGCATGGCCTGCATAGTTTAATTGTGCAGCAGCAGCTAAACCTGCTGGTCCCGAGCCAATTACAGCCACTTTTTTACCGGTGTATACATTGGGTTTTTGGGGTTGAACAAAGCCTTTATCAAAGGCAATTTCAATGATATGTTTTTCAATTTCTTCAATGGTAACTGCAGGCTGATTAATACCTAAAACGCAGGCACTTTCACAAGGAGCGGGGCAAATGCGACCTGTAAATTCCGGAAAATTATTGGTAGAGATGAGGATGTCATAGGCCTCCTTCCAATTACCATCATACACTGCATCATTGAATTCGGGAATAACATTACCCAAGGGGCAGCCATTGTGGCAAAAAGGTACGCCACAATTCATGCAACGGGCTGACTGATGATTGAGTTGTTCCTCAGTAAAGGGAAGTACAAATTCTTTATAATCTTTTAACCGCTCTTCAACCGGTCTTTTTTTGGGAGTTTCTCTTTGAAATTCTATAAATCCTGTTGGTTTACCCATAATCATTTCTTTTAAAAATAATTGTTATTGCTCTTGTACAATGTTCAAATGCTTACTTAGATTGCTTAACAGTTTTTGCGCTTTTTTCTTTCAGCACTTTTTTATAATCTTTCGGAAATACCTTGATGAAATTTTTCAACTGGTTATCAAAATCATCCATTACAAAACGGGCCACCGTGCTGCCGGTATAATTGTAATGCGCCTGTATTAATTGCTGTAAATCCTTACTGTCTGCTTCATCAAGCGGATCTAAATCAACCATTTCGGTATTACAATTCTGTTTAAAATTGTTGTTTACATCATATATGTATGCAATGCCACCACTCATACCCGCTGCAAAGTTTCTTCCGGTATTTCCTAAAATAACCACTTTACCGCCGGTCATATATTCGCAGCCATGATCGCCCACGCCTTCTGTAACAGCTACAACACCTGAATTACGTACGGCAAAACGTTCGCCGGCTTTCCCCCTAATGTAGGCTTCGCCTGAAGTAGCACCATAGAAGGCAACATTGCCAATAATGATATTGTTTTCAGGAATATAAGAAGCGTTTTTGGATGGATATACAATGAGTTTGGCACCACTTAAACCTTTACCAAAATAATCATTGGCATCGCCTTCTAACTCAAGCGTAATGCCATTGGTATTGAAGGCTCCAAAACTTTGGCCTGCTGTGCCGGTAAAATTGAAATGAATGGTATCTGTTGGCAGTCCTTTTGAACGATAAATTTTTGTAATCTCATTGGAAAGTATTGCCCCAACTGTTCTATCGGTATTTTTAATGGGGAAATCGGCTTTTACTTTTTTGCCACTTTCAATGGCAGGTTTTGCTGCTTCCAATAATTTCCAGTCTAATACACCTTCTAATCCATGATCCTGCTCTTCCTGATGGTATAATCCTACATAAGGAGATGCTTCTTCTTTATACAAAATAGGCGAAAGGTCTAGTTTACTGTATTTCCAATGTTTTAGATTTTCACGTACGGTTAAGTTATCTACTTTTCCTACCATTTCATTGATGGTTCTAAAACCAAGTTCTGCCATAATTTCTCTGAGCTCCTGCACTACAAATTGAAAAAAATGTATTACATGTTCAGGATCGCCGGTAAAGCGTTTTCTTAATTCAGGATCTTGTGTGGCAACACCTACCGGGCAGGTGTTTAAATGGCATTTACGCATCATTATACAACCTTCTACAACCAATGCTGCAGTAGCGGCGCCCCATTCTTCAGCACCCATTAAAGTAGCAATAGCAATATCTCTTCCGGTTTTCATTTGTCCATCTGCCTGTAATACAACCCTACTGCGTAATTTATTTTTTACCAAGGTTTGGTGCGCTTCTGCTAAACCAAGTTCCCAAGGTAATCCGGCATGTTTAATTGAACTTAACGGAGAAGCGCCGGTTCCGCCATCATATCCTGAAATTAAAATAACATCAGCTTTTGCTTTTGCTACACCGGCGGCAATGGTTCCAACACCTGCTTTGGCAACTAATTTTACACTAATTCTGGCTTTTCTATTGGCATTTTTTAAATCGTAAATTAATTGCGCCAAATCTTCAATGGAATAAATATCATGATGGGGTGGGGGAGAAATTAACCCTACACCCGGTGTAGCGTGCCGAACCTTGCCTATCCATTCATCAACCTTATGTCCGGGTAGTTGACCACCTTCACCGGGTTTAGCACCTTGTGCCATTTTAATTTGCAATTCATCGGCTTCTGAAAGGTACAAACTGGTAACTCCAAAACGGGCAGAAGCCACTTGTTTAATGGCACTGCGCATACTATCGCCATTGGGCAATTTTTCATACCTCAATTCATCTTCACCACCTTCGCCCGTATTACTTTTTCCGCCCAGTCTGTTCATGGCAATGGCCAATGTGCTATGTGCTTCATGTGAAATAGAACCAAAACTCATGGCACCAGTAGCAAAGCGTTTATAGATATTTTCTGCGGGTTCTACTTCATCAATTGAAATTGGTTCACGGGTTCTTTTAAAATCTAACAAACTGCGGATGGTGCAAGCTTTTAAGCCTTGTTCGTTAATTAGTTTTGCATATTTTTTATAGGTATTGTAGTCATTCATTCTGGTAGCATATTGCAACAAATGAATGGTTTGTGGGTTGAATAAATGTTCTTCTCCCTTTCTTTTCCATTGGTATTGTCCACCAACGGCTAACCGTTGTACCGGAATATCTTTTTTACTGAAAGCGAGGTTGTGTTTGGCCAAAGCTTCACGGGCAATTTCATCGAGCCCCATACCTTGAATACGCGAAGTGGCTCCGGTAAAATATTTATCAACAACCGATTTGTTCAAGCCTACTATTTCAAATATTTGCGCCCCCTGATAAGATTGCAGGGTAGAAATACCCATTTTGGAGAAAACTTTTAACAACCCATCGCACACAGCTTTTATATAATTTTTTTTGAGTTGATCAACATCTAATTCGGTTTGCAAATAACCATCAATTTTCATATCCCGAATGGTAGAAAGCGCCAGATAAGGATTAATGGCTGTGGCACCAAATCCAATTAAGCAGGCAAAATGATGCACTTCCCATACATCACCGGCTTCAACAATAATACCTACCTGTCCGCGATAACCTTTTCTGATGAGATGATGGTGCACTGCAGCAGTGGCTAACAGAGATGGTATAGGAGCATGTTCACTATCAATGGCACGGTCTGAAAGAATCAATACCTCAAAGCCATCTTCCACTGCATCTACCGCATAGCGACAAAGCCGGTCAATACCCTTTTGCAATGAACCCGGTTTAGCATCGGCACGAAAATAGGTTTGTAGGGTTTTAGCCTGGAAAATACCTGTATCAATACTTCTTATTTTTTCTAATTCGTGATTGTTGAGTATGGGATGTTTTAAAGCTACACTATGGCAATCTAATGGATCTTCTACCAAAATATTTCCATTATTTCCTGCAAAAGTTGCCAGGCTCATCACCATTTTTTCGCGTATGGGATCGATGGGTGGATTGGTAACCTGTGCAAATAGTTGTTTAAAATAATGGCTTAGGTGTTGTGGTTGGTTGCTTAATACAGCCAAAGGCGTATCTGTTCCCATTGAGCCAATGGGTTCTTTTCCATCTAAAGCCATAGGCGCAATAATGGTTTCCAAATCTTCGGTTGAATAACCAAATGCTTTTTGGTATTTAAAAACCTGATCGTGATGCAAATGGCTAAACGTTACCCTTGGTTCCGGTAATTCTTCTAATCTTATTTTATATTTGTTTAACCACTCTGCATAAGGTTTTTTAGAACATATTTCGTTCTTTAATTCTTCATCACTAATAATTCTTCCCTGTTCCATATCTACCACAAACATTTTACCCGGTTGCAGGCGGCCTTTTTCAATAATCAAATTGGGTGCTACCGGCAATACTCCTGTTTCAGATGCCATGATAACACGGTCATCTTTGGTAACGCAATACCTGGACGGACGTAGTCCGTTTCTATCTAAAGTGGCCCCAATAATTTTACCATCTGTAAAAGAAATAGAGGCCGGACCATCCCATGGTTCCTGAAAAGCAGCATGAAATTCGTAGAATGCTTTTTTTACCGGATCCATTTGTTCGTTGCCATCCCATGCTTCCGGAATCAACATCATCATTACATGGGGTAGTGAACGACCGGAAAGGGTGAGTAATTCAATCATATTATCTAAACATGCTGAGTCTGACTGATTTTCTGTTACTATGGGCAACAGCATATCCATTTCTTCTTTGGTAAAATAAGGCGTAGTAAAGCCTTTTTCACTGGTTTTTAGCCAGTTTAAATTACCCTGGAGGGTATTAATTTCTCCATTGTGTGCAATGTATCGAAAGGGTTGTGCCAATTTCCAGGAAGGAAAAGTATTGGTAGCAAAACGAGAATGCACCAAACCAAATGCGCTGACTACTTTTTTGTTTACTAAATCGGGGAAATAATTCCGAACCTGCATACTGGTTAACTGGCCTTTATATACAATGGTTTTGTAAGATAAGGAAGCGATATAAAAACCAATGGTATCTTTTTTTACTGTATCTTGAATAGTATGCGAAGCATAATTTCTTAAAACAAATAATTTTCTTTCAAAAGCATCGGGATGATTGATATGATCAGGGCAGGCAATAAATACCTGTTCCATTTCGGGTTCAACTGAAAGTGCAGTAGATCCAATATTAGCGGGATTAACCGGTACTTTACGATAAGCCAATACTTCTAACCCCAATGTTTCGGCTGCACGATTAAAAATATCTCTGCATTCTTCTTTTAAGCGAATATCTTTTGGAAACAAGATCATGCCTACACCATATTTTCCAAAAGATGGAAGATGTACGCCAAGTTTTACACATTCTTCAAAGAAAAATTCATGGGGTAATTGTATCATAATACCGGCACCGTCACCCGTATTGTTTTCACAACCACAGGCACCCCGGTGCTCCATATTTTCTAAAATGGTTAAGGCATCCAATACATTTTGGTGCGATTTGTTTCCCTTAATATTGGCAACGAAGCCAATGCCACATGCATCATGCTCAAAAGCTGGGTTGTATAAACCGATAGTTTCAGCCATTTTTTTGTTAGAATTTACCATTGTTATTTAAATTGTTTTTATATAATGGCAACAATCGTTCAAATATATTCAATTTTTAGAAAAATTTGTATAAAAAATCTAAGTTTTTAAGCAAAAATTTAGATGAGATAGCTGTAAAGCGTATCCTGTTTATTAATTTCAGTAAAATCGATGTTATTGGTTTGCATTCTGGTTAAAAGGGGGCCATAATCATTACGGTCAGTTAATTCAATTCCTACCAATGCAGGGCCTGTTTCTTTATTGGTTTTTTGCATGTACTCGAAGCGGGTAATATCATCACTTGGCCCTAATACTTTGTTTAAAAATTCTCTAAGGGCACCAGGCCTTTGTGCAAATTGAATAAGAAAATAATGTTTAATGCCTTCATATTGTAATGAGCGTTCTTTAATTTCAGGCATTCTGTCAATATCATTATTACCGCCACTTACAATACAAACTACTTTTTTACCTGCAATTTGTTCTGCATACTGATCTAATGCGGCAATGCTTAATGCACCGGCAGGTTCTGCTACAATGGCATTTTGGTTGTAGAGGTTTAATATGGTAGTACACACTTTTCCTTCGGGTACCAAACAAATATTTGTAAGTGTTTCTTTACAAATAGGGTAGGTAAGGTTGCCTACTTTTTTAACGGCTGCGCCATCAACAAAACGGTCAATTTGTTCCAGCATTACAGGTCGGCCGGCCTCAAAAGCTTTTAGCATAGAAGGCGCTCCTTCGGGCTCTACGCCAATTAATTGCGTATTGGGGGCATATTGTTTAAAATAACTACCCACTCCGGCTGCTAATCCGCCACCGCCTACCGGGATGAATAAATAATCAATATTTGATAAGGATTCCAAGATTTCAATACCAACAGTGGCCTGTCCTTCAATTACTTTCCGGTCATCAAATGGAGGTATAAATGTCATTTCATTTTTGAGGGTGAATTGTTGTGCTGTATGGGAACAATCGTCAAAAGTATCGCCTGTTAATTTTATTTCAATAGCATCTTCACCAAACATTTTTGTTTGATGAATTTTTTGTTTTGGTGTTATAATGGGCATAAACACAATGCCCTTGATGCCTAAGTATTTACAACTATACGCAAAGCCCTGTGCGTGGTTGCCTGCACTGGCGCAAACCACTCCTTTCTTTAATTGTTCAGATGATAGGCTGCTTAACAAATTAAATGCACCGCGTAATTTATACGAGCGAACTATTTGTAAATCTTCCCGCTTCAAATATACCTGGCAGTTGTATTGGTTAGATAAAATTTGATTGTATTGCAAGGGCGTATGCGCTACCACCTGCTTTAGTTTTTGGTAAGCCTCACTATAATTGAATTGATATGTATTTTCTGCTACATGCATGTACTGATCATTAAAAGAAGATGATGGTGTGTATGTTACACCACCATCATCTTCATTCACTTTATTTTTGATTTTCGGGTCTTAAACTGCGCACTGTTTTTCCTGCTTGCCACATTTCACTTTCTCTTAATTCTTTCAATTCAACTTCTAATTTTTCGCGGTAATCGGGTTGGCTATTCAGGTCAATAGAACGCTGAGATTCTTTTCCGCTTGCAACACTTTCATATAATTCTTTAAATACAGGAGCTGTGGCATCTCTGAATTTCTTCCACCAGTCTAATGCACCTCTTTGAGCTGTAGTAGAGCAATTGGCATACATCCAATCCATACCATTTTCAGCAACCAACGGCATAAGGCTTTGTGTAAGCTCTTCTACTGTTTCATTAAAAGCTTCGCTGGGTGAATGACCTTTATCGCGTAGTACCTGGTATTGGGCAGCAAATATTCCCTGTATAGCACCCATTAATGTACCCCGTTCGCCGGTTAAATCGCTGAATACTTCTTTTCTGAAATCTGTTTCGAACAGATAGCCACTTCCTACGGCAATGCCTAATGCAATTACTCTGTCTTTCGCTTTACCGGTAGCATCCTGATAAATAGCATAGCTGCTGTTTAAGCCACGGCCTTGTAAAAACATTCTTCTTAATGAAGTACCGGAACCTTTTGGTGCAACTAAAAATACATCTACATCTTTTGGAGGTATGATGCCGGTTTGTTCATTGAATGTAATGCCAAAGCCATGCGAAAAATAAAGTGCTTTACCGGGTGTAAGGTGTTTTTTTACGGTTGGCCACAATGCTATTTGCGCAGCATCGCTTAACAGGTAACAAATAATGGTACCTCTTTGCAGTGCTTCTTCAATTTCAAATAAAGTTTCGCCGGGTACAAAGCCATCGGCAATGGCTTTATCCCATGTTTTAGAGCTTTTACGTTGCCCTACAATAACATTAATACCATTATCTCTTTGGTTTAAAGCCTGTCCGGGTCCTTGAACGCCATAACCAATTACAGCAACAGTTTCATTTTTTAATACTTCCTGTGCTTTTGATAATGGAAATTCTTCACGGGTTACTACGTTTTCTTCAACGCCGCCGAAATTCAATTTTGCCATTTTGCTAATTTTTGATTTTTAAAGTTGGTTGTTTACAATTATAAATTACATAGTAAATACTTCTGCCTGTTTACTGAGGTATTCATTTTCTATTACTTCCTCACCAGGTTCTGTTTGTTCAAATTCTTTTAATTTTTCATGAAAGCCATGGCTTGATTTAATGATGGCTACTCTTGCACTTCTTACAAATTCTATTAAACCGTAGGGTTCTAAAAATTTTACTAACCGATCGGTTTCTTCGCGATGACCGGAAGTTTCAAAAACGGTATAATCTTTTCTAATTACAACGGCTCTGGCGCCATATTCTCTTAATAACCTTTCTACTTTTACTTTTTCTGCAATGGCTTCCGTAGATACTTTGTACATGGCCAATTCCTGCCATACTATTTCATCTTCTGTATTGTAATAAGCTTTTAAAACTTCTACCTGTTTCTCTATTTGGCGGCATAGTTTTCTTACAATTTCTTCTGTTTCATTAATGACAATGGTAAACCGATGTATACCTTCTGATTCGGAAGGAGAAGTATTCAGGCTTTCAATATTTATTTTTCTACGCGAAAAAATGATGGCAATTCTGTTTAAAAGCCCGATTTGATTTTCGGTATATACGGTAATGGTAAATTCCTGTTTCATGTTGTTAATGTTATAATTTGAATCAATTGCATTTATTGTAACCTGATTTCTGCAACGCTGCAACCTTGCGGTACCATTGGGAAAACATTATTTTCTTTTCCAACCATCACTTCTAATAAATAACTACCGTTATGGTTCAACATGGTTTGTAATGCATTTTTTAAATCTGTTCTTTTATCAATACTATTTGCCTCTATTCGATAAGCTTTGGCTAATTGTACAAAATCGGGACTGGTAATATCAACAAATGAGTAGCGTTTGTCATTGAATAATTGTTGCCATTGGCGAACCATTCCTAAAAACCGGTTATTCAGTATGAGTATTTTTACATCTACGTTAAATTGCATAATGGTACCCAGTTCCTGTAAGGTCATTTGAAAGCCCCCATCGCCAATAATTGCCACAACTGTTCGGTTGGGTGCGCCAAATTTTGCACCAATGGCAGCGGGCAATCCAAATCCCATAGTGCCGGCTCCTCCGGAAGTGATATTGCTTTTTGACTGATTGAATTTTGCATAACGGCATGCAACCATTTGGTGTTGGCCTACATCGGTAACAATAATGGCATCCCCGTTGGTTAACTCATTCAATGTTTTAATTACTTCACCCATTGTCATAATTTCGGTACTTGGGTTCAGTTCTTCATGTATTACTATGTCGTATTCTTTTTGGGCAAAAGCACTAAACTTTTCAATCCACTCTTTATTTTGATTGGGTTGCAATAATTTAGTGAGCATGGGGAGCGTTTCTTTGCAATCGCCCCAAACCGGTACTGTTGTTTGCACGTTTTTGTCTATTTCTGCGGGGTCAATATCTAAGTGTATTATTTTGGCTTGTTTGGCATATTTGTCTAAACGGCCGGTTACCCTGTCATCGAATCGCATACCCACGGCAATGAGTACATCGCATTCATTGGTTAATACATTGGGGCCATAATTACCGTGCATGCCAAGCATTCCAACGTTTAACGGATGGTCTGTTGGCAGCGCGCTCAACCCTAAAAGCGTCCATGCAGCGGGCAGATTGGCTTTTTCTATAAATGCTTTGAATTCATTTTCAGCTCTACCTAAAATAACGCCCTGCCCAAATAGTACAAAAGGTTTTTTGGCTTCGTTAATGAGTTGTGCAGCTTGTTCAATGTATTCTTTTCTAACAAAGGGTTTAGGCCTATAGCTTCTAATATGTTCGCATTTTTTGTAGCCTTCATAATCAAATTTTTGCAACTGTGCATTTTTGGTTATGTCTATCAATACCGGGCCGGGTCTTCCTGTTCTGGCAATGTAAAATGCTTTTGCTAAAATATGCGGTATTTCAGTAGCATCGGTAATTTGGTAATTCCATTTTGTAATGGGTGTAGTAATGTTAATTACATCTACTTCCTGAAATGCATCGGTACCTAATAAGTGTGCAAAAACTTGGCCGGTTACACAAACCAACGGTGTACTATCTATCATTGCATCAGCCAATCCTGTTACCAGATTTGTAGCACCCGGTCCGCTGGTTGCAAACACTACACCTGTTTTACCAGAACTGCGTGCATAGCCTTGTGCAGCGTGAATGGCTCCTTGTTCGTGCCTTACGAGTATGTGTGTTAGTTCATTATTATAATCATACAATGCATCATAAATTGGCATAATTGCGCCACCGGGGTAACCAAATATGGTATCAACGCCTTCTGCCATAAAGGCTTCTAATACTGCTTGTGATCCGGAAATATTAGTGGTATTACCAGGAGTGGATGCTGCAATATTTTTAGGTGCTGTAAGTGTTGTTTCCATAAAATAATTTTAATTATGATTGATATGGTTTTTCGTCGGTAACGCAGCCTTCAGATGCAGAGGTTACCAACTGAGCGTATTTATATAAAACGCCATTGGTTGCTTTTAAAGCAGGACGTTTCCATTTTAATTTTCTGGCTTCAATAATGCTGTTATCTACCAACAGATTGATGGTGTTTTTTATTGCATCAATTTCAATAATATCATCATTTTCAACCAGTGATAATAGGCCTCCTGCAAATGCTTCGGGGGTAATATGGCCTACTACAAAGCCATGTGTACCACCACTGAAACGCCCGTCAGTAATTAATGCCACACTTTTACCTAAGCCTGCACCAATGATGGCACTGGTTGGTTTTAGCATTTCGGGCATGCCGGGTGCACCTTTCGGGCCTATATAGCGTATAACGACAACATCACCCGGTTTAATTAAATTATTTTCAATGCCTTTTATAAAGTCATGTTCACCATCAAATACTCTTGCTGTACCTTTAAAATGTGTTCCTTCTTTACCACTTATTTTTGCAACGGCACCTTCAGTGGCCAAATTGCCAAATAAAATTTGTAAATGTCCGGTTGCTTTAATGGGTTGTTCAACAGGTTTAATAACCTGTTGTTGGTTAAAATCAAGATCAGGAGCTGTTGCAACATTTTCAGCAACAGTTTTTCCTGTAGCGGTAAGGCATTGACCGTTCAGTAACCCTTTTTTCAATAAATATTTCATTACTGCAGGAAGACCGCCATACTGATGTAAATCTTCCATTAAATATTTACCGCTGGGCTTAAAGTCGGCAAGTACCGGAACTTTATTGCTAATTTTTTGAAAGTCATTAATGTTCAATGCTATGCCTACACTTTTGGCCATGGCAATTAAATGTAATACTGCATTGGTACTGCCTCCCATAATCATAACAACGGTGATGGCATTTTCGAAAGCCTCACGTGTCATAATATCTCTTGGTTTAATATCTTTTTCCAGTAATAATTTGATGGCTTTACCTGCTTCCTCACATTCTTTTTGTTTTTCTTTACTTAATGCAGGATTGGAAGAGGAAAAAGGAAGGCTCATACCCAATGCTTCAATGGCAGTTGCCATGGTATTAGCGGTATACATACCACCACAAGCACCTGCACCCGGGCAGGCATGTTGAATAATACCTTTAAAATCACCTTCATTTAATTTACCGGCAATTTTTTGTCCCAATGCTTCAAAAGCAGAAACAATATTTAAATCTTCTCCTTTGTAATGTCCGGGGGCAATGGTGCCACCATAAATCATAATACCGGGTCTGTTTAAACGGCCCATTGCCATGATAGAGCCTGGCATATTTTTATCGCATCCCGGAATGGTAATCAAACCATCATAATATTGGGCACCTGCATTGGTTTCAATACTGTCTGCAATTAAATCTCTGCTAACCAGCGAGTAACGCATACCCTCAGTTCCCATACTAATACCATCACTTACACCGATGGTATAAAATCGTAGCCCTAATAAACCATCTGTATGATCAACACTTTTTTTAACTGCTGTAGCCAGATCATTTAAATGCATGTTGCAGGGGTTTCCGTCCCATCCCATACTTGCTATGCCAATTTGTGCTTTATTAAAATCTTCTTCTTTAAAACCAATAGCATAATACATGGCCTGCGCTGCAGGTTGTGTTTCGTCTTTTGTAAGTGTTTTACTGTACTTATTTAATTCGTTCGGCATAAAATTAAAGTTGTAGAATGATGGTGGTGAATTAATTATTCGGTTCCTAACACTTCGTTTAAAAGTGTTCTTTTGTTTTCAGTAATTAAGTTTTTATAAGAAGTTTGAATGAGTTTGCTGATTGTTTCGGCCCAGGGTTTTACAAAGGGCTTATCATCTAATGATGCAATACCAATTACTTCGGCAGCAGTTCCGCAGAAGAAAGCTGCATCTGCATGGTACATATCTTCAATTTTAAATTGTATTTCTTTCACCGGAATGTTTAATTCGTTGCACAATTCCAATATGGTTGCACGGGTTATACCGGGTAAAATATTTCCCAATTTTGGTGTAAAGAGGGTGCCGTTCTTTTCAAAAAAAACATTTGCGCCAGGTGCTTCTGCAACATAACCATGCATATCTAATAACAAGGCTTCATCGTATCCTTTTTGCTTTGCCTCCTGACTGGCTAAGATAGAATTTACATAATGGCCGGTTGCTTTGGCATGAATGTGAAATGCTTTAGGATTAGGTCTTTCAAAAGAAGATGTTACCACACGTAACATTCTATCACCTAAAAATGGTTCCATTTTCCAAGCTTCAATAACAATATATGAAGTAGTATTTTGTACAAAGCTCATATTGGCAGGTGCATAAACTAACGGACGTATATATGCGTCTTGCAATTCATTTAGTGCTAACACTTTATATGTGGCTTCAATTAATTCTTCAACAGTATAATGATAAGGCAGATTTAGTGCTTTTGCAGATTGTTGTAACCGATGAAAATGGGCTTCAGGCTTAAATATTTTTGTTGTGCCTGCAATTGTTTTATAAGAGCGTATTCCCTCAAAAACACCATAACCATAATGCAATGTCTGGCCATATAAATCTGTAGTTGCATCGGCTGCTTTTACATAGCTGCCATTTAAATAAATAAAAGTATTTTCGTTGTAATACATGTGTTTGTTTTTGTTGTATGAAATAAAAAACCCGCCATTTTTAGAGGCGGGTCAAATTTGTTTATAGGTTAGAACAAATCAACTTACCCCCCTCTAAAGACAGGCAGAATAATGACAATAACTATCGCTGCTGTTAATACAAACAGACGAAAAGAAATTGTATTATAAAATTTGTTCTTCAACCTTTTTGTGTTTAGAACAAATATACCTGTTGTATGCTTAAGAACAAAGAACTTTTTTTGAGTTGAACAAGTTGGCATTAAATAATGGTAGACTTGCGCAACTCAATATTTTTATGATTGATGTCTTCAAAATTGTTATTGCTTGCAATAAAATCGCATATTAATTCTCCTATCGTTGATGTGAAATAAAAATTAATTGGATCTATATCTTTTGTAACAAATTTGTTATTGAGTGTCCAGCTTACACCGGCACGAACAATGGCGGCTTCATTCCCTAAACCAAAATAATCTAACATCATGGCAGCAGAAAGAATAGCTCCAAGCGGATTAGCAATGTCTTTACCTGCGGCTTGTGGGTAGGAACCATGAATGGGCTCAAATAAAGCAGTACTTAACCCGAAAGAAGCGGAGGGCAATAATCCTAAAGAACCACTTAACACACTTGCTTCATCACTTAAAATATCGCCAAACATATTTTCGGTAAGTATTACATCAAATTGTGCAGGATTTAAGATGATTTGCATGGCAGCATTATCTACAAATAAATAGTTCACCTCTACTTCCGGATAATTTTTAGCAACATCTTGCACTACTTTTCTCCAAAGCCTTGATGTTTCCAGCACATTTGCTTTGTCAACCAATGTTAATTTTTTTCTTCTTTGTTCTGCAGCTTTAAATGCACTGTGGGCAATGCGTTCTATTTCATTTGTTGTATAAATACATTCGTCAATAGCCTGAGTTTTTTCCTCGTTTAATTCTTTTTTTCCAAAATAAATACCACCTGTTAATTCGCGGTAAATTACAAAGTCAACGTTTTGTAATTGTTTTTCTTTTAAGGGTGACAGATAATGTAAAGACGGGTACGTTGTAACAGGGCGCACATTTGCAAACAACTGTAATGCTTTTCTTAATTTCAATAAACCCTGTTCAGGACGAACGGTTGCTGAGGGATTATTATCATACTTAGGATCACCAATTGCACCAAATAAAATTCCATCACTGTTTAAACAGGCTTCAATCGTTACATCGGGTAAAGGATCCCCTGTTTTATCGATGGCTATTGCACCCATTAAACATTCGGTAAAATGCCATTCATGGTTAAATTTTTCTGCAATAGCTTGTAATACACGAACAGCCTGTGCAGTTACTTCTGGGCCAATTCCGTCTCCATTTATAATAACTATATTTTTTTTCATACATTCCGTTTTAATTGTTTTCACAGATAATGGATTCAATCGTTTCTGGTTGCTTTGTTGAAGTTGATACTTTGCCAGCTATATGTTGATGAATGAATTGTTTGCCTTGCTGTAGCTGTAACACAAAATCAATTCCTTCAGGAATTTCATTTTCAACATGTGTAACATAGATTAAAGTGGTGTGATTGGTTGCTACAATTTGTTGTATGGTTGACAGGAAATATTGAATGTGTGCTTCATCCAATCCCTGACAGGGTTCATCTAAAATCAATAAAGGCGGACTTTTTACCAATGCTCTTGCCAATAATACCCAGCGTTGTAAACCCAATGATAATGCACCCAGTTTTTGTTGGCTGTATTCGTTCAGATGAAACTGTTGCATAATTGCGCTTATTGCAATTTGCTGATCATCCGTTAGCTTTTTATATACACCCATTGTATCAAAAAAGCCAGATGCTATGGTTTTTTCAACGGATATATCTGTGTCAAAATATTTATGTAATTCCGGAGAGATGTAGCCAATTCTTTTTTTTATATCCCAAATGCTTTCACCCTTGCCTCTTTGTTTTCCAAATATTTTAATTTGATTGGCATAGGCCTGTGGATTATCTCCTGTTATTAGGCTTAATAAAGTTGATTTGCCGGCACCATTATGTCCTTGAATCAGCCATTTTTCGCCACTATGAACCTGCCAGTTAATATTATCCAATATTTTTTTCGAACCATATTGAATGGTAGTATTTTTTATTTCAATCATTGAATGCGCCAAAGCTGTCTGTTTTTCAATTGGCTTTGTTACATTCATAAATCTGGGTAACGGTGTAGTATATGTATTTTTAATTTGGTATTCAGATTTTTTTAAAAACGCATAAATTCCGTTCAATTCAAGTGTTAATACATGCGTAATAACATCGGGCCAAAGTGTTCCGGAAGTAATAAAAATCAGTGTGGTTCCATTCCTGCCCAGGTGTTGCAATATTTGTAACAGGGTTTCTTTGGCTGCAACATCTAATCCGGTCATAATATTATCTGCAATCAATAACTGCGGTTGCTGCAGCAGTGCTTTAATAATTTGCAGTTTTTTTTGTTCACCATTCGATAATTGAATAAGTGGTGTTTGTAAGCGGTGCAGTAAATTAAATTGTTGGCAATAATTTAAATACAGTGCTTCTGTATCTGAAATACCAAATTGTTGCAAATGTTGCAGTAAATCGGCTTCAACAGTAATGCTGTCTGTTGCATCGCAACTATTGAAGCGTTGCTGGTAATAAAATTGTGATTGGTTGGTTAAATTTTTCCACCGATACGTATCTTCAATCATTACAATTTGTGCCTGGTCAGGTGTATGATTGCTATTGTTAATGTCAATGTTTCCTTTGTAAAAAATTTTTCCTGCAATGGCTTTTCCCAATGTCGTTTTTCCTGCACTTGCAGCACCGGTAATCAACAAATGCTCACCACTATTTAAAGTAAAAGACACATCCTGCAAAATGGTTTTACCATATTGTTTTATTTGTAAATGTTTAACCTGTATTGCGGGTGCTACATTCATACTATGCTTCTATGTTTTGATGTTGTTTGGCCATTGCATGCAAATCATCATCGCCAACTTCTTTTTTCTGATCAGCTATTTGTAAAAATTTTTCATATAAAACATCAATATCATTACGGGTGCATTCATAACCTAAATTTTTTAACCGATAAGCCAAAGCACTTCGTCCGCTTCGGGCTGTTAACACAATTTTAGAAATATCTGCACCCACATCTTTTGGGTTGATGATTTCATAAGTAATAGCGCTCTTTAAAAATCCATCCTGATGAATACCGGACGAATGTGAAAATGCATTGGCACCTACTATTGCTTTATTGGGCTGTACCGGCATACGCATGGTATCGCTCACCAATCGGCTAATGGGATTTAATTGCTGGCTTTGTATGTTGGTATAAAAACCTAAATCTTTGTGTTGTTGTATAATCATCACTACTTCTTCTAATGAGGTATTTCCTGCTCTTTCGCCTAAACCATTAATAGTACATTCTATTTGTTGGGCACCATTTATCACACCTTCAATTGAATTGGCAGTAGCCAATCCCAAATCGTTATGGCAGTGGCAGGAGAGAATGGCCTTATCAATATTGGGAACATTATTTTTCAGGAAAGCAATTTTGGCACCGTACTGGCTGGGTAGGCAATAGCCGGTGGTATCAGGGATATTAATAACGGTGGCGCCTGCTTTAATTACTGCTTCCACTACACGGGCTAAATATTCATTATCTGTTCTGCCGGCATCTTCAGCATAAAATTCAACATCATCTACAAATTTTTTTGCCCATTTTACGCATTGTACCGCTCTTTCTAAAATATCTTCTCTGTTTGAGTTAAATTTCCCTATTATATGGTAATCAGATGTACCAATACCGGTGTGGATGCGGGGCATTTTTGCATGTTTTAATGCCTCTGCTGCTACTTCAATGTCTTTTTTAACTGCCCTGCTTAAACCACAAACGGTAGCTCGGGTAATGATTTTGGCAATTTCCTGAACTGAAAAAAAATCGCCGGGCGAAGAAATGGGAAATCCGGCTTCAATTACATCAACACCCAATTGTTCAATGGCCAGAGCCAGTTCAATTTTTTCGGTAGTATTCAGTTTACAACCGGGTACCTGCTCGCCATCTCTTAGGGTAGTATCAAATATATTTACTTTTTGGCTCATGTAAAATTTGTTATTCGGTTATTGCTTTTAATACGAAAAACCAGCCGTATTTTTACGTAACATCGAATGTATCCAATATAAAAAGGTGTTGGGCAACAAAATGAAGTGTATTTTACGCTGCTTAAATTGTGCTAATTTTGCCCAAACCCTTTACCGGTAAACATTTTCAATTCATATAATTACGATGCCTAACCGAAGTACCGACATGCTGTTCCAGCTTATTAAGTCGCTTGAAAAAGGCGAAAAACGTAATTTTAAATTATATGTAAAACGGAATGCATCGGGTGAAGATTTGAAAATAGTGCAGTTATTTGATGCTTTGGATAAGATGAAAGATTATGATGAAGGGCAGTTACTGCAAAGAAATCCCGGTATCAAAAAACAACAACTTTCCAATATTAAGGCACATTTATACCGCGAACTATTATCAAGCCTGCGGTTGATTCAACAGGCGGATAATATTGATATGTACGCTCATGAACAGTTAGATTTTGCCCGGATATTATACAACAAAGGGCTTTACCTGCAAAGTTTAAAACTGCTTGAAAAATTAAAAGAAACGGCAGCCACTCAACAGCAACATGCCTATCAGTTGCTGGCCATTCAATTCGAGAAGAAAATTGAATCAATGCACATTACCCGAAGTATGGAAAACCGGGCAGAGGCATTGAGTGCAGAATCTGATGCGGTTCATCAACAACTTTATTTAACCGGCAAATTATCTAACCTGGCATTGGAGTTATATAGTTGGTATATTCAAAATGGCCATGCCAGAGATAAAAGAGATGTGCATGCGGTTAAAGTTTTTTTTGAATCCAATTTACCTGCCTGTAATGCAGCGCAACTTGGGTTTTATGAAAAATTATACCTCTATCAATCATATTGCTGGTATGGGTTTATTCTGCAAGATTTGCTGATGTACTATCGCTATACCCAAAAATGGGTATCATTATTCGAAGAAAATGAATACATGAAACGCATTGAAACCGGCCAGTATATTCGCGGTATGCATAATTTACTGGGCGCCCAGTTTAATTTAAATAATTTTGAAAAATTTAATGAGTATCTGGCCCGGTTTGAAGCTTTTGCGACATCACCTTTAGGAAATATTAATGATAATGTTCGCATACAGACTTTTGTGTATTTAAATACGGCTCGCATCAACAAACATTTTTTAGAAGGTACTTTTACAGAAGGGTTACTACTGGTACCGGAAATCATTCAGCATTTAGAAGAATATCGCCTGCATTTAGACCGCCACCGCACATTGGTGTTTTATTATAAAATTGCCTGTTTATATTTTGGCAGCGGCGATAATGAGCAGGCTATTGATTATTTAAATAAGATTATTAATTGGAAAGTTGATTTACGAACCGACTTGCAATGCTATGCCCGCCTGCTGCACCTGATTGCACACTACGAATTAGGCAATGATAGTTTGTTGGAATATCTGATAAAATCGGTATACCGGTTCATGGCAAAAATGAAAAATTTAAGTACGGTTGAAGAAGAGATATTTAAATTTATCCGAAAATCTTTTTCACTTTCGCCACAAAAATTATTACCGGCATTTAAAAGTTTAAAAGAAAAATTAGAACAATTAGAAGGCCATCCGTTAGAAAGTCGCTCATTTATGTATTTGGATATTATAGGGTGGCTCGAAAGCAAAATTGAAGGGGTTCCGGTGCAGGAGGTTAGGCGCAAAAAATTTTTGCAGGGCAGAAAAACTCCTGCCTCATTAAAACACAAAAATAATTCTGTTTACAAAACCAATAACGATGCCCAATAAGGAAGAATTTAGTGCGCTTTTTACTTATGCTACCGAAGGAATTATTGTAGTAAATGAGCAAGGTAAATTAACCATGGCCAATCCTGCTGCTGAGCGTTTGTTTGGTTATGAACCCGGCACTTTATTGCACACGCAGTTGGAGCAACTGATTCCCAAAAGGTATGAACACACGCATCACCATTACCGAACCAAGTATTCTCAAAATCCGCATGCCCGTAATATGGGTATTGGTATGGATTTATATGCATTACGAAAAGATGGTTCTGAGTTTCCGGTAGAAGTG
Organism: Hydrotalea lipotrueae; assembly: GCF_019249625.1. Lineage (NCBI taxonomy): Bacteria > Pseudomonadati > Bacteroidota > Chitinophagia > Chitinophagales > Chitinophagaceae > Hydrotalea > Hydrotalea lipotrueae. Next base: position 35,769 of record NZ_JAESDL010000015.1, on the reverse strand, counting down.
AATTTAAGCCCCTTTAAAACAGCAGAAGGCAATTTTGTAATTGCATTTATTATTGACAATACTTTACGCAAACAAACGGAGGCCACTTTGCGTAAACAAAAAGAGGAGTTAGAAAAATTAACTGCTGAATTAGAAAAAAGGGTACGCCACCGAACGTTAATTTTAGAAGAAGCGTTACATGAATTAGAGCATTCCAGAGCGGAACTGAGCCAGTTACTAGAAAAAGAAAAAGAAGTGAATGAATTAAAATCACGCTTTGTTTCTATGGCATCGCATGAATTCAGAACTCCATTGGCGACCATTTTATCCTCACTCAATTTAGTTGAAAAATATGGCACTTTAAACGACAGGGAAAATCAGCAAAGACATATCATGCGCATTAAAACGGCCATCAATCACATGACAGATATTTTAAATGATATGCTCTCCATCAGTAAAATTGAAGAAGGAAAAATTATCATTCAAAAAGACTGGATTAACTTGACCCAGTGTTCTCAACACATTATTCAGGAAATTCGGCCCATTCTGAAAACCGGACAACAAATACATTTTCAGCATCAAGGGCAGGAGCTGGGATATATTGATCAAAACATTTTTACTACCATCATCATGAATTTGCTTTCCAATGCCATTAAATTTTCACCTGCAAAAACGAATATTTATTTGTCATTATCCATTACCGATTCAGCCATGACAATTGTTGTAAAAGATGAAGGCATGGGCATACCCGAAGAAGATCAACCCAATTTATTTGGCCGTTTTTTCAGGGCTCAAAATGCCACCAATATTCAGGGTACGGGTTTAGGTTTGAATATCATTGCAAGATATGTAGAATTAATGCAAGGTAATATTACCTTTAAGAGCCAAATAGAACATGGAACCACATTTACCATTATTATACCAAATACTATAGAAAATGAGTAAAAAAATTTTATTGATTGAAGATAACCCCGATATGCGGGAAAATACAGCTGAAATTTTGCAATTGGCTAATTATACAGTTAAAACTGCAAAAAATGGAAAAGAAGGTGTTGCTTTGGCAGAGGAAGAACATTTTGATTTAATAATATGTGATATTATGATGCCGGTTTTAGATGGGTATGGCGTTTTACACCTGCTTTCTAAAAATAAAAAAACCAGTGCCATACCCTTCATTTTTTTAACAGCCAAGGCCGAGCGAACTGATTTTAGAAAAGGCATGGAAATGGGAGCCGATGATTATTTAACCAAACCCTTCGATGATATTGAATTGTTAAATGCCATTGAAAGTCGGTTAAGAAAATCTGATTTAATTAAACAGGAATATGCCAATAATGTAGAGGGGTTAAACAGTTTTATTCAAACAGCAAGGGGGTTTGATAGTTTAAAAAGGTTATCAGAAGAGAATGAATTACGCTCTTATAAAAGGAAAGAAGAAATTTATAAAGAAGGAAGTTTTCCAAAAGGGCTTTATTTATTAGTAAGTGGTAAAATAAAAACCTGTAAAACCAACGATGATGGAAAAGAATTAATTACCGGCCTGTATAAAGATGGTGATTATTTTGGGTATATAGCTTTGTTGGAGGATGCAAAGCACGCAGATAGTGCAGTTGTGCTGGAAGATGCACAGGTTTGTATGGTACCTAAGGCAGATTTTTATGAACTGGTGTATAAAAATGCAGAGGTTTCCAGAAAATTCATTCAAATGCTTTCTAATCAGGTACAACAACGGGAAGCGCAGTTGTTGAAATTGGCTTACAATTCAGCCCGTAAAAAAGTAGCCGATGCATTATTAACATTACAGGAAAAATATCAACAAAAACCTGGCGAGAACTTTAGTATGCAAATTTCAAGAGAAGATTTGGCAAACATAGCCGGCATTGCTACGGAAAGCACCATCAGAACCCTCAGCGATTTAAAAGATGAAAAATTGATCGAAATTCAATCCAGTAAAATTACCATTTTAAATTATCCCAAATTATTGGCTTTGCGAAATTAAGCGGTTTATGAGGGTTTGTTTCGCTCATTCATTTGTCTGGTAATTAATTCACCCTGGGTGTTTTGTTCTTCCAAAGTCCAATCATCTGTAATAGAGGTTTCAATCCAAACTTTACCAGATTTTCGCAGAATAATGGGTTCAAGTCCATATTGCTGTACAAATTGGTGTTCCAGTTCGGCAACAGTCATTTCAGGATAAATGGTGATTGGGGCAGCATCCGGAGCAATTTTATACGCAAGCAGGGTTGTATGTTCATCAAAAGGTTGTTTCACTGATATATTTCTGGATGTTGCTCCTTCAGTTTGTGCTTTTGTAAGCATTAAACGTAAAAAGGGGAACATTGCATTAAACTCCGACTGCAGGGTTTGAATATTTTTGTTATCGTTAATGGTTAGGTTCATGCTAAATGGACTCAAAAACAAAAATATCCTGATGAATTGGCTTAAATACTGATTTTCATCATGTTTACGGCTTTATACTTCATAATCCCGATAAAAAGTGTAGAAAAAATTGTGGATACTAAATTTTCTAATAAAAAATGTGGCACCTATGCAAGCAGTAATTTAAAAAAGGAGATTTTTGCCACATTTAATTGTCAAAATCTTTCAAAACCAAATTTTTAAGGGTTTCTTTTTTCTATTTAAAAAGCAGTCCTTACCTTTGCCCCCTTAATGATTTTGAAGTATTCCAATTTTTTTTACATAAAAAATTAACGCCGTAGTGGGTAAATGCAGTCTGCATGGCTGTTTTGTCCGCTTTTTTTATTGTAGAATGGGGTATTTCGACGTCTGGAATTAAATAAATTGCAAATAGTACTATGGCCATCAAAAGAGACAATCGTCCGAAATCAACCTTTTCAACCATTACCATTAGTCTTGCTTCTCCGGATTCAATTCTGGAAAAAAGTTTTGGTGAAGTATTAAAGCCCGAAACCATTAACTATCGTACCTATAAACCTGAAAGAGATGGTTTATTTTGCGAAAGAATTTTTGGGCCGGTAAAAGATTATGAGTGCGCCTGCGGAAAATACAAGCGTATTCGATATAAAGGTATTGTATGCGACAGATGTGGAGTAGAAGTAACCGAGAAAAAAGTACGCCGCGAACGTATGGGCCACATTAAATTAGTGGTACCTGTAGTGCATATCTGGTATTTTAAAAGTTTACCCAATAAAATTGGTTATTTGTTGGGAATGAGTTCTAAAAAGTTAGAAAGTATTGTTTATTATGAAAGATATGTGGTAATTCAGGGAGGTATTAAAGAAAGTCTTTCTGCAGGCGATTTGTTATCTGAGGAAGAATATTTAGATATTATTGATGCATTGCCCAAAGAAAATCAAATGCTGCCTGATGAAGATCCCAATAAATTCATTGCTAAAATGGGCGCTGAGGCAGTAAGTGATTTATTGGCGCGCTTAGATTTAGATGAATTAAGTTTTTCGCTCCGCAATGCTGCCGCCAATGAAACATCGCAACAAAGAAAAGCCGATGCTTTAAAAAGATTGAGTGTTGTAGAAGCATTCAGAGATGCCAATTCAAGAATTAACAACCGCCCCGAGTGGATGGTGATGCAATATATACCTGTCATACCTCCCGAATTAAGGCCATTGGTGCCTTTGGATGGTGGTCGTTTTGCATCTTCCGATTTAAATGATTTATATCGTCGTGTTATTATCCGTAACAACCGGTTAAAAAGATTATTGGAAATTAAAGCACCTGAAGTAATTCTTCGTAATGAAAAAAGAATGCTGCAGGAAGCCATTGACTCACTTTTTGATAATAGCCGAAAATCTAATGCCGTTAAAGCAGAAGGAGGCCGTGCTTTAAAATCATTGAGTGATGTTTTAAAAGGTAAACAAGGTCGTTTTCGCCAAAACTTATTGGGTAAGCGTGTTGACTATTCCGGACGTTCTGTAATTGTGGTAGGTCCCGAATTAAAAATGCATGAATGTGGTTTGCCGAAAGATATGGCAGCCGAATTATTCAAACCATTTATTATTCGTAAGCTAATAGAAAGAGGCATTGTTAAAACGGTAAAATCCGCTAAAAAATTAGTAGATAAGAAAGAAGCTATTATTTGGGATATTCTTGAAAATATACTAAAAGGCCACCCGGTTTTGTTGAACAGGGCCCCTACATTACACCGTTTATCCATTCAGGCCTTCCAGCCTCGTTTGGTTGAAGGAAAAGCCATTCAGTTGCATCCATTGGTAACATCTGCTTTCAACGCCGACTTTGATGGTGACCAAATGGCTGTGCACGTTCCATTAAGTAGCGCTGCTATTCTGGAAGCACAATTATTAATGCTCTCATCTCACAATATTTTAAACCCTCAAAATGGTACTGCCATTACCCTTCCATCTCAGGACATGGTGCTTGGTTTGTACTACATCACAAAAGGTAAAAAGAGCACAGAAACTGAAATTGTAAAAGGTGAAGGAAAAACTTTTTACAACATGGATGAAGTAATTATTGCATACAACGAAAAACGTGTTGACTTACATGCCAATATTAAACTACGAACCCATGTTCGCAATGCAGATGGTAAATTAGAAAAGAAAATTATCGATACTACCGTTGGTCGTGTTTTATTCAATCAGTTTGTACCGGAAGAGGTAGGTTACATTAATGCGTTATTAACCAAAAAAAGCCTGCGGGAAATTATTGGTAATATCATTGAAATAACAAATATTCCAAAAACAGCTAAGTTTCTGGATGATATTAAAACACTTGGTTTCCGCATGGCCTTTAAAGGAGGTTTAAGCTTTAGTGTAAACGACCTGATTGTACCTGAAATAAGAGACCAGTTGTTGGAAAGTGCCAAAGCCGAAGTAGATGAGGTGCGTGAAAGTTATAATATGGGTTTAATTACCAATAACGAACGCTATAACCAGGTAATTGATATTTGGGGCCGTGTAGATATGCGGATTACTGAAACCCTTATTCGTGAAATGGCTACTGATAAGCAAGGATTTAATTCTGTTTTCATGATGCTTGATTCCGGTGCCCGTGGTTCAAAAACACAGGTAAAACAGTTGGTGGGTATTCGTGGATTGATGGCAAAACCCCGTAAAAGTGGCAGCTCAGGTAGTGAAGTTATTGAAAACCCCATTCTGTCTAACTTTAAAGGAGGTTTGAACGTATTAGACTACTTCATTTCTACCCATGGTGCCCGTAAAGGTTTAGCCGATACTGCTCTTAAAACTGCTGATGCCGGTTACTTGACCCGCAGATTAGTTGACGTGGCGCAGGATGTGGTAATAGCTGAAGATGATTGCGGAACTTTAAGAGGTATATCAATCAGTGCATTAAAAGATAATGAAGATATTATTGAACCATTATCAGATAGAATTGAAGGTAGAACCTCGTTACACGATGTGTTGCATCCTGTTACTGAAGAATTGATTATAAAAGCAGGCGAAGAAATTAGCCATGATGTGGCCAAACAAATTGAAGATTCCGGAATAGACAGCGTAGAAATTCGCTCCGTATTAACCTGCGAGGCTAAGAAAGGCGTATGTGTACGATGCTACGGTAAAAACCTGGCAACAGGTTACATTGCACAACGTGGCGATTCTGTAGGTATCATTGCTGCCCAGTCAATTGGTGAACCCGGTACACAGTTAACCCTTCGTACGTTCCACGTAGGTGGTGTTGCGGGTAGCTCATCCATTGAATCTTCTTTATTGGCAAAATTTGATGGTACCGTTCGTTTTGATGGTTTAAGAACAGTAAGCACTTTAAACAATGAAGGAAATAAAGTGAATATTGTAATTGGACGTACCGGCGAAATGCGTTTAATGGATGAAAAAAATGATCGTTTACTCATTACCAACAATATACCTTATGGTTCTACTTTAATGGTAAAAGATGGTCAGCAGGTGAAAAAAGGTGAAGTTATTTGTACTTGGGATCCATTTAACAACGTAATTGTTGCCGAACAAAATGGAGTAATTAAATTCGAAAATATTATTGATGGTTACACTTATCGGGATGAAGCCGACGAACAAACCGGCCACCGCGAAAAAGTGGTTATTGAATCGAAAGATAAAACCAAAATTCCTACCATTATTGTAGAAGGTAAAGATACGCGTCAATACAATTTACCTGTTGGTAGCCATATTTCAATAGAAGAAGGCGAAGAGGTAAAAGCAGGTCAGGTGCTGGTAAAAATACCACGTGTATTAGGGAAATTAAGAGATATTACCGGTGGTTTGCCAAGGGTAACCGAATTATTCGAAGCAAGAAATCCGGGAAACCCTGCAATTGTTTGTGAAATAGACGGAGTGGTAGCATTTGGTAACGTAAAACGCGGTAACCGTGAAATCATTGTAGAAGCAAAAGATGGTATTGTAAAGAAATATCTGGTACCATTAACCCGCCAGATTTTAGTACAGGATGGCGACTTTGTAAAAGCAGGCGCACCTCTTTCTGACGGACAAATTGCACCCTATGATATTTTAACCATCAAAGGACCATTTGCAGTTCAGGAATACATTGTAAATGAAATTCAGGAAGTATATCGTTTACAAGGTGTGGATATTAATGATAAACACATTGAAGTAATCGTTCGCCAAATGATGAAGAAAGTAGAAATTGTAGATGCAGGTGATACGAAGTTCTTAGAAGAAGACTTAGAAGACAGGTTTGAATTTATTGAAGAAAATGACCGCATCTTCGATAAGAAAGTAGTTACAGATCCGGGTGAAAGTACCAAATTAAGAGCTGGACAAATTGTTACACTGCGTGAATTGAGAGAAGAAAACTCTATCCTTCGCCGTGCAGATAAAAAGTTGGTGGAGGTACGCGATGCAAAACCAGCCACTGCTACACCGGTATTATTAGGTATTACCAAAGCCTCTCTGGGCGTGAAGAGTTGGATTTCAGCTGCTTCATTCCAGGAAACCACCAAAGTTTTAAGTCAGGCTGCCATTCAGGGTAAAACCGATTTAATGATTGGTTTGAAAGAAAACGTAATTACCGGTCATTTAATACCTGCCGGTACCGGACAGCGCGAATTTGAAAATTTAATAGTGGGTAGTAAAGAAGACTTTGATGTATTAGCTACCGCAAGAGAAGCTATGAATTTTGATGAGGATGAATAAACTTTATCTAATTCATTATCGGTTTCTGTAATTTATATATAATAAGCCTGTAATTTTTGAGATGATTCAATATTGCAGGCTTTTTTGTTCGTTAAATCCTAATTAATTTTTAAAAGTAACTGCTAATTTTCTTGAATATTTTAATTGCCTGTATATTCGTTGCAATTTCTGTAGAAATGCATTTATGGAATGCCCCTACAATTATTTTCCGGCATTATTATGCACATTTGATGAAAAAATTAACTTAATTAAAATTTTAATATGAAAAATGTTCTACTTATCATTAATGCTATTTTAGTACTTGCAGTTGCTTATTTATTGTATGCACATTTTACTGAAAAAAATCATCTTGTAACAACTGTTTCAAATTCAAATACAGCCGTACCCGCCAATGGTTTTAAAATAGCTTATTTTGAAATGGATTCATTGCAAAATCAATATGTTCTATTGAAAGAAGTAAGAAGTGCATTAATGGCCAAAGATCAGGAAATGGGCAAAGAATTATCGGGTTTAGAGAATTCATTACGCAATAAATACCAGGATTTACAAAAAAATGGGAACGCATTAAGCCAGGCCGAGATAGCAAGCAGGCAACAGGAAATTATGGATTTAGATAAAAATCTTAAAAACAAGCGGCAGGTAATGGAACAGGAAATGCAGGATGAAAGTTTCAAGAAATTACAGGATGTAAAAAAACGAATTGAAGATTACCTGAAAGAGTATAATCAAAGTAAAGGTTATGCATATATTTTTTCGAATGTACCTGATATGATGTATTATAAAGATACAGCTTATAATATAACTGCTGATATTGTAAAAGGATTGAATGAACAATATCGTCAGAAAAAATAATTTTTACCATCAAATCATTATCTTCAAGTCCCAAATGCAATAAGGGACTTTTTTTATGAGTACAACCTCCTTTAAACCCTCTTTAGGCTTATTAGATGCTACCATGATTGTAGCCGGTAGTATGATTGGTTCCGGTATTTTTATTGTGAGTGCAGATATTACCCGAAATGTAGGTTCTGCCGGATGGTTAATTGTTGTTTGGTTACTGACCGGGTTAATGACTTTAATTGCTGCAGTAAGTTATGGTGAGTTAAGTGGTATGTTCCCAAAGGCGGGCGGGCAATATGTTTATCTAAAAGAAGCCTACAACCCTTTAATAGGATTCCTGTACGGATGGAGTTTTTTTGCCATTATTCAAACAGGTACCATTGCAGCCGTTGGGGTGGCATTTGCCAAATTCACGGCTTATCTTATTCCGCAGGTAGGTGATGATATAGTGTTATTTAGCATCGGTTCATTACATATTTCTCCCGCACAAATTTTATCAATTGCCATCATTGTACTTTTAACTTATATCAATACCCGTGGCATTAAAAGCGGCAAATTCATTCAAACAACTTTTACCTTAACCAAATTATTGAGTTTGTTTGGTTTAATTGTTTTTGGATGGATGGCCTTACAACCTGAAGTTTGGCACAAGAACTGGACTGAAAATGCATGGCATTTGCAACGCCTCAACAAAGATGGTTCATACCAATCTTACGGAATGGCCGCTGCAATGGGTGCCATAGCCGCAGCCATGGTAGGCTCTATTTTTAGTAGTGATGCCTGGAACAATGTAACCTTTATTGCGGGGGAAATTAAAAACCCTAAACGGAACATAGGTTTAAGCCTGTTTCTTGGAACTTTGTTGGTAACCATCGTTTATGTGTCTACCAATATTGTTTACACCGGATTATTGCCCATGCAAAGCATTGCCTCAGCAGCAAACGATCGGGTTGCTGTAGCTGCCTCACATGTTATTTTCGGTAATATAGGAACTATCATTATTGCAGTGATGATTATGATTTCAACTTTTGGTTGTAATAACGGATTAATTTTGGCAGGTGCAAGAGTTTATTATACAATGGCCAATGATGGTTTGTTTTTTAAACAAACAGCACGGCTAAACAAAAAAGCCGTTCCCGAATTTGCATTATGGATACAATGTGCTATGGCTTCTATACTATGCTTAAGCGGAAAGTATGGCGATTTATTAGATATGGTTTCTTTTGTTGTTGTAATTTTTTATGTGTTAACCATTATCGGCATTTTCATTCTCAGAAAAAAAATGCCTGCGGCAGAAAGGCCTTACCGTGCATTTGGTTACCCGGTTTTACCTGTATTATATATCATAATGGGATTAACTTTTTGTACACTATTAATTATTTATAAATCAGAATATACCTGGCCGGGATTAATTTTTGCACTCTTAGGTATTCCTTTGTATTATCTTGCACTCGCAACAAAGTCAAAGCATCAATAAATGAATTTCGAAGCACTATTTCATCGTTTTACAGAAATTAAAGTAGCCGTAATTGGCGATATAATGTTAGATAGTTATTGGTGGGGTCATGTAGATCGTATTTCTCCTGAAGCACCGGTACCTGTTGTAGCATTAGATAAAAGAGAATTGCGTATTGGTGGTGCTGGTAATGTAGCTTTAAATACCATTTCTCTGGGTGCACCCACCACAATTTTATCTGTAATTGGCAATGATGATGATGGCAAACTGTTAACCGGTTTGCTCAGTCAAAATGGGATTGATACCGGTTTTATTATAACAGCACCTAATCGGGTTACCACCAATAAAACCAGAATTATGAGCCGTAACCAGCAAATGCTGCGGTTAGATTGCGAGGTAGCTACTGATATTGATGAAACAACTGAAAATGCTTTATTGCATAATGTAGAGCAATACTTTATGCAGCATCAACCCAATGTGCTCATTTTTGAAGATTACAACAAAGGAGTACTTACTCCAAAAATTATTCAAAAAACAATTGCACTTTGTAAGCAGTATAATGTGCTTACAGCAGTAGATCCTAAAAAGAAAAACTTCTTATCCTTCAAAGGGGTAGATATTTTTAAACCTAATTTAAAAGAGGTAAAAGAAGGGCTTAACCTATTGTTGGAAGAAGTGAACCAATCTGTTTTGGAGAAAATACATGCCGAATTAGCCAATATTTTAGCACACAAAATTTCACTGGTTACACTTTCCGAAAAAGGGGTTTTTTATCAATATGGGAATGAATCTAAAATTATTCCTACACATGTGCGCAACATTGCAGATGTTAGCGGTGCCGGCGATACCGTAATTGCTGTAGCCTCGCTGGTATATGCAGCAACCCGTCAAATTGCACTGGCAGCTGACATGGCAAATATTGCCGGTGGGTTGGTTTGTGAAGAAGTGGGTACCGCTGCTATTCAAAAAGAAAAATTATTGAAAGAATGCAACATCCTGCTTTCATAGCTTTGTTCAACAAACTGGCAAATACATTGCATGTTCTTCATCATTCTGTAAATATATTTCAAAATTTTACTTCGTTGATTTGTATAATTTCGGGTTGAAATTCTACAAGCATGTCAATTTACGCATTGGTAATACATGGGGGTGCCGGCACTATTCTAAAAGAAGATATGACCCCCGAATTAGAACAGGCTTATGAAGATGGACTGGCTGCAGCATTGGAGGCTGGTTATGCAGTACTTGAAAATGGCGGCAGTGCTATTAATGCGGTTAAAGCCGCCATCGTTTTATTAGAAGACAATGTTTTGTTTAATGCAGGAAGAGGTGCGGTTTTTACAAAGAAAGGCGTTCAGGAAATGGATGCAGCCATCATGGATGGCACTACTTTAAATGCCGGTGCTGTTGCGGGTGTACGTAATGTAAGAAATCCGATAGTACTTGCCACTGAAGTAATGCAGCATAGCAATCATGTTTTTTTAAGTGGAAAGGGCGCTAACGATTTTGCGATTAAACAAGGTGTTAAATTAGAACCCGATGAATATTTTTTCTCCCCCTTTCGGTATGAACAATGGAAGGCCATTCGAGATAGTGATAACTACTCTTTAGATCATACCAACCATCATTTAGAAGAATTGTTAAGAGATAAGAAATTTGGTACCGTTGGTGCAGTAGCTTGTGATGCCAATGGCAATATTGCTGCTGCTACCAGTACAGGTGGAATGACTAATAAAAAATATGGTCGCATTGGCGATAGTCCTGTTGTTGGTGCAGGAACTTACGCCAATAATGCAACCTGTGGTATTAGTTGCACTGGGCATGGAGAATTGTTTATTCGTGCAGTTGCTGCACATGATGTAAGTTGTTTAATGGAATACAAAGGCTTTTCGCTTCAGGAAGCCATGCATGAAGTGGTGCATAAAAAATTAGTAGCCATGAAAGGAGAGGGAGGGATGATTGGTGTGGATGCTCACGGCAATATAGCCATGGAATTTAACAGTGCAGGTATGTACAGGGCAGCTAAAAACAGTAAAGGATTTTATGAGTTAGCTATTTATGCTTAAAATAGCAATACTTTTTCTAATCACTGCTACATTTGTATTTTAATGATTAATATTTCATGGAAAAAATTGCAGTGATTGTAGCCGGTGGTTCAGGTGTTCGAATGGGATCGCATTTACCCAAACAGTTTTTATTGCTCAATAACCAGCCAATTCTGTTGTATACCCTGCAAACTTTTTTTGCCGCTTTTGAAGATATGCATGTGATTTTGGTTTTACCGGCTGCTTATTTTGAAGCAGGAGAAACAATGATCCGTTCCTTGCCTCAATACCAACGGATACAAATTGTTGCAGGTGGCGATACCAGGTTTCATTCTGTACAATCAGGCTTAGCAGCAATTTCATCGAAAACAGATGCGGTTATTTTTGTACATGATGGAGTGCGCTGCTTATTGAGTACAAAACTTATTCAGCAATGTTATCATCAGGCCATAGAAAAAGGAAGCGCCATTCCTGCCATTAAAGCTACTGATAGTATAAGGCAACTCAAAGGCCAAACTTCTATCCCCATTAATAGAGATGAAATATATTTAATGCAAACACCTCAAACTTTTAAAAGCAGTATTTTATTGCCGGCATTTCAAATGCCTTACCAAGCTTCGTTTACTGATGAGGCAATTGTTGTAGAGCACTCCGGCGTTTCCGTACATTTAATTGAAGGGGAATACCAAAACATAAAAATTACAAGGCCCATTGATTTATTAATTGCGCAGAAATTTTTAGAAGATCCATCATTGTTTTAAATACCTGAAAAGCAGGGGTAGTTGGTTAATGTGTAGTTGTAAATAGGGGTGATGGTCGGGATGAAAATTTTTATAGAAAGCCTGAATACCCTTTTGAGAAGAGCCTTCAAAATCAAATAACAATGCTTTTCCGGCAAACTCATGAATACATTGATCTAATAAATAATGATTGGCACTCAGTTTACGGCCAGCTTCGGTTGTAAAATTCATGATATTATAAATTCTGTTGCAGTCTTTCAGAAAAATGGCTCCCGCAACTAATACTCCATTAGCAGCATTCACACCTCGTACAAAAAAATATGACTGCATTTCGTTTTGCATTAAAAGTGTTGCAAAAGCAGTGATATCTTGCTGCTTCAAATGCATGGCAGGGTGATAAAGCTGGTAGAAATGATTTAATATCAATTGCGCATGGGTTTTGTCGTGGTACACCAACTGATTGCTGTAAGCTTTCATCAGATTCCTTTTCAAATCTCCTGAGTAATTGGCTGCAATTTGGCTGTAATCAGCCTTTAAGTTCAGCACAAAATTATCCCGAACCTGAATAGTGCAATTTTGAATGTTGGGCAGCGGGTGATAAAAAGGAATAAATAAATTGCCATATTTAAATTCTTTCAGAACCCATTTTAAAAGTTCATGAATAGGATAGGTGTTGTAATTTTTTTCAAATAAACCCAATTGTTGAATAAAGTTTGGTTGATAACAGTAAGCAATACCGCATTTTCTTTTGAAGGGCACCGGCATTACGGCTTCATAATTATTGAGTACAAAACCCACCCATTGCGGGCAAAGTGCATTTAAGTACCGGGTATAAGCATAAATAAGCGGGGTGTGCGATTGGGCTATGCATACATCCCATTTTTTAGTATTAATTGCATGAGCGGGTATTATTTGAAATTCATTGTTCATGCATAAAATTTCGTTGCTTATTTTCCTTTGCCCAAAATAATAATGAGAAATGTTTTTAGAATAATTCCTGCATCCAACAAAAAGGATCTTTTTTGTACATATATTAAATCATATTGGGCACGTTCTACCATTTCATGGATGTTAGATGCATATCCAAATTCAATCATACCCAAAGAAGTAAGACCGGGTTCTACCAAAAATAAAGCGGCATAATCCGGTATAATTTCTATCAGTTGGCTGGTATAAAATTGCCTTTCGGGTCTTGGTCCTACCAACGACATATCTCCCTTAAGGATATTCCATAACTGCGGAATTTCATCTAAGCGCCATTTGCGCATAATTTTTCCCCATGGGGTAATGCGTTTGTCATCATCTGAAGAAAGCTGTGGGCCGTTTTTTTCAGCATCTGCATACATACTTCTAAACTTATAAATGGTAAATGGAATGCCTTTGTAACCAATTCTTTCCTGCAAATAAAAAATGTTTCCGGGTGAAGAAAGTTTGGTTCTGATAATAATAAAAATAATGAGAGGGGCCAATACAACTAATGCGGACAAAGAAAGTATGATATCAGTAAATCTTTTAACAGCATTGTACAACAAACTTTTGGTTTGTCGTCTTTGTACATTTTCTTTAGTTCGTGCAAGCTTTTTTATTTCCAAAGTCTTATAAAACATTGGCGCACATTTAAGATATGGCAATATTATTACTATTAATTTTTGTAAGTATTTGGTGTGCAACTTCCAGCGCCAGTAAACCATCAATTTCACTCACTAAAGTAGGTGTATTGTTTTTAATTGCATCAACAAAACTTTGCAATTCAAGTTGAATGGCGTTGGCAGGCTCAATTTCCGGATTCGATACAGCGATTGTTTTGGTACCATTGGGGGTTTCTATATCAAATGAAAAGCTATTGTTGTCTTCCGGTTGTTTCAAGGTTATAATTTCGGTTTTCTTTTCCAGAAAGTCGATACCATAATAGGCATCTTTTTGAAACAAGCGTATTTTTCGCATTTTTTTCATGCTAATACGGCTGCTGGTTAAATTGGCAACACATCCATTGTTAAATTCAATGCGCACATTGGCAATATCGGGTGTATCAGTCATAACGGCCACACCACTGGCATAAATATTTTTCACACCACTTTTCACTAAGCTTAAAATAATATCTATATCATGTATCATTAAATCCAGAATAACACTCACCTCTGTTCCTCTGGGGTTAAATTGTGCCAGCCGATGCACTTCAATGAACATTGGGTTCAGCTTTAAATCTTTAATTGCCAGAAATGCGGGGTTAAATCGTTCAACATGGCCTACCTGTAATTTAATGTTGGCTTCTTTCACTGTATTTACCAAACTTTTTGCTTCCTGAATAGTATGGGTAAAAGGTTTTTCTACAAATACATGTTTTCCCTTTCTAATGGCCGACATACAAATTTCAAAATGTTTATCGGTGGGTACTACTACATCAATAATATCGCAGGCATCCATTAATTTATCTTCATCTAAAAAACGTTTTAAGCCATAATGATTGGCAACTTCTTTGGCTGCATCGTTATTGGGATCAAAAAAGCCAACCAATTTAACATCTTTTATTTCTTTCCAGTTATTTAAATGGTATTTACCTAAATGGCCAACGCCAAATACACCTACTTTCAACATGCTTTTCAGGTTTTAGCGGATAAAGATAATTGATATGAGTATTTTTTAGTGTTATTGTGCAAATAAAAATAAATGAATGATAAGATAGGTTGTGATTTAAGGTATTATATTTTATTATAATGTAAAACAATAAAATGAGAGTGGATATATTAATAGCAAAATGAGGGGCTTAGATTTGCATAAACGAGCGTTTTCTCCATCCCTTCTTCCTTTACCGAGTAAAAAGAGGCTGCGAAACACTTTTAAGACAACCTCTTTTTCCGGCATAGTGCCCAGAACAGGAATCGAACCTGCACTACCTTGCGATAACCAGATTTTGAGTCTGGCGCGTCTACCAGTTCCGCCATCTGGGCTTGGGGCTGCAATATTAAGGCATCCTGTTTAATACACCAAAATGCTGCAGGGTATTTTCTGGTTTTAAATAAAAATTTTGAAGCGTTCGTAACAACTTTTAGTTAATGCCTCTCTATCGTCGGGGTGTGCAATATCCACTAGTAATTTTGCCCGCTGCCTTAAATTTTTGCCATATAAGTAAGCCACACCGTACTCTGTTACTACATAATGAATATGGCCCCTAGTAGTAACAACACCTGCACTTTCTCTTAAATGAGGGGTAATTCTGGAAATACCTTTTTTAGTACGGCTGGTTAGAGCAATAATGGGTTTACCTCCTTCACTTAAAGCGGCTCCACGCATAAAATCCATTTGCCCGCCAATACCACTGTATTGAAATGGCCCAATACTATCGGCGCAAACCTGTCCGGTAATATCTACTTCAATGGCGCTGTTAATGGCTATTACTTTATTGTTTCTTCTAATTACGTGTGGGTCGTTTACATAATCAATATCTAAAAAAGCAAAAGCAGGGTTATCATTTACATAATCATACAATCTTTTGGTACCAATGGCAAAACTGGTTACGTTTTTATTGGGATGAATTTTTTTGAATTTATTATTGATAATATCCTTTTCCATTAAATCAATTACCCCATCACTGCACATTTCTGTGTGCAGGCCTAAATTTTTATGATTGTGTAAAGCTTTTAAAACAGCATCAGGTATGGTACCAATACCTAATTGTAATGTACTGCCATCGTCTATCATTTCGGCAATATATTTTCCTATCTGCAATTCTTCTTTACCCGATTTGCTGCCATAATCTACTTCAGGTAATTGCTCTTCATGATATACCATTTTGGTAATATGGCTTACATGCAGCAATCCATCACCGTGGGTACGTGGCATATAGGGATTTACCTGTGCAATAATGTATTTGGCCGTATTTACAGCAGTGCGTGCTATATCAACCGATAAGCCTAAAGTACAGTAACCGTGTTCGTCGGGTAGCGATACCTGCACAATGGCAACATCAATTGGTAATACATTTTTTTTAAATAAGTCCGGAATGTCACTTAAAAATGCAGGAACAAAATCAGCACGTCCGCTATTCACGGCTTCGCGAACAGAGGCAGATACAAACAAACAGTTGATATGAAATGCTTTTTGATATTCGGGCTTGTCAATTTCAATACTACCCTGAACAGTAATAAATACCGTTTCTACATTTTCTAATCGTGGTGCTTCTTTTGCCAGCTCTCTCAATAAAAATAAGGGTGTACATGCACTGCCCTGAATAAAAACACGCTGGTTGCTCTGTATAACCGATAAAGCTTCTGTTGCACTTACATATTGAATAGGATACATGTTTTTCAGCAAAGTAACATTTGTTTTGCTGCCTGAAAAATGATTTTTGTTAGGTTAGCTGTACATTGAACATACTTAATTGAACAGGATGGTATGGTTTACTTATTGATAGAATTGCTATAATAATTGTGTTTTGCCCTATTAGATTTTTCCTCTAAAACCAATCATGTATTCTTTTTTATTTATAAGTATAGAAAATTTGTGGTTTGGAAATTGGAATAATATAGTATGCATTATTTGTAGTGAATAAAATACCTTTATGTTTCAAATAGTAGCCGTATGATCAAGATTGGCCTGATTAAAGAAGGGAAAATTCCTGCTGATAGTCGCGTGGCTTTAATACCTGCTCAATGTAAATGGATGATGCAACACTTTCCTGATATTGCTATTGTTGTTCAGTCTTCTTCCAATCGTTGTTTTTCCGATGATGAATACCGAAGAGCCGGAATAAAGGTTACAGAAGATGTTACAGATTGTGATATTTTGCTGGGCATTAAAGAAGTGCCTAAAGCGGATCTTATTCCCAATAAAGTGTATCTTTTTTTTTCACATACCCGAAAGAAGCAACCCTATAACCGTGCTTTGTTTCATGAAATGATAAACAAAAAAATTACATTAATTGATTATGAATGTTTAGAACATGAAGATGGGCAACGAATTATAGGATTTGGATTTTTTGCCGGTATTGTTGGTGCCCACAACGGCATGATGTGTTACGGAAAAAGAACCGGCCTTTTTCATTTAGGCCGGGTATATGAAGTAAAAGATTACCGCTCTCTCATTCATCATTATTTTGGATTGAAATTACCCAACATCAAAATTGCTGTTACCGGCAGTGGAAGAGTGGCGCATGGTATTATTGAAGTAATGAATTTATTGGGTGTTACCGAGGTTGAGCCCGATGAGTATTTAGAAAAAAAATTTACATATCCGGTTTATGTGCAATTAAAAGGGGCCGACTTATTTACCCATAAATATTTAAAAACATATCAGCGTGAACATTTTCATACCAATGCAAAAGATTACAGAAGCAGGTTTTTACCTTATGCACACTGTACTGATATTTTGATGAATGGTATATTTTGGACAGAAGAAATGCCAAGGTTGTTTGAATTAACAGATATTGATGAACATTTTGCCATACAAACCATTTCTGACATAACCGACGATGCACATGGCTCTGTACCCATTAATTTAGGTGATCAAACCATTGAAGATCCTGTTTATGGAGTTGACAGAGTGAGCTTTACCAAAACCAAACCTTACTTACCCGATAGCATTGACGTAATTGCTGTTGGAAATTTACCCAATGAGTTACCCCGCGATGCCAGCCGTTATTTTGGTGAACAACTCATGAAACATGTATTACCCGATTTACTCAGCTCAGGTAGTAATATGATTGAAAGGGCTACTATTTTAAAGAATGGGCAACTAACACAAGCCTTTTCCTATTTATCTGATTATGCAGCCGGGTAAATTTTATTTAAAGAAACTGATAATAATCTTTTAATAATGCCGTAAAAGGTTCACTGTATGCATTATTGAGTTCTTTGATTGTTAACATTTCTTCTAACAAAGTAGGGGTTGGTGCTTTCGAAAAAATACAGATGGTTCTAAAAATATGGTGTTTAGGACTGGGTTTTACATCTAATTTATATTCTAAATAAAAATTATTTTGATGTGCCATTGCAATAAATGATGTGGTGCGCTGATAGGGCAAAAGCAATGCAAACCTTCCTTGTTGATTTAAAAATTGATTGCAAATGGGAAGTAAATCCTGCAGCCGAAGTTGTTCACTATGCATGGCTATGTTTTTGTTAACCTGTGGGCTTTTCAGGCTTTTTTCATAAAAAGGTGGATTACAAACCAGCCATTCATAAGTGGTTGCCGGTTGTAACTGTATTACATTACCTTTTATAACTGTTAAGCGTTGGTACCATGGCGATGTTGAAAAATTTTCTTTTGCCTGCATGGCTGCACCTTCATCTATTTCATAGGCATGAATAATTGCCTCATTTTTTTGCGCAATCATTAAACTCAACAGTCCTGTTCCAGTTCCAATATCGGCAATAGTTTTAGCCGGATTATTCGATATATATTGTGCCATAAAAGCCCCAAACAGGCAGGCATCGGTACATGTCTTCATGGCACATTTATCTTGTGCAATTCGAAATTGTTTAAATGAAAAATAGGAATTAGACATAATTTGAATAGGAGATAGCTATCAATAAAAGATAGGATATATTGGTATCATTTCTTGGAAAGCTTTTTGCACAAATTGCCTGGTAGGGTTGCAGGTACAGATGGGTTGGGTGAAATAAAACATCATGAATAGCATTTTAATTCAATATACGATAAATTTTAAGATTTGGCCGCATTGCATAAAAAAATCTCATTGTAGGTGAAGCAATGAGATTTTTTTTTGATGAAAATTGGTGTAAGATTTATTTTTCTGCAACTAAACCTGCTTTTAAATATTCATTGTTTAGGCGAGCAATATTAGTGAGCGAAATTTCTTTCGGGCAGGCAGCTTCGCAGGCACCTGTATTGGTGCAGGAACCAAAACCCTCTTTATCCATTTGTGTAATCATATTGATTACACGATGATGGCGTTCAGGATCTCCTTGCGGTAAAAGCGCCAAATGCGATACTTTGGCTGAAACAAACAGCATAGCACTGCTGTTTTTGCACGCAGCCACACAAGCACCGCAGCCAATACACATGGCGGCGGCAAAGGCATTATCAGCATTATCTTTATCTACTAATATTGCATTCCCGTCTACTGCATTCCCGGTATTCACTGAAATGTATCCACCGGCCTGTATAATTCTGTCGAATGCAGAACGGTCAACCATTAAGTCTTTAATTACAGGAAAAGCATTGGCTCTCCAAGGCTCTACTACAATTGTGTCTTCATTTTGAAAGGCACGCATGTGCAATTGGCAGGTAGTATTGGCCTGCCACGGACCATGTGGTTTACCATTAATATACATTGAACACATACCACAAATACCTTCGCGACAATCATGGTCAAATGCAATCGGGTCTTCACCTGCCCGAATCAGTTGTTCGTTCAGTACATCAAACATTTCCAAAAAACTCATTTCCGAAGAAATGTTTTCTACCCGATACATTTTAAAACTACCCTTTGCATTTTTGTCTTTTTGTTTCCAAACTTTTAAGTTCAGATTCATGGTATAGTGTTCCATATAAAAAAATTAAAATCTTAAAAAAATAGGATTCAGTTATTTATTTGTAATTTCTTTGGGTGGGTTTAATTACATCGTACTGTAAAGGTTCTTTGTGTAATTCCCAGTTGTGTTCACCTTTGTATTCCCAGGCAGCTACATACATATAATTCGCATCATCTCTTAATGCTTCACCATCGGGTGTTTGGTATTCTTCCCTGAAATGTCCGCCACAACTTTCATTTCTGTTTAATGCATCTATGCACATTAATTCACCTAATTCAATAAAATCGGCAACGCGGCCCGCCTTATCTAATTCTGTATTCAGTTCATTAATGCCGCCGGGTATTTTAACGTCACTCCAAAATTCTTTTTTGAGCTGTTGTATTTCGGTAATGGCTTGTTGTAAACCATTGGCATTTCTGGCCATACCACATTTGTCCCACATAATTTTACCGAGGCGTTTATGAAAACTTTCTACAGTTTGTGTACCCTGAATACTCATCAGGCTTTCTAATCTTTCCTGTACCTTTTTTTCTGCGGTTTGAAAAGCTTCATGATTGGTTGAAATAGGTTTGTTGTAAATTTCGTCTGCCAGATAGTTTCCAATGGTGTAGGGTATTACAAAATAACCATCGGCAAGGCCCTGCATTAAGGCACTGGCACCTAAGCGGTTGGCACCGTGATCAGAGAAGTTAGCTTCACCCAATGCATATAATCCTTTTACAGTAGTCATTAATTCATAATCAACCCACAAGCCACCCATGGTATAGTGTACTGCAGGGTAGATGCGCATGGGAACTTCATAAGGATTTTCGCCGGTAATTTTTTCATACATATCGAAAAGATTACCATATTTTTCTTTTACTACCTGTTTGCCGAGTGATATAATTTGCTCTTTTGAAGGATTATCGATACCGTGAATACCTGCTTCTGTTGTACCATATCTTTCAAAAGCGGCACTAAAGTCAAGATAAACTGCTTGTTTAGAAGAGCCTACACCGTATCCTTCATCACATCTTTCTTTTGCAGCTCTGGAAGCCACATCACGAGGTACCAGATTACCAAATGCAGGATATCTTCTTTCTAAATAATAATCTCTTTCTTCTTCAGGTATCTGGCTGGCTTTACGCGTATCTCCTTTTTGTTTGGGAACCCATATACGGCCATCATTTCTTAATGATTCGCTCATTAAGGTTAATTTACTTTGATGATCGCCGGTTACGGGAATACAGGTAGGATGTATTTGTGTAAAACAGGGATTGCCAAATAATGCGCCATTTTTATGCGCTTTCCAGGCGGCAGTTACATTGCTACCCATTGCGTTGGTCGACAAATAAAACACGTTACCATAACCTCCACTACACAATAGTACCGCATGGCCGAAATGTCTTTCTAATTTTCCGGAAATCAAATCTCTTGCAATAATACCTCTTGCTTTCCCATCAATTACCACAATTTCCTGCATTTCATGGCGGGCATACATTTTTACATTGCCCAATGCCACCTGGCGTTCTAAAGCCTGATAGGCACCAATGAGTAATTGCTGACCGGTTTGCCCTGCAGCGTAAAAAGTTCTTTGTACTTGCACACCGCCAAATGAACGGTTGCTTAACACACCACCATATTCCCTGGCAAAGGGTACGCCTTGTGCCACACACTGATCAATAATATTGGCACTTACTTCGGCAAGGCGGTATACGTTGGCTTCTCGGCTGCGGTAATCGCCACCTTTTACAGTATCATAAAATAAACGAAAAACACTGTCACCATCATTTTGGTAATTCTTGGCCGCATTAATTCCACCCTGTGCAGCAATAGAATGTGCTCTACGCGGACTATCTTGAAAGCAGAAAGCTTTTACTTTATAACCCAATTCGCCCAAACTGGCAGCAGCACTGGCTCCGGCTAAACCGGTACCTACTACAATAATTTCTAACTTCCGTTTGTTGGCGGGGTTTACCAATTTGCAATGTCCTTTATAATCGGTCCATTTATGTTCTAAAGCGCCGGCAGGAATTTTTGATTCTAACATGGTACTACTTTTTTGTAGATTAAAATTGGTATTTTTTATAAAGGAAAACTTCTTTTGTTGAATGAAGCGGTTCCTTTTTGCTATTATATTTTTTCAATCAGCTAATTAAATGAAAATAAAAACTAATTGGCATCAATGCGAAAATGGCAGGAATCACAATGGCAAAACCATACCCAAATGAAGTGAGCATTTGCTGGTATCTTTTATTGTGTACACCTAAAGTTTTAAATGCACTTTGAAAGCCATGTGCTAAGTGGTAACCTAAGCTAATGCAGCAAATTACATAGAATATAACTACCCATAACTGCGAAAAAGTATCACGCATGAGTGCATATAAATTATGCACCTGCAACCCATTGGGCAGTGTTACTTCTTCTACACCGGTAAATCTGGAGGGTATCCAAAACTGTTTCCAGTGTACGATAAAAAACAATAAAAGTATGGTTCCTAAAATAGCCATACTGCGGCTGTACCACTTACTACCTCGGTTACCATATGCAATGGCATAACCTACTTTACGTTTACTACGGTTACCCGCTTCTAAAACATAACCCTGAATAATGTGGAGAAATATAAAAATGAACAAACCAATTTCTAAAATTCGGGGTACAATATTGCTACCCATAAAATTAGCTGCTCGGTTAAACATAATACCGCCATCATCTGCCCAAATACAGGCATTTAAACCGGCATGCACTACTAAAAACAAAATCAGGAAAACCCCTGTTAAACCCATTACTAATTTTTTTCCTACCGAAGAGGTAAACACTTGCTTCCAGGTCATATAGCAGAATTGAAGTTGAAAAAAAAATCTTTGCAAAAATACAATTCACAGCAATGCTATAACAAAATGATTTTTTTATTTTTTGCAAAATGCATTTATTCAAATAACAGTATTTGTTGGTATTTGTTGATGTATAGAAGCGAAGAATACCATTTTTACTGCATTTTAATGATGTAAACACAACCTTTGTTTAACAATTTGAAATTTTATTTGCTTTGAAAAAAATATGCCCGGCTTTATTGTAGTAATTTAAATTCAGTTCATTGTTGAATTATTGCGCTCATCCTTATTAATATACGCTGAACCAATAATTTGAAAAAATGTGAAATAACACATTACATTTGGTTTATGATAAAATTGCTCACCATTATCTGGAACAGTTTTAAAATGGCTCTTCAGGAATTAAGGGTAAATAAGTTGCGTACTTTTTTGTCGTTATTCGGTATCACCATCGGTATTTTTTGCATTATTGGCGTATTGGCTACGGTAGATAGTTTAAAACGAAAGGTAAAAGGGGAGGTGCAAACCTTGGGTAATAATACTATTTATATTGATAAATGGGAATATGGCGGGGGCGGAGAGTACCCCTGGTGGAAGTTCGTAAAACGGCCAACTCCAACTTATGATGAAATGAAGTTTATTCAGGCTAAAAGCGAGTTGGCTGATGCAATGGCATTTTTTGCCTCGCAAAATGCAACTTTATCGTATGGTGACAATAGTTTAACCAATACAAACATTTACAGTGTTACAGAAGATTTTAATAAAATACAATCTATTAACGTTGCGGTTGGACGTTACATTAGCGATTACGATTTTACCTATGGCACCAATGCCACAGTAATTGGCAATAAAGTAGCTGAAGAATTGTTTGGCAATGCTGAAAAAGCAATTGGTAAAGAAATAGATTTTAACCACCACAAAGCCATCATTGTAGGTGTGCTGGAAAAGCAGGGCAATAGTTTATTGGGCGGATTTAATTATGATGATTGTATTTTATTACCTTATCGATATTTTGCTTCTATTTACAATATTAAACAAAGCAGCCCTTTTATTATGGTGCAGGCAAAAAACAATATTGCTACAGCCAGTTTATCTGATGAGTTGAAGGGCATTATGCGGCAACAACGGAAGTTAAGTCCGCAGCAGGAAGATAATTTTGCTTTGAATGATGTGAATTTGTTGGGTAATTCTTTAAACGGATTGTTTGGTTCGTTGAATTTGGGCGGATGGGCTATAGCCGGTTTAAGTTTATTGGTGGGCGCTTTTGGTGTAGCCAATATTATGTTTGTAACCGTTCGGGAACGTACCAGCCAAATTGGATTAAAAAAAGCCATTGGTGCCAAAAAACGCACTATTTTAACCGAATTTTTGTTAGAAAGTGCATTTTTATGTGTGATTGGCGGATTACTCGGTTTGTTTTTGGTTTGGATACTTACCATGGCACTGAGTAAGGTGTTACCTTTTCCTATTTTTATAGCACCCAACATCATTGTATTGGCATTGAGTATTTGTATTGTATTGGGAATTTTATCGGGTATTATTCCGGCCTCTATTGCCGCAAAAATGGATCCTGTTGTGGCCATACGAAGCAAATAGCCTGTACTTTTGCCAAAATTTTTATCTGTGTCTGTTTCTATTTTAGCTATTGAATCTTCCTGCGATGAAACCTCAGCCGCAGTTTGTACTGATGGAATTATTCTGTCTAATTTTATTGCCAATCAATCCATACATGCACAATATGGTGGCGTGGTTCCTGAATTGGCCAGCCGTGCACACATGCAAAATATTGTACCTGTTGTAGAAGCTTCATTGAAAAAAGCGCAAATACAGTTAGCTGACATCGATGCCATTGCATTTACACAGGCGCCGGGTTTATTGGGTAGTTTGCTGGTAGGTGCCCAATTTGCCAAATCGCTGGCATTGGGTTTAAATAAACCGTTAATTGCAGTACACCATATGCAGGCGCATGTTCTGGCCAATTTAATTGGTGAAAGAAAACCGGGTTTTCCATTTTTATGTTTAACGGTAAGTGGGGGACATACACAAATTGTGTTGGCGCATAGCCCTTTGCATTTAGAAGTGTTAGGTGAAACCATTGATGATGCAGCGGGCGAAGCCTTTGATAAAACCGCCAAATTATTAGGCCTGCCCTATCCCGGCGGTCCTTTGGTAGATAAACATGCGCAAACCGGTAATGCAACCGCTTTTAAGTTTGCCGAACCACAGGTGCCCGGCCTCAATTTTTCTTTTAGCGGGTTAAAAACATCCGTTCTTTATTTTCTGCAGAAGCAGTCACCTGAATTTGTTGCCAATCATTTGAACGATTTATGTGCTTCTATTCAGGCTACTATTATTAAAATATTATTACAAAAATTGAAATTAGCAGCTCACCAAACCGGCATCAGGCAATTATGCATAGCTGGCGGTGTTAGTGCCAATAAAGGCCTGCGTACTGCATTTGAAATGATGGGAAAACAAAACGGGTGGGATACTTTTATACCGGCATTTGAATATTGTACCGATAATGCAGGCATGATTGCTATAACTGCCTATTACAAATTTCTGGCAGAACAGTTTTCCGATTTAAGTGTTTCTCCATCGGCCCGGGCAAACTGGTAAATGAAAATATTTTTAAAGAAAATAAAAAAATATTTTTTGTTAACTAAAAAAATTAGTATTTTGCGGCTAAAATCATTAGTTTATGAGTTTTGCCGGAAAAAATTTAAGATACCTCCGCAAATTAAGAGGCTATACTCAGGAAGAATTTGCACAGAAATTAGGTGTAAAACGTTCCTTAATTGGTGCATATGAAGAAGAAAGAGCCGAACCAAAATTAGAAGTGCTGGAAGATGTAGCACAATTGTTTAAACTAAGTTTGGATGAATTACTCTTAAAAGAATTATCCGCTGCAAAAGGAAGCAGTTATCTGGAGCAAAGAAGAAAATTAAAAATGGCATCCTCGGGTTCTGCTATCATCTCTTTTGTTCCGGTAAAAGCTGCAGCCGGTTATTTAGCCGGTTATGCAGATACCGATTTTTTAGACGAACTCAACACGTTTACCCTACCCATGCTGGCGCCCGGCCAATATCGTGCATTTGAAATAATTGGTGATAGTATGTTGCCTACACCCAGCGGCAGTGTAATTGTTGGGGAAAAAGTAGAGGATATTGAAGAAGTAAAATCCAGCAATACTTATGTGGTACTGTCTAAACAAGATGGTATTGTTTACAAAAGAATTTTAAAAAATAACCGTGCCAAAAATAAATTAACGCTGGTGAGCGATAATCCAATATATGAACCCTATGCAGTAGCTACGGATGATATTCTGGAAGTATGGAAAGCATTGTTTATTTTACAAAAAGCCAATACAGTGCAGCGCTGGGATGTAAATCAGTTGGCAGGTATGGTGAATAATTTACAGGCACAGGTTTCTACTTTAAAAAAGAAACTGAATTAGGCTTGGATATTGGATAATGATGGATGATTTTTATGAATGAAAGAAGCTGTTCTTTTTAGAACGGCTTTTTTATTTGTATTTGTTACATCACTCATTATTTGCCATTCATCCTAAAATTGTACTCTGCGCTTTTCATTTCTATTTAGTTTTGGAGTGAAGGAGTATGAACCCATGCAAGGAAAAATTACATTATTCTTATTTTTATTGTTCATCAATTTTACCATTCAGGCACAGGTAAAACAGGTAAAGGCATTTAGAACGCAACATTCCATAAAAATTGACGGTATTTTAAATGAACCGGAATGGACTGCAGCAGAGGCAGCCACCAATTTTATTATTACACAACCAGAATTTGGGTTGCCTGCATCTAAAAATACAGTTGTAAAAATTATATACGATAATTCGGCTATTTATATTGCTGCATATTTGTATGATGATCCAAAACTGATAAGAAGACAATTCACCTTACGGGATGGAGAACAAAGGCAGGATGTGGATGTATTTGCAGTTTCTTTTGATACCTATCATGATGGCCAAAATGCATTCATGTTTAGTGTAACGGCTGCTAATGTGCAAAGTGACGCGAAGCTTTCAGGAAACAATACTTTCAATAATGGGGTGGATTACAATTGGGATGCTGTTTGGGATAGCCATGTAAGTATTGTTGCTGATGGCTGGATTGTAGAAATGAAAATTCCATACATGAGTCTTCGTTTTGCAAAGAAAGAGGTACAGGAATGGGGTATTAATTTTTACCGGTCTATTCGCCGGCTGAATGAATCCAGTTATTGGAATAAAGTAAGTCCAACCGTTTCCGGATTAGTGAATCAATTTGGATTATTAACCGGATTAGAAAGTTTAGAACCCCCGTTGCGGTTGTCGTTTCTGCCTTACATTTCTGCAGGTTACAGCACTGTGCCCACTGCTACCGGTACTATTCAAAATGCCATTCATAATGGCGGAATGGATGTAAAATATGGTGTGAATGAAAGCTTTACTTTAGATATGACTTTGGTACCCGATTTTGGACAAACATTGAGTGATAATGTGATATTGAATCTCTCTCCTTATGAAGTTCAGTTTGCAGAAAACCGCCCCTTTTTTACTGAAGGAACCGAATTGTTTAATAAAGCAGGGATTTTTTATTCCCGCAGGGTTGGGAAAACGCCCAGATTGTATGATAGTATTAATCAGTTGGCAACAGATAGCGGATATACCATTCTTCAAAATCCATCTTTAACACAATTATACAATGCTACAAAATTCTCCGGCAGAACCAGGCATAATTTAGGCATTGGAATTTTCAATGGCATAACAGCACCCATGTATGCCGGCTTGAAAGATAAGAGTGGGCAGTTACACCGTATTGAAACGGAACCATTATCAAATTATAATATTATTGTTTTAGATCAGGCTTTGGCCAATAGAAGCAGTATTACTTTTACCAATGCCAATGTATTGAGGCGTGGCGGCGATAAAATGGCCAATGTAAGCGTGGTAGATTTTAGTTTATTTGATAAAGAGAACAAATATAATCTGCAGTCGAAGGCTGCTTTTAGCACGGTGGGCGGCCTCTTTGCGCACAATGGGTTTAAATTAAAAAATAGTTTTGGTAAAGTAAGTGGTTTGTGGCAATGGAATATTATGAATAATATTGAAAGCGATCAATACGATCCAAACGATTTAGGATTTTTGAAAGCACCCAACGAAGTAAGTTATTTTGGCTCTGTTTCCTATAATCAATACAAACCCGGTAAGCGTTACAACTTTAAAGTTTATCGGTTTAGCATTAATTATCAAAACCTCTATAAACCCTATGCCTTCAGCAGTTTGAATTACAATGCCAGTTTCTTAAAAGTATTTAAGAATTTTTATGATATTTCATTAGAAGTGTCGGGTAGCCCAATTTGGAGTAACGACTATTTTGAACTGAGAATGCCGGGTACCAAACTCAAAAGAGTACCTTATGCTTTTGCAGGCATTTTCGGTAGTTCAGATAGTAGAAGAAAATTCTTTTTTAACTATGGAGTTGGTTATGCCTCTGCATACGATTATAAAGATGCCATTCCTTACTCAGTAGTAAGCGGTGGAATTAGATACCGTTTCAACAATCAGTTTACGCTTAGTTTAAACAGTAAAAAAGAATTTGATGCAGGTGAATTTGGCTGGTCGCATTTTGATGTCGTTACCAATGCACCTGTAATTGGGCAACGCAGGGTAGAGCGTATGGATAATGTATTGAATGTAATTTATAATTTTCAGGCAAGAATGAATTTGATTGTTAGGGTTAGGCATTATTGGAGTAAAGTGCATTATGTAAAAATGTTTAATGTAAATAATGAAGGATATTTTCAGGATTTAGAACGGCCACTTGAACCCGGCTACGATGATAATTTTAATGCATTGAATGTAGATGCTTTTTATACCTGGGATTTTCGGTTAGGAAGTCGTTTAATTGTTGCCTGGAAAAATGCAATTGGACCTGATGTAACCATTGATGGAACACAATACAATAAATACATTAATAATTTAGTACAATCATTTTCATCGCCACTCAGTAACCAAATTTCCGCAAAGTTTATTTATTTTATTGATTACAACCAGTTGAAAAAAAACAGATTAATACAAATGTAAGGCAGTTCTAAATGTATTGCAGTGCGCCTCAATAATGGTGCGAATGTGGGGTGAATATCCGCCACCCATTGCTACAACAACGGGAATGCCTTGTTGTTTCAGTGTGTAAAATACCATTTCATCTCTTTTTTTGCAACCTGGTATGCTGATGTTCAATTTTCCAAATTTATCAGTAGCCAGTACATCAACGCCTGAAAGATAAAATGCAAAATCGGGTTTTACTGTTGGCAACAAAAACTCCAATGCTTCATACAATTGTTTCAAATAAATTGTATCATCCACTCCATCTGCCAAAGGCAAATCAATATCTGAAATTTCTTTGTTGAATGGATAATTGTGCGCTCCATGCATGCTAAATGTAAATACTTCGGGATGGTTATTAAAAATTGATGCCGTTCCATTCCCCTGATGCACGTCCACGTCTATTATTAAAATTTGGTTGGCTAATTTTTGTTGTAATAAATAATGGGCAGCAACGGCAAAATCGTTCAACAAACAAAAGCCTTCTCCATGATCTTTAAAAGCATGATGCGTACCGCCGGCCACATTGAGTGAAACCCCATTTTTTAGTGCAGCATGGCAACAGGAAACGGTGCCTTGTGTTATTATCCATTCTCTTTTAGTTAAAGCAGGCGATTGCGGAAACCCTATTTTTCTTTGCTCTGCAGCAGTTAGTGTTTGCGTTTTCAATTTTTGAAGATAGGCCGCATCATGGGTTAATAAAACAATTTCATCATCTATCTCATCCGGATAAAATAAATTTTCTTTGCTAATAGTACCTTCATGCATTAACTGTGCCGGTATTAATTCATATTTTTCCATTGGGAAGCGATGACCCACAGGTAATGCATGTGCATATAATGGATGAAAAGCAATTTGTATCATGCTATAGGAATAATTTGTTGATTGGCGATGGCAAATACCTTTTCTTTTTTGCCGGGCTTAACAACAGCAACACCAGTAAAATTACTGAATGCAGGAAGGATGGCATGTTGTTTACCAAAATAAAAACAGGGTAATTTAATATGTTGCTTTCCAGTAATTTTTACACGTACACCCGGATGAATATGTCCTGAAATGATATAAGCATTTTTGTATTTTTCCGGAATTATATCTGCCATATCATGCATTAATAAAAATGGTGCTTTGTATAACCATTCGTTATGTAATATAATACCTGCATCGGCATACCATTGTTCCGGCAGCACATCATGATTACTTTTAATTAAATGAAATGGAATGTTTCCAAAATCAGATTTCCACTTAAAAAAATGCGCCGCATCTTCATTATTTTTTTTGTGCAATAAATCGCCAACTACCATAATTGCTTTGGGTTGAAAAACAGCGATAGCATGAAACAGCCGATACATATCTTCTTTAAACAAAGCTTCCGGAACCGGAATGCCATTTTCTTTAAAATGCCCGGTTTTGCCAATGTGTACATCAGAAAGAATGAGAGTTGCTTCTTCCTTCCAAAACATACATTTTTCTGATGATAACCATAGGTGCTGATCAAGTAATTGAAATAAATATGGCGCCTGCATAGGAACAAATGTATCAACAAATGCCATAATTTTATGTAACTAAATTTTGCTGTATAAAAGGGGTGTATTATATTTATTGCAACAAAAAAAATAATATGATGACCGACACTCAACTGCAACCAGACATGCCAATGGCGCCTAAATATGGCAGCTTGAAGGTATTAACTATTTTAACTTTTATTGGGAGTGGTATTGCTATTTTATCCGGCATATACCAATACATCAACGCCGAAAAAAGTTTAGCGGCGATGGAGAAATTAATGAATAGCCCCGATTTTGCCAAACTACCCGATTTTGCCAAAAGTTTTTACTCTCCTGAAGCAATGGAGTTAATGCGAAAAGCAGCTACCAACAAGTTGCCCATTTTGGTAGTTACCCTAATTGGTGCTATATTATGTATTTTAGGTGCAATAGATATGCGTAAGCTGAAAATGCAGGGCTACTATATGTGGCTAATTGGTGAACTTTTCCCGGTAATTGCTACCGTTATTTTATTAGGAATGGCTTCTATTAGCGGTTGGACTGCTTATTTTGGATATGCTTTTTTATTGTTATTCATTATTTTATACACTACCCAACGCAAATACCTGATTTATTAATAGTTGATTGGATGCAGCAACAGTTGTTATTGTAAAAGCTGTTGCTGTATTTTTTTTATTCGGTATTCTAATTTTTCTGAGGATAAATGGTTGAGGCTTAACCCATCGGCAATAATAGGAATACTAAAGGGTGTATATTGTTTGGGTTGTGTTATAATAATATTGGATTGTTGAATTCTTTGCAATGCCGTTCTTAACCTTACTTCTTCCATTTGCTTTTCAAAAACCTCTTTGTAAGCTTGTTGTAATAATACATTTTGAGGATCATCTTCATTCAATACTTTAAATAACAGTGAAGCAGAAGCCTGCAAATACTTGGTTTTTTTATTTTGTCCCGGATATCCCTGAAAAATCAATCCGCCTATTACAGCAATATCTCTAAATGCTCTTGCTGCCATTTCACTGGCATTCACACTTTTTTGCAAGTCGTTTAAGAGTTCATCGGTAGTAAATAAAGCTTGAATAGTTTGAGCATTCAGCTCAATTGGTTCATCGCACATTAATTCAAATCCATAGTCATTCATGGCGATAGAAAATGAAATGGGTGTTTTTTGTGAAAGTCGGTATGCCATTATTGCGCTCATGGCTTCATGAGCCAACCTTCCTTCGAAAGGATATACCAAAATATGGAAACTTTTTTTCTCCTGAATTAATTCAACCAATATTTCCTGTATTTGTGGAATAACGGATAGCTGTTGCTGTAGTTGAAATAATGGTTGCAAAGCTTTCATTTCCTCCCTATTGCTAAGGCATCTGCGCATGTTTGTCGCAGTTGTTCCCCTAAATTGGCAGAGAGCGACATTCAGCCACCCATCCAACTGGGTATAATGGTGTTGGTAGCATTTAATTTTTTAACCCATACCGCCATATCTTTTATCATTACGAGTATTACATTTTTCCCGGCCAATACAAAACTATCGCCCACCTTTAGGCGATTGATGAACCATTCTTCAATTACACCTAAATAGCCTCCATGCATCTATTTTACTTTTAGCATGGCATCACTCACAATGGTGCCAATATGCATTCTGTGCTGCAGGGCTGTTTTTTTGTGTTTAATGACATATTTTCCTTCTTCATCCTGTTCTAATTTTTTAAAAGCGTCGTATTCATGAAATGCATTACCGCCATTGGTTAAATATAGTGGTATATTGTTCCATTCGTCAATGGATAACTGTTGGTAACAATACGTTTGTTTTATTTCATTCAATAATTCATCTGCATAAAAACCTGCTCCAATAGCCGGGGTGCATAGGTCTTGTACCAAAACATCATAACACAATAGCAATGGATGTTAGGTTTTCCAAAATATTTTTTTGTATGCATTGTCTTAATGCTGCTAATTCAGCTAACTCTAACGAATGGGTAGGTAAAAAATAAATTTTTGCAGCTGCACCAGGTTGGTGCCCGCTTCTTTCTGCACATTGCATAAAACGGGCAATTCCTTTTGGTGAGCCAATTTGAATAACAGTATCTACCGGTTTAAAATCAACTCTCAAATCTAAACTTGCCGTGCATACAACAGCTTTTAATTTTTGTTGGTGTAAAGCTTCTTCAACCCAAACCCTTAATTCTTTTTCAATACTGCCATGATGTATGGCGATAGCTCCTGACAGATGTGGGGCAGTTTCTAAAATGGTTTGATACCATATTTCCATCATCCCTCTTTGTATTAATAAAAATAAGCGTAGAATTACTTTGCTCAATAATGGGAATAATTATGTGTACTAATTTCAATCCCAGATGACCCGCCCAGGGATAGCGTTCTACTTCATCTGGAATAATTGCATGAATATGAATTTTTTTGCTTTGTTGCGCTTGTATAATGCTGCCCGTTTTTTTGAGTGGTAGTAGTAAAACATTTTTGGCTTCTTCCAAATTACCAATAGTGGCACTGATCCCCCAAATACAAATATTTTTGTTTATTTTAATTTTTGATTGTGCCTTGTGTAAGGCAACTAACCTTGATAGGGCCAATTCAACCTGAACCCCTCTTTTATTGCTCAACAATTCATGCCATTCATCTACAGAAATAATTTGTAATGTTTTAAAATATTGTGTGTGTTGTGTATGCGAAAGTAATAAGTGCAGACTTTTGGGTGTTATCAATAAAATTTCCGGTAATTGTTTTTTTGTTGTAATCGTTCTTGTGTGGTGGTATCTCCGGTTCTAATACCAACTTGCCAAGGTATTTGTAAAGAATCTAATGTATTCTCCATGGCACGGGCTAAATCTTTTACCAATGCTTTTAAAGGGGTTATCCAAAGTAATTGCTGTCCGTTGTTGCGTTTTGTATGAAATTCATTCGGATGCTGATCAATGAATTGAATCAATGCTCCTAAAAAAATTGCAAATGTTTTACCCATTCCTGTCGGTGCATTTACTAAACCGCTTTCACCATTATTAATGGCATCCCATGTCATTTCCTGAAATGGGAAAGGCTTTTGATGATTGCTTTTAAAATATTCAGCAATTAGTGTATAACCTATTGATTTTTTCCTGTTCATTATTCTATTGAAAAGATAGGGTGTTTTTTATACAATAATATTAAGGTAATTGTGTAAAAAGTCATTATTTCTTTTTCATTACTAATTTACTTTCGCTGATAAAATGATTTATAAATAAAATGTATGTAAAAATAAATTGTTTATATTTAATTTTTTTAATGTCATGGTTAGACTTTTTTTGGCTTACAAAGTTTTTAAATATTCAATAATAGCTTTTCTGTCTGCATCAGATAAATCATCGCCGAAATTATGACCATAATTACCATAACCCGGCTGAGTAGTGTTGTACACTTTTCTGCCACCGGCGTTTTTATGTGCTGTATAATTCCATCCAACCGTGGAATAATTGTAAGAGGGTTTTCTAAAATCTCTGCTCCAGTATGTAGGCCGCTTCTTACTATTGAGTACACCTTCTAATGTAGGCACAGAACCATTATGGAAATAGGGGGCCGTTATCCATATCCCATCTAATGGCGGTGCAATGTATCCATTGTAAGGAACCAGCTTTGCAGGATGATTACTAGTTGCAAACCAACTTTCATTAAACCACTGAATAAACTGTGGATTTTGTTGATTTGTTTTAAAAAGCAGTGAATCTGTTCCAATTATTTTTTCAGGAATAAGCAAGTTAGGGTAGTAGCCATTGGGCCCATAAGTACCATGACATTTGCTGCATTTGGTAGTAAATAAAAGTTCGCCCTCCATGGCCAATTCCCGATTAATGGGTTTTGTATATTTAGGTGGTTCAATAGATTGTATATATGCCAACACATCTGCAAAATGTTTGTACACTTCAGCAGTTTCAGTAGTATCTTTTACGGTTAAAATATTACTCAGCATTAAAAATTTACCAAAATCGCCACGGCCAAAACCTGTATAAAACATGGCATTTTTCTTTTTCAATAACCACCAGGCTGGTGCATCGGTGGGTACCACTTCATCGGGAACAGTTAATAAATTACTATCGCTCCATTGTAGGGTAACCGGATTGCGATGTGCTACTAACAACATCGCTAATCTATCGGCTGCATTTACACCTCTTACTTCCGTTTGTAAGTTGGGATAAATAGCTTTAAAAGATTGTACAATGGCTTTACTTCCTTCAAATTGTTTAGGTGCAATTGCTTTTAAAAATTTGAATGTAGTATTGGTTAGAATGGTATTTTGTTTTTTAGTATTGCTAAAATCAATAAAACTATTTCCTAAACCCACGTACAGGTGTTTGTCGAAAACCTGAGCATGGCATTGCAGGCAGTTAGGCACAACAATATCAATTCCCTGTTCATTTTTAATAACATTAAAGCTAAAGGGAACATTTGCATTTTTCCCGGTACGTTTCAGGTAATTATCCTTGTCTTTTCCGGCAATAATTCTGTAAAATTTATACGGAAACCCGCTGCTAACATAATTGCCTGTAATTAGATATTCGTAACCTTCTTGTGCATTGCCCAGCTGCTGTTGCTGGGGTGGTATAGGCTCGGGCTGTGGGGTTGTATCATCATCACGTTTCGTTATTGTGGCAGATAAGGTAATAAACGCCAGAATACACAAAATTCCTATGGTTTGTTTCCGATACATGCCGAATAGATTTGCTGAACTAAATTAAGTAACAAGTCTATTAGCATTTTGTTAAGTCCGTTATACGGAAGTATTGCTTTCTTTTTTGTTCAACAAATAATCAATCCATTTGTCAACCAGGTTTTCAGCTTTTGTTCCGGCTTTAAGTAACCACTTTTCAACATTTTGTTGAATGGCCGGAATGCCCAGTAAAGTAATTAAGATATTTCCTTTTTTGAGTATGGGATATTTTTTGAAAATTGTGTTTTTAATCAATACCGGATATTGTTCCTGCAGTATTTCCCATTTAAATGCAATGGTTGATTCCATTTCTTTTTTTTGTTGCTTTAATTGATGAATGGCTTCATTTAATTCAGATAAATTGCGGATGCTTGTTGGCTGTGGCATAATTTTTTTTTGAATGAATCAATAGAAATAACTGTATTGGGCTACATTATTTAATCGTCTAAATCGATGGTTTGTTGTTGTATAATAATTTTAATAAAAGGATTGATGCACAACTGTTTCCTGAAAAGCGTAATCAGTACAATTAAAATTGAAAAAATAATGGTGGTAATGGCAAAGCCCGCCGGAATATTTTGTAACAAGGCACCCATCCAAAAGCTAAATGCAAATCCAGCAAACAACAACAAACCAAAAAATAAAAATACAAAAATCAGCATCCAAAGCAAAAGGCCACCAATGGTTGCATTTTTTTTTATTAATTCTAATTTAAAGATTTTTATTTGTATGTTCACATAATCCTGCAACACTTTTTTGGCATCTTCAAAAAATTCGAATAAAGTAGTTGTATTGGTATCCATCATTTTTTTGTTTAAAGTTAACTCATTTTAGCTTAAAAGCTTATTAATATAACTGCTTTCTATATACTGCAAATAGCAGATTGCAGGTATTTGTATTAGCGTAATTAGTCAACCCTCAAAAAGTAATTTTCAATGTTCGATTAAAAATATTGTTGCAATAAAAATTTAAAAGTTGCAA